>DXBU01000095.1 GCA_019116385.1 Candidatus Blautia faecigallinarum | reverse complement strand
ACAAAATATCCCCTATGAAAACTTGATCCTCTATAAAATACATGTACGGGGGTATACCAAACAGTATAAACTGCCCCAAAAAGAAAGAGGGACTTTTGCCGGCCTTATAAAGATGATCCCCTATTGGCAGAGTCTGGGCGTAAACGGGATCGAACTGATGCCGGCCTATGAATTTTCGGAAATCCCGCCGGAAGAAGAACAAACAGGGATGGTCACAGAAAAACGTTCTCAGGGAAAAGTGAATTTCTGGGGTTATGTGCCAGGCTATTATTTTGCTCCCAAAAGTGCCTACTGTGCTACAGAAGATCCGCAGAAGGAATTTTGTGATCTGGTGAAAGCTCTTCACAAAGCAGGCATCTCCTGCATCATGGAAATGTATTTTCCAGGAGAGGTAAACGGAGTAGTAGCTTTAAGAGCCCTGCAGTTCTGGAAACTGCATTACCATGTGGATGGTTTTCATCTGAGCGGAGAAGGCGTACCGGCCAAGCTGATCCTCCGGGACAAGCTGCTGGCTGATACCAAGATCATGCTTCCCGGAGTGAACATGGGAGAGACCTTCGGCCAGGCTCCGCATATGTACCGGAATATCGCGGAATATAATGACAGCTTCCAAAAAGATATGCGCAGATTCCTAAAAAGCGATGAGGATACGATACAAGGCGCAGCTTACCAGATCAAAAAAAATCCGGATGATCACGGCGTTATCAATTATATGGCGAGCCAGGACGGGTTTACCCTTATGGATCTGGTATCCTATAATTATAAACACAATGAAGCCAACGGGGAGGATAACAATGACGGAAGCAGCTACAATTTTTCCTGGAACTGCGGCGTAGAAGGACCCAGCCGGAAGCTTCTTGTACGCCAGATGCGGGAAAAACAGATCCGCAATGCCTTCCTGTTTACGCTATTAAGCCAGGGAACACCGATGATCTACGGGGGAGACGAATTGGGAAATTCCCAGGAGGGAAACAACAATGCTTATTGCCAGGACAACCCGGTGGGCTGGGTGGACTGGAAAGGCCTTAAGAAAAATGAAACGATACTTGCCTTTGCAAAGGCGGCACTGGCTTTCCGCAGGGCACATCCTATTCTGCATATGGACAAAGAACTAAAAGGAGTGGACTATAAGACCAAGGGCTGCCCGGACATTTCCTTCCACGGTGAGCGGGCCTGGTATCTAAACACCGATAATACCTGCAGACTATTGGGCGTCATGTACTGCGGTGCCTATGCACAAAAAGAGGACGGCACACCGGATGATTACATCTATATAGGTTATAACCTTCACTGGGAGCCAAGGAAAATCGCCCTTCCCAACCTGCCTGGCGGCATCAAATGGAAAAAAGCCGCAGATACCTCAGATATGTCCGGCTGCGGATTTTATGAAGAGATGCAGGAGCAGGAGGAAAAAGTGATAGAGATCCCGCCTCGTACCGTAGTGGTGCTGGTGGGCAAATAGGAGGCAGATAGTTATGCATCCATGGCTGCATTTTAAAACGATCACAAAACATAAAATCATGGTAATGAAATATTGTTTCCGTATCGGGCTGTACAAACAGGGACTCCTCCATGACCTGTCCAAATACTCGCCCACAGAGTTTCTGGTAGGGTGCAGATATTATCAGGGAACCAGAAGTCCCAATAATGCGGAGCGAGAAGAAAAAGGCGTTTCCCTTTCCTGGCTTCATCACCAGGGAAGGAACCGCCATCATTTTGAATACTGGGTAGATTATTCTCTGGATGACGAGCATGTGATCATGGGGGCCCAGATGCCCAGAAAATACGTGGCGGAGATGGTCATGGACCGGATCAGCGCTTCCCGTACTTATTTGGGAGAGTCCTATACCAACCGGGAACCCCTGAAATACTTTCTGAAAAGCAAAGAAAAGCTGTGGTTCATCCATCCAAAGACCAAAAGGGATCTGGAAGCCCTTCTGCGCATCCTTTCTGACCACGGAGAAGAGAAGACTCTGCGTTATATCAAGCATGTATATTTGAAAAAATAGGAAGAAGGTGCAAACTTGAAAAAATACGATTATTTGATCGTTGGGGCCGGGCTTTTTGGGGCTGTTTTTGCTCATGAAGCGGCCAAACGGAACAAGACCTGCCTGGTGATCGATAAAAGAGATCATATTGGCGGAAATATTTATACAGAAGAGGTAGAAGGAATACAGGTACACCGTTACGGAGCACATATTTTCCATACCTCCAGAAAAAAAGTATGGGAGTATATCAATCAGTTTGCAGAATTTAACCATTTTGTAAATTCACCCATTGCTGTCTATAAGAATGAACTGTATAACCTGCCCTTCAATATGAATACGTTCCATCAGCTTTGGGGTGTGCGCACTCCGGCGGAGGCCAAGGCAAAGATCAACGAACAGATCGCCCGCATGCATATCACCCACCCCAAGAATCTGGAGGAGCAGGCACTGGCCCTGGTGGGACAGGACGTCTACGAAAAGCTGATCGAGGGTTATACCCGCAAGCAGTGGGGAAGAGAATGTAAAGATCTGCCGGCATTTATCATCAAGCGTCTTCCTTTGCGCTATACCTATGACAACAATTATTTTAAGGATCCTTATCAGGGAATCCCCAAGGGCGGCTATACCAGGATCATCAAAAAACTCTTAGAAGGAGTGCAGGTGGTGCTGAACACGGATTTCTTTGCCAACCGCAAAGAGCTTACAGAGCAGGCAGACAAGATCCTGTTTACCGGAATGATCGATGAATTTTACGATTACTGCTACGGTGAATTGGAGTACCGTTCCTTAAGATTTGAGACGGAAGTACTGGATATGGCAAACTATCAGGGGAATGCCGTTGTAAATTATACCGATTATGAAGTTCCGTATACCAGGATCATAGAACATAAACACTTTGAATTTGGGACTCAGGAAAAGACTGTTATCACCAGGGAGTATTCCGCAGAGTGGAAGAAAGGACGAGAACCCTATTATCCCATTAACGATCCAAAGAACAACGAGCTGTTTGACAAGTATGAGCGCCGGGCCCTGGAAGAGAAAAATGTATTGTTCGGCGGCCGGCTGGGTATGTACCGGTATATGGATATGGATGCAGTGATCGAAGAAGCCCTTTCCATGGCGGAGACCGAGCTGACATACGAAGAATCATAAGAGAGAAAGGATAGATCAGATGGATACACCGACAATTGCTGCCTACTATCGGGAGGCAGACCCTATGAAGAGAAAAAACCTTCTGGAGCAGTCTATAGAAGCCGGGGAAGAACCGGAAGAAAACGCGATCCGCAAAGAGTTGTGGGAGCTGCGGTACCAGGGCCCATCCGAGCTTGGACCCCAGACCCGTGCAGATGGATTTCTGGGACTCTGGATGATCCTTGAATTTAACCGGGATGCAGGAAAAAGACTGTTCGGAGGAAAAGGCGCGAGAAAAGAGATCGTAAAAAGCCTGGAAAAATTAAAATTTCGGGAAACCTGTGAAAAAAGCAGCCTTCATGAGGAATTGCTCTACAGAGAATGCTGCCATATGGTCAAGCTGTATATGGATCTGTGCGAAAAAGACAAAAGCTACAATTCCGTCCTCTGCGGTATTTTGACCATCAGCAAGGATAGGGCAAAGAATAAGCTGAAAAACGATATTTATGAAACGGCGATCTCGCTGCCGCCTGCCGTCGGCATGGAGAATGAACTGAGTCTGATCACTAAGGCGGCAAAAGAGATGTATGAACTGCATTTCCCCGGAGAGGGAGGCCTGGAGGATCTTTAGAGAGCGGACACGTACTGGTATAAGATTGACAGGATAGATAGACAATAAAAAGAAAAAACAGGAGGAGATCATGAAGATAGAAGGTCTGTCTGCATATGAACGGATCACACAAGAAGATTTAACTGACATTCATTCAAAAGGTTATATCCTTCGACACAAAAAAACAGGAGCCCGGGTGATGCTGATCGAAAACGAGGATGAAAATAAGGTGTTCAATATTGCCTTCCGCACCCCGCCTAAGGACAGCACCGGCGTAGCCCATATCCTGGAGCACAGCGTACTGTGCGGCTCCAGGGAATTTCCTTTGAAGGATCCCTTTGTAGAACTGGTCAAAGGATCTTTAAACACTTTTTTAAACGCCATGACTTATCCGGATAAAACCTGTTATCCGGTGGCCAGCTGCAACGACCAGGATTTCCAGAACCTTATGCACGTTTACCTGGATGCGGTATTTTATCCAAATATTTATCAAAAAGAAGAAATTTTCCGCCAGGAGGGGTGGAGCTACCAGCTGGAAAGCCAGGAAGGCCCCCTTCGCTACAACGGCGTGGTCTATAATGAAATGAAGGGTGCATTTTCTTCACCAGACGAGGTGCTGGAGCGTGAGATCATGAATTCCTTATTTCCGGATACCACCTATGGTTTTGAATCCGGGGGAAACCCGGAAAATATCCCGGAACTGACCTATGAGGCATTTCTGGATTTTCATAGGACGTATTATCATCCTTCCAACAGTTTTATCTACCTTTACGGAAATATGGACATGGCGGAAAAACTGGATTTTATTGACCGGCATTATCTTTCAAAATTCGGCCCTCTGTCTGTGGATTCCCGGATCCGGGAACAGCAGTCTTTTGAAACCGTAAAAGATCTTACCAGGAAGTATCCGGTTTCCGAAACAGAAGGAGAGGAAGACAATACCTATCTTTCCTATAACCGGACAGCTGGAACTGTGAAAGACGCCAAGGAGCGGATGGCTTTTGAAGTGCTGGACTATGCCCTTTTAAGTGCGCCGGGGGCGCCTCTGAAAAAGGCACTTTTGGACAAAAAGATCGGAAAAGATGTGTACGGTTCCTATGACGACGGCATTTTGCAGCCTTATTTTACCGTGGTTGCCAAAGGTGCCAACAAAGAAAAAAAAGAAGAATTTGTATCCACAATCCAGGAAGTCCTTTCTGGCATTGTAAAAAACGGGATCGATAAAAAATCCATAGAAGCCGGGATCAATTATATGGAATTCCGCTACAGGGAAGCAGATTTTTCCGGCTATCCCAAAGGGCTGATGTATGGGCTGGATATTTTGGGTAACTGGCTGTATTTAGACGAGGATCCCTTTAGTGCAGTTTCTCTTCTTAAAGTATTTGAAGAATTAAAGAAGGATCTTTATGAGGGATATTTTGAAGAACTGATCCGGAAATATCTTTTGGAAAATCCCCATGGATCGATCCTTACCCTTATCCCCCAAAAAGGTCTTGCCCTGGAGAGGGAGCGCCTTTTGGAAGAAAAGCTTGAAGGGCTGCGGGCAGGATTGAGTAAAGAAGAACGGGAAGCTCTGGTCCAAAAGACCAGGGAACTGGAAGCCTATCAGGAGGCAGAGGAGGATCCGGAGGCTCTTTTGTGCATCCCAATGCTGAAAAGAGAGGACATCAAAAAAGAAGCCGGACATTTTTACAACCAGGAACTTTGGGTGGACGGCAGTTTGTTTTTGTATCATCCGGTGTGCACCAATGGGATCGGCTATGTGAATGTGCTTTTTGACCTTGCCGGGATCCCTCTGGAGGATATCCCCTATCTGGGACTATTAAAGACCGTCCTTGGCTATGTGGATACGGAGCATTATTCCTATGGTGACCTGTTTAATGAGATCAATGCCAGCACAGGCGGCATCCAATGCGGGATCGAGGTTTTTGAAAGGTGTGATTCCCAGTCAGAGTTCCGTGCCATGTTTGCGGTGCGGGGGAAAGCCCTGTATCCTAAGCTGGATTTTCTTTTCCAGATGATAGAAGAAATACTGAAAACTTCCAAAGTAGAAGATACCAAGCGTTTATATGAGATCATTGCCCAGGCAAAATCACGGGCACAGGCCAGCCTGGTAAGCGCCGGACATTCCACAGCCGTCCTTAGGGCTGCTTCCTATCATTCGCCTATGGCGGCATTCCAGGACCAGATGGCTGGAATAGGTTATTATCAGTTTATAGAAAAACTGGAAAAAGAGTTTGAAGATAGAAAAACAGAGACGGTAGAGAAACTAAAAGCATTGATGAAAAAGATCCTGCAGCCGGAATATTTCTGCATCAGCTATACCGGTGAGGAGCAGTCAAAAGAACAGGTATTAAAGCTTTCGGAAAATTTGAAGAAGAAGCTGGATACAGAGCCGGTCACCAGAGCAGAAGAAAAGATCCAGTGTGTGAAAAGAAACGAGGGATTTACTACCTCCGGGCAGGTGCAGTATGCAGCACAGACCGGAAATTTCTGTAAAAAAGGCTTTTCTTATACCGGGGCGCTGGATATCTTAAAAGTGGCCTTAAGTTATGACTATCTTTGGATGAACCTTAGAGTAAAAGGCGGAGCCTATGGCTGTATGAGCGGGTTTAAAAGAAACGGAGAGAGCTTTTTTGTTTCTTACCGGGACCCCCATCTGGGCCGCACCTATGAGGTGTTTGCAGGCATACCGGATTATGTCCGTACCTTCCAGGCGGACGAAAGAGAAATGACAAAATATATCATCGGGACCATCAGCGGGAAAGATACGCCCAGGACGCCCCAGATGCAGGGCGCTGTTTCCAAGACCGCCTATTTTACCGGAGTTACGGAAGAAATGGTACAGCGGGAAAGAGAGGAGATCCTGAATGCCTCTGTAGAGGACATTCGGAATCTGGCACCCCTTGTAGAAGCGATCCTTGCAGAAGATGACCGCTGTGTGGTAGGCAGTGAAAGCGCGATCGAGAAAGAACAGCAGCTTTTTATGGAAACCAAGCCTTTGATCACTTGTTGATGATACTGCGGAGAGGATTAAGTCCAATGAACGAAAAATTTAAATCAGGCTTTGCGGCCATTATCGGACGCCCCAATGTGGGAAAGTCCACCCTTATGAACCATCTGATCGGCCAGAAGATCGCGATTACTTCCAAAAAACCTCAGACAACAAGAAACCGTATCCAAACGGTGTATACCTGTGAGGATGGCCAGATCGTTTTTCTGGACACACCGGGTATCCATAAGGCAAAAAATAAGCTGGGGGAATATATGGTCCAGGTGGCGGAGCGCACCTTAAAGGATGTGGATGTGATCCTGTGGCTGGTAGAGCCAACACAATTTATCGGAGCAGGAGAACGGCATATCGCAGAAGAACTGAAGGGGCTTTCCATTCCGGTCCTTCTGATCATTAATAAGGTGGATACGGTAGAAAAAGAAGAAATCCTGAAATCCATTGACACCTACCGGAAACTTTACGATTTTGAGGAGATCATCCCGGTGTCCGCCCTGCGGGGCAGAAATACGGAAGAGATCATCCCTTGTATCTTGAAGTATCTGCCCTACGGCCCTATGTTTTACGATGAGGATACGGTGACGGATCAGCCCCAGAGGCAGATCGTGGCGGAGATCATCCGGGAGAAAGCGCTTTATGCACTGGATGAAGAAATTCCCCATGGCATCGCTGTGGCGGTGGACCGGATGAAGCCCCGTCCCGGGAAGAATACCCTTATAGATATTGACGCGACCATCATCTGTGAGAAAGATTCCCACAAAGGGATCATCATTGGAAAACAGGGATCCATGCTGAAAAAGATAGGCAGCAATGCCCGCTTTGAACTGGAGAAGATGCTGGAAGCCAAGGTGAACCTGAAACTTTGGGTAAAGGTGAAAAAGGATTGGCGGGACAGCGATTTTCTCATAAAAAATTTTGGCTATGATAAAAAGGAAATCTGACCTATGAGCGATCTGATCTCGGTACAGGGCGTAGTGCTCTCTGCCATGGCTGTGGGCGAATACGATAAAAGGATCGTCCTGCTTACAAGAGAAAGAGGAAAGATCTCTGCCTTTGCCAAAGGAGCGCGCAGGCCCAACAGTCCCTTTCTTGCGGCAGCGAACCCCTTTGTATTCGGCACTTTTACCTTGTACGAGGGACGGACAAGCTATACGCTGAACCAGGCGGCGGTCAAGCACCATTTTGTAGAATTGGCAGCTGCCTATCCAGGCGTGTATTACGGCTATTATTTTTTGGAATTGGCAGATTATTTCGGCCAGGAGGGGACAGACGAGAGGGAAATGATGAACCTTCTTTATGTCTCGGTAAAAGCTCTTTTAAATCCTAATATTGACAACAGGCTGGTGCGCTGTATATATGAACTGCGCACTATGACAATTCAGGGGATCGGCCCCGGGCTTTTTGCCTGTATGAGCTGCGGCAGGGAAGAGAAGGATGAAGGATCGGTATTTTTTTCTCAGGAAATGCACGGGATCCTTTGCGGAGACTGCGCCAGGAGGATAAGGGACGCCCGGCGGATCTCCGGCGGGGCCCTTTATGCCATGGAGTTTATCACCAGCGTTCCTATGGAAAAATTATATACATTTTCGGTGACGGAAAAGGTTTTGGAAGAATTGGAAACGGTGATCTATACTTATACCAGCCGTAATACGGACCGTAAATTTAAAAGCCTTGAGGTTTTAAAGGTAATGAAATGACGGGAAGCAGAAGGATTTGGCAAATATACTGGCAAATCTTGTTGAAAAAAAAATAAGATGCTAGTATTATGTAATAGAAGTTCATAAAGAATGAGGAGAGATACGATATTATGGAAAAAACAATGGAGAAAATCGTGGCTCTGGCCAAGGCCAGAGGATTTGTCTATCCGGGATCTGAGATTTACGGAGGCCTTGCGAATACCTGGGATTACGGAAATCTGGGCGTAGAGCTGAAAAACAATGTAAAAAAAGCATGGTGGCAGAAATTTATCCAGGAGTCCCCTTATAATGTAGGTGTGGACTGTGCGATCCTAATGAATCCGCAGACCTGGGTAGCTTCCGGTCATCTGGGAGGTTTTTCTGATCCGCTGATGGACTGCCGGGAATGTCATGAGCGCTTCCGCGCAGACAAGCTGATCGAGGATTTCTGTGAAAAAGAAGGGATCACGCTGGAAGGATCGGTGGATGCCTGGTCCCAGGAAGAAATGATGAATTTTATCAAGGAGCACAACGTTCCTTGTCCTACTTGCGGCAAGCATAACTTTACCGATATCCGCCAGTTCAACCTGATGTTCAAAACCTTCCAGGGAGTTACAGAAGACGCAAAGAATACCGTGTATTTAAGACCGGAAACGGCACAGGGTATTTTCGTCAACTTTAAAAATGTACAGCGGACATCCCGTAAAAAGATCCCCTTTGGGATCGGACAGATCGGGAAATCCTTCCGCAATGAGATCACCCCTGGAAACTTTACCTTCCGTACCCGTGAGTTTGAGCAGATGGAACTGGAATTTTTCTGCGAGCCGGACACAGATCTGGAATGGTTTGCCTACTGGAAGCAGTTCTGCCTGGACTGGTTAAGCGCATTGGGACTGAAAGAGGATGAGGTGCGCTACCGTGACCATGATAAGGAAGAGCTGAGCTTCTACAGCAAAGCTACCACAGATGTGGAATTCTTATTCCCCTTTGGATGGGGAGAACTTTGGGGTATCGCGGACCGTACCGATTACGACTTGACCCAGCACCAGAACGTATCCGGACAGGATATGAGCTATTTTGATGATGAGAAGAAGCAGAAATACATCCCATATGTGATCGAGCCTTCTCTGGGTGCAGACCGTATGGTCCTGGCATTTTTGTGCAGTGCCTATGATGAAGAGGTACTGGATGCGGAGAAAAATGATGTGCGTACGGTGCTTCATTTCCATCCGGTCCTGGCACCGGTAAAGATCGGAGTCCTGCCGCTGTCCAAAAAACTCAGCGAGGGCGCAGAGAAGATCTATCAGCAGCTGTCGAAAAAATATAACTGTGAATATGATGACAGAGGAAATATCGGAAAACGCTACAGAAGACAGGATGAGATCGGAACTCCATTCTGCGTGACCTACGACTTCGAATCTGAGACAGATGGTGCGGTTACCGTAAGAGACCGCGACACGATGGAGCAGGTACGTGTGAAGATTGATGAGCTGGATGCGTATTTCGCGGATAAATTTGTTTTCTAAAGAAGGAAAGAGCCGGTGAAGTGCCGGCTCTTTTTCATAAAATTTTTCGAAAGTTATCACGAAATAGACACAAATTTTTTTTATAGTAATTTCATCAATTGATAAAGAAAGGAATTGGTGAAAAATATGAAACGTAAATACGCAGCGATCGTTTTGGGATTGGCAGTATCCCTGTCTTCTATGAATCTTTATGCTGTCAGTGCAGCAGATGATACCGCAGCAGAAACAGCGGACACTACAGAGTCTGCAGAAGATACTTCTGCAGCGGAGGATACCACGGAAGAAACAGCAGACGAGACAACAGATGAAACGGCAGAGGAAACAACCGACGACACATCAGACATAGAAGCAGAGGAAACGGAGATCCAGGCGGAGACGGTTTATGGCGAGGTGACAGCGGCAGATGCAGAGACCATCACCGTTTCCATTGGAAACATGTATGATACTGTGGCAGTAGAGATCCCGGAGGATGATGCAGCGGCAGACACAGAGGAGACAACGGACACAGAGGAGACAACAGACACAGAGGAGACAACAGACACAGAAGAAACCGCAGATACCGAGGAAACCACAGCGGAGGATGGATCTGCATCAGATACTGCTGAGGTAAGTATGAGCAAAGAGCTGGAACTTACCGATGAAGAATGGGTAATTTATTTAAACGATGATCTTGCTCTTCAGAAACAGACCTCCCCGGAAATGGATGTAACGGTTATAGAAGCTGCAGCGGCAGATGAGACCACAACAGATGAAACCACAGATGAGACTGTGACGGATGAGACTACAGATGAGACCACGACAGACGAGACTGCAGCAGATGAGACTACTGATGAGACCGCGACAGAGGAAACCGCAGCAGATACAGCCTCAGATGCAGCGGACGGAGAAGATGTTGTGATAGAATCCATCTCAGTGGAAGACATTCAGGTTGGAGATATTGTGGAAATCGTTTCGGATGATACCGGCGTGATCGTTTCGGTCACAGTGATCGGACATGACGAGGAAGCTGCGGCAGCAGACGATACCGCAGATACAGCTGAGGAATCCACAGATACAGCGGCAGATGACACGGCAGCAGAGGAAACAACAGAGGATACAGCAGCAGACGAAACGGCAGAGGAAACAACAGAGGATACAGCAGCGGACGATACCGCAGAGGATACTGCGGCGGACGAAGCATAATACAGAAAGGCACAGGGCTATCCGAGATTGAGAAGCCTTGTGCCTTTTTTTATGGAGGAGAAAGGATTATTGTGCATATTGACGGAATAAAACAGAAACTAATGTCTTTAATCCTCAAAAACATAAGAGTGAATTGTTGAATAAGTACAAAAAGTATATTATTTACAAAAAAATATTGACGGAATCTGTTCAGATTGTTAAAATTGACTATTATAGGCCGTTATAGAGGAGGATAAAGACTATGGCAAAAAAGAGAAATATCATTGTAGGACAGTCTGGAGGCCCTACGTCTGTAATTAATTCCAGTTTGGCCGGTGTGTATAAGAACGCCATCGAAAGAGGATTTGATAAGGTATACGGAATGCTGCACGGCATCCAGGGACTTTTGGATGAGCAGTACATCGATCTGTCCACGCAGATCCATTCCGAACTTGATATAGAGCTGTTAAAGAGGACACCTTCTGCATTTTTGGGTTCCTGTCGTTTTAAACTTCCGGAGATCCATACAGATAAGGCCATTTACGAGAAAATTTTTGAAATATTGAACCGTTTGGATATTGACGCTTTCATTTACATAGGCGGAAACGATTCCATGGATACCATAAAGAAGCTGTCAGATTACGCGATCCTGACCGGACAGACTCAGAAATTCCTTGGCGTTCCAAAAACCATTGACAATGATCTGGCTCTTACAGACCATACACCGGGCTTTGGAAGCGCGGCAAAGTATATCGGCGCCTCTACCAAAGAAGTGATCCGGGATGCCCAGGGCCTGAACTATAAGAAAAACATGATCACCATCATGGAGATCATGGGAAGAAATGCAGGATGGCTTACCGGTGCTACTGCTCTTGCCAAGTGCGAAGACTGCGATGGCCCGGATCTGATCTATCTTCCGGAAGTGCCTTTTGACATCGACAAATTCCTTCACAAAGTAAAAGAACTTCTGAAAAAGAAATCCTCCATCGTGATCGCAGTATCAGAGGGGATCAAGCTGGCAGACGGCCGCTATGTGTGCGAGCTGGGAAATGTAGGAGATTACGTTGACGCATTCGGCCATAAGCAGCTTACCGGAACGGCCACTTATCTGGCAAACTTCCTGGCTGGGGAATGCGGATGCAAAACACGTGCCGTGGAGCTTTCCACCCTCCAGAGGAGTGCTTCCCATATGGCTTCACGGGTAGATATCGATGAAGCCTTCATGGTAGGCGGCGCGGCTGTAAAGGCAGCGGATGAAGGAGACACCGGAAAGATGGTAGTCATTGACCGTGTATCCGACGACCCATACATGGCTGCTACCGGCATTTACGATGTACACCGCATTGCCAACGAAGAAAAACTGGTACCCAGAAACTGGATGAATAAGGATGCCACCTATGTGACCAAAGACTTTGTGGACTACATCAAGCCTCTCATCCAGGGCGACTACCAGCCGATCATGGTAAACGGCCTGCCGAGACATCTGGTTTTAAACATGAAAAAGAAAAAATAATAATACGAAATAAGGGAAAAGGGGAAAATCTTATAGATTTTCCCCTTTTTTGCCAGTTTGACCTTGACTAATATCGTAGAAATCTATAAAATGATTATGTGCGTAATAAAACATAATCTCTATGTTAAAAGAACAAAAAATAGGAGGAAAATGTAAAATGGCAAAATGGGTTTACATGTTTACAGAAGGTAACGCTACCATGAGAAATCTTCTGGGCGGTAAAGGCGCAAACCTTGCAGAGATGACCAGCCTTGGTCTCCCGGTGCCACAGGGCTTCACGATCACTACGGAAGCTTGTACTCAGTATTATGAGGATGGAAGATCGATCAATGACGAGATCATGGGTCAGATTATGGAAGCGATCACTAAGATGGAAGAGATCACCGGAAAGAAATTCGGTGACAAAGAAAATCCTCTGCTTGTTTCCGTTCGCTCCGGTGCCAGAGCATCCATGCCTGGTATGATGGACACTATCCTGAACCTTGGCTTAAATGAAGAAGTTGTTCATACATTGGCTGAAAAGTCCGGCAACCCCCGTTGGGCATGGGACTGCTACAGAAGATTCATCCAGATGTACTCTGACGTAGTTATGGAAGTTGGTAAGAAATACTTCGAAGAGCTTATCGATAAAATGAAAGAGGCCAGAGGCGTTAAGCAGGACGTTGAGCTGACCGCTGCTGACCTGGAAGAGCTTGCAAATCAGTTTAAGGCTGAATACAAAGACAAGATCGGTGCTGATTTCCCGGCTGATCCTAAGGAGCAGCTTGTAGGCGCGATCAAAGCCGTATTCCGTTCCTGGGACAACCCGCGTGCTAACGTATACCGTCGTGACAACGATATCCCATACTCCTGGGGAACCGCTGTTAACGTACAGATGATGGCATTCGGAAACATGGGCGACGACTGCGGTACCGGTGTTGCCTTCACAAGAGACCCTGCTACAGGAAAGAACGGCCTGTTCGGCGAGTTCCTTACCAATGCACAGGGCGAGGACGTTGTTGCCGGCGTACGTACACCTATGCACATCTCCGAGATGGAAGAAAAATTCCCGGAAGCATTCGTACAGTTCAAGGAAGTATGCAAGACTCTGGAGACACACTACAGAGATATGCAGGATATGGAGTTTACCGTAGAGCACGGCAAGCTGTATATGCTTCAGACACGTAACGGAAAGAGAACTGCTCAGGCTGCTCTGAAGATCGCATGCGACCTTGTTGACGAGGGCATGAGAACAGAAGAAGAGGCTGTTGCGATGATCGATCCGCGTAACCTGGACACTCTGCTCCATCCCCAGTTCGACGCTGCTGCATTAAAGGCTGCTACTCCTCTTGGAAAAGGCCTTGGCGCTTCTCCTGGAGCTGCCTGCGGTAAGATCGTGTTCACAGCAGACGACGCTGTAGAATGGGCTGCACGGGGAGAAAAGGTTGTTCTCGTTCGTCTGGAGACCTCTCCGGAAGATATCACAGGTATGAAGTCCGCACAGGGTATCCTGACCGTTCGCGGCGGTATGACCTCCCACGCAGCAGTTGTTGCACGTGGTATGGGCGAGTGCTGCGTATCCGGATGCGGCGACATCACCATGGACGAAGCAAACAAGAGATTTACTCTTGGCGGCAAAGAGTTCCATGAAGGAGACTGCATCTCCATCGACGGTACTACCGGTAACATCTATGATGGCATCATTCCTACCGTGGACGCTACCATCGCCGGCGAGTTCGGCCGTATCATGGACTGGGCTGACAAATATAGAAAACTGAAAGTACGTACAAACGCAGATACACCGGAAGACGCTAAGAAAGCTGTTGAGTTGGGCGCTGAGGGTATCGGACTTTGCCGTACAGAGCATATGTTCTTCGGCGAGGGCAGGATCGACGCATTCCGTGAGATGATCTGCTCCGAGACCAAGGAAGAAAGAGAAAAAGCTCTTGAGAAGATCCTTCCGTATCAGCAGGGAGACTTCGAAAAACTGTATGAGGCTCTGGAAGGACATCCGGTAACCATCCGTTTCCTGGATCCGCCTCTTCATGAGTTCGTTCCTACAGACGAAGAAGACATCAAGAAGCTTGCAGATGCACAGGGCAAGACTGTTGATCAGATCAAAGCGATCATCGACTCTCTCCATGAGTTCAACCCGATGATGGGACATCGTGGATGCCGTCTTGCAGTTACCTATCCGGAAATCGCTGTTATGCAGACAAAGGCTGTTATCCGTGCAGCGATCAACGTACAGAAGACTCATCCGGGCTGGAAGGTTATGCCTGAGATCATGATCCCGCTGGTAGGCGATATCAAAGAGCTTAAATATGTGAAGAAATTCGTTATCGAGACAGCAGATGCTGAGATCGCAGCCGCTGGTTCCGACCTGAAGTATGAGGTTGGTACGATGATCGAGATCCCGAGAGCAGCTCTTACAGCTGACGAGATCGCTAAGGAAGCTGACTTCTTCTGCTTCGGTACAAACGACCTGACTCAGATGACTTATGGATTCTCCCGTGACGATGCAGGTAAGTTCCTGGAAGCTTACTATGATGCAAAGATCTTCGAGAACGATCCATTCGCAAAACTCGATCAGGTTGGCGTTGGCAAGCTGATGGAAATGGCTATCAAGTTAGGCAAGCCGGTTAATCCGCACCTTCACATCGGTATCTGCGGCGAGCACGGCGGAGATCCTTCTTCCGTAGAGTTCTGCCATAAGATTGGTCTGGATTATGTATCCTGCTCACCATTCCGTGTTCCGATCGCTCGTCTGGCAGCAGCTCAGGCAGCTATCGCAAGCAAATAATCAATATTGCTATAAAACGAGCCATCGCATTTTTGCGGTGGCTCATTTTTTCTACAAAAAAACATTTAATTTAGAATATCACTGTATTTCCCGGCTTTTCTCCGTGATCATGAGAAAATTTTTGGGAGAGATCCCGTAATATTTTTTAAAACATTTGCTGAAATAGCCGGAATCATTAAAGCCGCACAAGGAAGCTGTATGCTGGATAGAGGGAGACTGCTCCAGCAGCAGCTCCTTTGCTTTTTTCATGCGGCAATCCATGATATAGGCTGTGAGCGTCGTATCGTTTTCCTGGCTGAAAAGGGAAGAAAGATGCTGGGGGCTCACATAAAATTGCGCGGCAATGGTTTTTAGCTGCAGATCCGGGTCCTGATAATGCTCCTCTACATACTTCTTTACATTTACGATCAGAGGCGTGTTTGTATTGTCCTTATTGGCCGCGGACTGAAGGGCTGCTTTGTGATAAATACGGATAAGAAAATCTCTCATCTGCTCCGGCGTCTGGCAGTCCTGGTAATGGTTGAATGCTTCCTGCAGATCCGGGAAATCCTTGTTCTGGCGATTGTTTTCAAATAAAAATTCCCGCAGGATATTTAAAAAAGAAAAAGCGATCCCCATTAGCTGGCGGATATGGCAGGAACTCTGCTCCAGCCGGCTGAAAAAGGAATGAAAAAAGGTGTCCAGACCCTTTGTGTCAGCCTGACGGAGAAGAAAAAGGATCTGTTCATGCACGGCTGAGGTGATGATAAATTCCTTATTATAAGAGGACGCGTCATATACCGGCACGGAAGCGTTTTCCTCGCTGCAGCCGCTGCGATAGAGAGAAAACGCTTCTTCATAGGAAATACGGATGCCGCCCGGTCCTTCATGAAAATTTCCGCAATAAGCCTCAAAAGAAAGCTTTGCAGTGTCCTTCAGGATAGAAATAAATTTCTTGCAGGTTTCATGGAGCACAGAGACATCCGGCACGGAGGCTTCCAGGATCAGATACTGCTGTGTGCGGGAAAAATCGATATATACAGCGGCATCAAAGAAAGCAGCGAAGATCTCCAGACAGATATTTTCTGTTATGGAATACAGAAGGGAATCGTCTGTTTCCGAATCCCAGACACCGGGGTCAGCCTGCACAAGCCGGAATGATAATACGGCATGCGGACGGCCCGGATCCAGCCGGAGTTCATTTTTCATTAAAGAGACCTCTTCATCGGAATTTTTTCCCAGAATGATCTTATGAAAAGCATTAAGGGTTTTTTGCTGGTCATATAAGGCGCGGGCGGAAAAATAATTTTTTGCATAAAGCTCCTTTGATAATTCCGAATCGATCTCCTCTTTTATCTTAGCGAGGGAATTGAGAAGCTGCTTTGTATCCAGCGGCTTCAGGAGATATTCCTTACAGCCGAGAGAAACGGCCTGTTTTGCATAATCAAATTCTTCATATCCGGTGAGAAGGATGAATTTAGTCTTGCAGGCGGAATTAAACCTGGCGGATCATTTCCAGGCCGTTCATAAGGGGCATGGAAATGTCTACGATGGCAATGTCCGGATTTAAGTCCCGGATCATTTCTGCGCCGGAAAGCCCATTGTTTGTTTCGCCGACAATCTGAAAGTCTTTTTGCTTTTCCAGGATTTTACATACGGATTTTCTGAAAAACAATTCATCTTCAATGACTACGATGGTTTTCATTTTTGCTTTCCCCCTTTGGGTAGGATGATCACTATTTTTGTCCCTGCGCCTGGCGCGCTTTCAATGGTAAAAGAACAGTCTTCTCCGTATAACAGAGAGAGCCTGTGCCGGATACTGGGAAGACCGAAAGAGTTTCCGTTTTCCCTGGCGTCCATTATGGAATCCTGCACCTGCTTCAGCCTTTCCGGGCTGATCCCTTTTCCGTTATCAGAAATAGAGATACAGATGCGCTCAGGGGAAGGCGAATAGACGGTGATCTCTATCCGGCATTTGCTGGTGCGAAGGGCATGTACAAAGATATTTTCTACAATGGGCTGGATCGTCAGCTTCGGGATCATCGTTTTCCCCTCTTCTTCCGAAACGGCTTCCGTTATCTTGTAGTCGATAAATTCCATATATCTTAAATTCTGAATATAGAGGTACTGTCTGGTAATGAGAAGCTCCTGCTTTAAAGGGATGATAAACTTTCCGCTGGACAGACAGTTCCTGTAAAAGGCGGACATGGCGGAGACCGCATTGGAGGCGGTCTCGTTCATACCCAGACCGATCAGGGAGTTGATGGTGTTTAAAGTGTTATATAAAAAGTGCGGATTGATCTGGGACTGGAGAAGCTGGATCTCCATTTTCCGCTTTGTATTCTGTTCCTCATAAATATTTGCCAGCAGCTTCTGTATCTGTTTCATCATAATATTAAAACGCTCATACAGGATGGATATTTCATCGTTGGAATGGTAGGCCACAGAGATATCCAGATCGCCCAATGAAACCTTTTCCATCTGTGCGGCCAGGCGCTGTATGGGAGAAGCCACCGTCCGGCTGCATAATAGGGAAAATACAACGGACAGTAAAAACAGCAGGATACTGATCACAAATATATTGTACAGGATAGTGATGTGATCCATGGTAAGGTTTTTCAGAGGAATCATATTGACCACCGTCCAGTCGAGATCCTTGTATTCCTGAGAGATAAGAAGGGTATCGGTGCCGTGGATCTTTACGATTTTTGTCCCGGATTCTTTCAGATCCTGGATTTCCTCTCTGCGGATCCCCAGGTGCTCGTCCAGGGAACTGAAAATCCCTGAGGAGGAAGAAGAGGACAGGATCTGATTCTGCGGATCGATGATATAGAAATTTTTTGAGTCAGAATCCGGCAGATTGCTGAAGGTGGAGGAAATATTGGATTCCTTGATCAAAAGGACCAGGGCGCCAAGATATTTCGTATTGTCTATATTGGTAATGGATTTCAGCACGGCAAATACAGGTTCTCCCTGGATCTCATAGGGACCGAGGAGATGGATGGAAAGATCTGTGGGGAGCAGATCCAGGAAATCCTTACTTAAATAAGAATTCAGTTCTTCGGTATCTGTGGTGCTGCTGTGGAACCACCGGTTGTTTGTGTCCAGAAAATCCCAGGCGTATATATTTTTATGAAGGCCGATGATCCGCTGGGCCTGGTCGATCAGTTCCGAATTTACAAAGAACTGATCCAGCTCACTTTCCGGGACGGAAGGATTCTCCTTTAAAACCTCTGCGATCCGGCTGTTTATGGATAAGGTGATGGCATAATCGGAGATATGTCCGATCTTGTCCTGAAGGGTATTGGTGATCAGACCAAGCTGCTGCTGGCTGGAAACAGATGCCCGCTTGATCATGACCTTTTTTGAAGACTGATAAAAGGCAACGGATGTGACCGCCAGGATCAGCAGGCTTAAGCACAGGTAGGTGATCAGCAGCCTTTTTTTCAGTGATAGTTTTAAAAAACGCTGATAAATATTGAGTACTAATCGTTTCATATTACAGGATCCTTTCTGGTTGCTTCTTGAATTTATATTATAATTTTTCTCAGCCATTTACAACAATTTACCGAAGAAGGCGAAAATAATCCATGCGCGGATAAAATTATCCCTGTATTTTCGGATTTAAGTTGCTTATAATAAG
>DXBU01000094.1 GCA_019116385.1 Candidatus Blautia faecigallinarum | reverse complement strand
TAATCAGAATATATATTCTGATTATAAATGGATTATTGAAGTTTCGAAAACCTTGTGATATGGATCACAGAGAGCAGATAACGGGAATCGAACCCGCCTCCTCAGCTTGGGAAGCTGATGTTCTACCAATGAACTATATCTGCATGTGCCTATTATAGCATTTTATTTCTTCAGATGCAAGGGGATTGGGAGAAGAAATTGCAGGAATTTATCAGATAAAAAGCACAAATTTTTTCAAAAATCAGCCGCCTGAAAATTGTATTTCCCGATAAAGTGTATTATACTGTAGAAAAAACAAAGAGGAGTGATCAAAGGATGTTAAAAGATAATGTTGCAGCTTTATTGAACCAACAGGTGAACAAAGAATTCTATTCCGCTTACTTATATCTGGACTTCGCGAATTTCTACGAAGACGAGGGACTGAAGGGCTTTGCCAACTGGTATCGGGTACAGGCCCAGGAAGAGCGGGATCACGCTATGCTCATGATCCAGTATCTGCAGAACAATGACTGCAAGGTTACGCTGGAAGCCATTGACAAACCTTCCTGCACCCTTAAAGAGCGCATGGATCCCCTGCAGGAGGGATATAAACATGAGCAGTATGTGACCAGCCTGATCCATAATATCTACTCGGCGGCATATGATGAAAGAGATTTCCGTACCATGCAGTTCTTAGACTGGTTTGTAAAAGAACAGGGCGAAGAAGAGACAAATGCTTCCGATCTGATCAAAAAGATGGAACTGTTCGGAGACGATGCAAAGAGCCTTTATATGCTGGATTCCGAGCTTGGCGCCCGGGTATACGCCGCACCGTCCCTGACTCTGTAAGCGTTCTGGATTGAATATGGAGGAAAAGCCAATGAAAATAGGATTTATAGGCGGCGGAAATATGGGTTCTGCCATGCTTGGCGGCATACTGAGAAAGGGCCTTTATCAGAAAGAGGAAGTGATCGTTTCCGACCTTTCTGAAGAACGCCTTGCCTACATTAAAGAAAAACTGGGCGCGGAGGTCACCAAAGATAATAAAGAGGTGGTAAAAAGCGCCGATATCATCATTCTTTCCATCAAACCCCAGTTTTATGAAGAAGTCCTTCTGGAAATCCGGGAATATTTCACACCGGAAAAGATCGTGGTAGGCATCGCTCCCGGCAAAACGCTGTACTGGCTGGAAGAAAAATGTGTCTGCCCGGTAAGGATCATCCGTCTGATGCCAAACACCCCCGCCCAGGTAGGGGAGGGAATGACAGGGCTCTGCTTTAATTCCCGCGCCTCAGAGGAGGATGTAAAAAAGGTCTGCCAGATCACCGATAGCTTTGGAAAGACAGAGATCGTGCCCGAACGTCTGATGGACGCAGTGGGAGCGGTGAGCGGAAGTTCGCCGGCTTATGTATTTATGTTCATCGAAGCAATGGCGGACGCGGCAGTCGCCCAGGGAATGGCGAGAAAGCAGGCCTACGCCTTTGCGGCCCAGGCAGTGCTGGGAAGCGCGAAGATGGTACTTGAGACCGGCATGCATCCCGGCGAACTGAAGGATATGGTATGCTCCCCGGCGGGAACTACCATAGAAGGGGTGCGCACCCTGGAAAAGACAGGATTCCGCAGCGCAGTTTATGAAGCTCTTAATGCCTGCGCGGAAAAAGGAAAAAGGTTGTAATTTTTTATGATAAAAGGAATGCCTGCGGCGGCGTTTAGTCACCGGCAGGCATTCCTTTGCTTAAGATGCTGTTTTGATACCTGCCGGAACAGGTCACATCTTCGCCGAACCATGCCGGCGGGACATAGGCGTTGGCCTCTTCTTCTGTGGAAAATTCCACCTCTGCCAGATAGAGCCCTGTATAAGGTTCGTCAAAAACATCCAGCTCTATGGTCAGGCCATTTTTTTCCGGGATCAGATAGCGTGTCTTTGACAGAAGGATCCCATCGGTCTTTGGCCTAAGATGCAGATAGGCCTCCCGGCTGAGAGGCAGATTGTATTCCTCTCTGGCCATCAGGCCGCCGGATTTGTACGTGAGATAATAGGTCTCGTCCTGTCTGCGGATGCGTACCACGGGATCGGTACACAGATAGCCCTGCTCGATTTTATGGCAGGGATATTTTTTTAGGTCTGCAGGAAGATGTTCCTTATCAATAAGAAATTTTCTTTCGATTTCCATTTGCTTTTCTCTCCTGTAATTTTCTTCAGGTTTAGTATACGCAATTTATTGTAAAAAAGAAAGCAATTTGTTATAATTCATTAGGAAATCAGGGCCTTCTAGGAAAGAGAAAGGCCAAAAAGAAGGAATAAACAGGAAATATTTGGAAAAAATAAAAAGGAGAGCGTGTATATGAGCAAAGTATATATTTTTCTTGCAGATGGATTTGAGGATATCGAAGGCCTGACTGTTGTGGATCTGATGAGAAGGGCAGGTATTGCTATTTCTACAGTCTCCATAAAAGAAACCAGGGAAGTGGTCACCTCTCATGGGATCACCCTTTATACGGATGAGCTTTTTAAGAACATAGACTTTTCTGATGGGGACATGCTGGTGCTTCCGGGAGGTATGCCGGGAACGCTGAATTTAGGGAAATATGAACCGCTCACCACACTTTTAAAGGATTTTTATGAAAAAGGCAAAAAGGTGGCTGCCATCTGTGCGGCGCCCAGTATTTTTGCCGGCCTGGGCTTTTTAAAAGGACGCAGGGCAACCTCCTATCCGTCTTTCTTGGATGAGCGTTCCGGGGCAGCTATAACAGAGGATCCAGTTGTGGTGGATGGCAATGTGACCACCAGCAGAGGGATGGGGACGGCTATTGATTTTGCCCTCTCTCTGATAACTCAGCTTCTTGGAGAGAAAAAGGCAGAAGAAATCGCGGATTCTATCCTATATTCACGCGAAATTGTGTGAAAAAATGCTGGCGTTTTTTTTCGTCTTATGCTATACTATCGTAATGACTGTAAATGTACTCTTGCCAAGATACATTCTTCTGCAGATAAGCAGATGAAAATGGACGATCTACAGAAGATATCCCGGCTTTCTGCACAAGAGGCAAAAGAACAGGGATATCAGAAAAATGTATAAGAATATAACCGGATAATGAAGGAGGAACATGTAACATGAGTTTACAGGTGGAAAAACTGGAAAAAAACATGGCGAAACTTACGATCGAAGTTCCCGCCGAGGATTTAGAGAAAGCTATGCAGAATGCATATCAGAAAGCGAAAGGAAGAATTTCCATCCCAGGTTTCCGTAAAGGAAAAGTACCAAGAAAATTAGTGGAGCAGATGTACGGCAAGGGTGTTTTCTTAGAGGACGCAGCAAATGCTCTGATCCCGGAGCATTACAGCAAGGCACTCTCAGAATGTGAACTGGAGATCGTTTCCCGTCCGGAGATCAATGTGACACAGGCAGAGCCGGGCAAAACATTCATCTTTACAGCAGATGTAGCAGTAAAACCAGAAGTTGTTCTGGGTGAATATAAAGGCGTAGAAGTTCCTAAGGCAGAGACAGAAGTCACCGATGAAGAAGTAGATGCAGAAGTAAAGAAAGAACAGGAAAAGAACTCCAGGACCATCACAGTAGAGGACCGGGGAGCAGAGAACGGCGACGTTGTTACCATCGACTTTGAAGGCTTTGTAAACGACGTTCCTTTCGATGGCGGAAAAGATACCGAATATCCTCTTACTCTTGGCTCCAACACCTTTATCCCGGGATTCGAGGAGCAGTTAGTAGGCGCCAAGGCTGGAGAACATGTAGAAGTAAAGGTAACCTTCCCGGAGGAATACCAGGCACCGGATCTTGCCGGCAAGGAAGCTGTATTCAAATGTGACGTTAAGAAGGTAGAAGCCAAAGAGCTTCCGGAACTGGATGACGATTTCGCACAGGACGTTTCCGAGTTTGATACCCTTGCAGAATACAAAGAAGATCTGAAAAAGAAACTTACAGAGAGAAAAGAAAGCGATGCACGCCGTGCAAAAGAAGACGCTGCAGTAGAAAAAGTGATCGAAAATGCCCAGATGGATATTCCGGAGCCTATGATCCAGACACAGGTAAGCCAGATGGCTGATGACTTCAGCAGAAGAATGCAGGCGCAGGGACTGTCTATGGAGCAGTACTTCCAGTTCACCGGTCTTACCATGGACAAGATGATGGAAGACATGAAGCCTCAGGCATTAAAGAGGATCCAGACCAGACTGGTCCTGGAAAAGATCGCAGAAACAGAAAACATTCAGCCAAGCGATGATGAAGTAAACGAAGAGATCGCAAAAATGGCCGAGACTTATAAGATGGAAGCAGATAAATTGAAAGAAGTGCTCGAGGGAAGCCAGCAGCTTGACCAGATCAAGAAGGATATGGCTGTACAGAAAGCCATCACCCTGGTTGCCGACGAAGCAAAGGAAGTTTAACTGCCATCGATTGGAGGCATGAAAATGAGTTTAGTACCTTATGTTATCGAACAGACAAGCCGCGGGGAGAGAAGCTATGATATTTACTCCAGGCTTTTGAAGGACAGGATCATTTTTCTCGGGGAAGAGGTAAATGATGTGAGCGCAAGCTTGATCGTAGCCCAGCTTCTGTTTTTGGAAGCAGAGGATCCGGGGAAGGATATCCAGCTGTACATCAACAGCCCCGGCGGTTCTGTGACAGCGGGTATGGCAATCTACGATACTATGCAATATATAAAATGTGATGTTTCCACCATATGCCTGGGAATGGCAGCCAGTATGGGAGCCTTTCTTCTGGCAGGGGGAGCAAAGGGCAAGAGATTCGCTCTTCCCCATTCTACGATCATGATCCACCAGCCCTCCGGCGGAGCCCAGGGCCAGGCAACGGAAATCCAGATCGTAGCGGATTATATTGCACAGTCAAAGAGAATTTTAAATGAGATTCTGGCAGAAAACACCGGTCAGCCTATTGAGGTAGTTGAGCGGGATACAGACCGGGACAATTATATGACCGCCGAAGAGGCGAAAGCGTATGGTCTGATCGACGGTGTTGTCATGCATAAATGATACCAATGAAAAGACTCCTGTAAATCGCAGGAGTCTTATCTTGCTTTTATAGATTGGAATAAAGAAAGGGAAAAATCTATGGCAGATAAATCAAAAGATGGGAAAGTGAAATGTTCGTTTTGCAAAAAAACGGAAGATCAGGTGAGAAAACTCATTTCAGGACCTGACGGAGTATATATTTGTGACGAATGTATCGGGATCTGTTCAGAGATCCTGGATGAAGAATTTACCCGTTACGGACAGGATGATTATTACGATTCAGAGATCAATCTTTTAAAACCAGAAGAGATCCATGCGATCCTGGATGATTATGTGATCGGACAGGACGAGGCAAAAAAAGCGCTGTCCGTTGCTGTCTATAACCATTATAAACGGGTTCTGGCCGCCAGAAATCTGGATGTGGAACTCCAGAAGAGCAATATTCTCATGCTGGGACCTACCGGTTCCGGCAAGACGCTGCTGGCCCAGACCCTTGCCAGGATGCTGAATGTGCCGTTTGCTATTGCAGATGCGACGACCCTTACCGAAGCCGGCTATGTAGGGGAAGATGTGGAAAATATCCTTCTTAAGATCATCCAGGCTGCGGATTATGATATTGACCGGGCCCAGTACGGGATCATCTATATCGATGAGATCGATAAGATCACCAGAAAATCGGAAAACGCTTCCATTACCAGAGACGTGTCCGGTGAAGGGGTACAGCAGGCTCTTTTGAAGATCTTAGAGGGAACCGTGGCTAGCGTTCCTCCCCAGGGGGGAAGAAAACATCCCCATCAGGAATTCATCCAGATCGATACCACCAATATCCTCTTCATATGCGGCGGTGCCTTTGAGGGAATCGATAAGATCATCGGGGCCAGAAAGGATACAAAGGCCATTGGTTTCGGCGCAGAGGTGGCGGCAAAGGAAGAGAGAAACGTAGGAGAGATCCTGAAGGAGGTTATGCCCGAGGACTTTATCAAATTCGGCCTGATCCCGGAATTTATCGGCCGTGTGCCGGTAGTGGTGACTTTGGATGCGCTGGATGAACAGGCGCTGATACGTATTTTACGGGAACCGAAAAATTCCCTTACCAAGCAGTACCACAAATTATTTGAACTGGACGGCGTAGAGCTGGACTTCGAGGAGGACGCTTTAGAGCTTGTGGCCAAGAAGTCCCTGGAAAGAAAAACAGGAGCCAGAGGCCTGCGCGCCATTATGGAGAATTCTCTGATGGATCTTATGTATAAGACGCCATCGGATAAGACGATCCGCAAATGCATTATTACCAAAGAAGCTGTAGAAGGAACCGGAGAGCCCCAGATCATCTACGGCGATGCACCTGCAGCAGTGCAGCCGCCGGCAAGAAGAGGCTCCCGCGCAAGAAAGAAAGGAAAGCCGGAAACAGCCTGAGAAAGGGATGGAAATAAATGACAAATCCGATGATAGAAGTGCTGCCTGTGATCGCTTTGAGAGGGACAACGATCCTTCCGGATATGATCGTTCATTTTGATGTGAGCAGAGAACGTTCTGTAAAAGCGATCGAGGCGGCTATGCTTCACGATCAGAAGATTTTTCTGATAACCCAAAAAGACCCGGAGGTAGAAACTCCGGGTATGACAGATTTATATAAGATCGGAACGATCGCATACATCAAGCAGGTAGTAAAGCTGCCTCAGAATCTTCTGCGGGTCTTAGTGGAGGGACTCCGCAGAGGAGAGCTTTTATCTATCGAGCAGGAATTTCCCTATATCCAGGGAGAAGTATCTGCAATTCAGGTGAAGGACGCCGAGGATCTGTCCCCGGCAGTGCTGGAGGCCATGCACAGAAGCCTAAGAGAATTATTCCACCATTACTGTATGGAAAATGGAAAGGTGAGCAAGGAGCTGGTAGCGCAGATCCTTGGCATTGAAGAGGTAGAAGAGCTGATCCAGCAGATCGCAGTGAACCTGCCCCTTACCTACCAGAGCAAGCAGAAATTTTTAGAGGCTGTCACCATGGAAGAACAGTATGAGATCCTTGGTGCGATCCTGAGCAATGAAATAGAAGTCATGCAGATCGGAAAGAGCCTCCAGAGAAAGCTGAAAGAGCGGGTGGACAAGAACCAGCGTGAGTATATCCTCCGGGAGCAGCTGAAGCTTATCAAGGAAGAACTGGGAGAAGGAAACACCGATGATATCATAGAAGAATACCGTAGAGAAGTAAAAAAACTGCAGGCATCAGACGAGATAAAAGAAAAGATCAATAAGGAGATCGAGCGGCTGAAAGGCATGAATAGCAACGCGGCGGAAAATCATGTGCTGACCGGCTATATCGAGACGCTGCTGTCCCTTCCCTGGGAAAAGAGATCCCAGGATTCAGAAGATCTGAAGGAAGCCTGGAAGATCCTGGAAAGCGGTCATTATGGGCTGAAGGATGTAAAAGAACGCATTATGGAGTTTTTGGCAGTGCGGAAGCTGACCCGCAAAGGAAAAAGCCCGATCCTTTGTCTGGTAGGTCCTCCCGGAACCGGAAAGACTTCTATTGCAAAATCTGTGGCGGAAGCTCTTCACAAAAAATACGTGAGGATCTGTCTGGGCGGCGTCCGGGACGAAGCCGAGATACGAGGACACCGGAAAACCTATGTGGGAGCTATGCCGGGAAGGATCACCGATGCCCTTAGGCAGGCAGGCGTCAGCAATCCTCTGATGCTGCTGGATGAGATCGACAAGACCAGCAGCGATTACAAGGGAGATACCGCCTCCGCCCTTTTGGAGGTGCTGGATCCGGAACAGAACAGCCACTTTACCGACCATTATGTGGAGGTACCCCAAGATCTTTCCGAGGTGCTTTTTATCGCTACGGCAAATGATATGCAGGGGATCCCGCGTCCCCTTTTGGACCGTATGGAACTGATCGAGATCTCCGGTTATACAGAAAACGAAAAGGAACACATTGCTAAGGATCATCTGATTCCCAAACAGATGGAGATCAACGGCATTGAAAAGGGCCGGCTTTCCATACAGACAGCAGCCCTTCGAAAGATCATCAATAATTATACCAAGGAAGCGGGCGTTCGTAGCCTGGAGAGAAAGATCGGCCAGATCTGCCGGAAGGCAGCAAGGGAGATCATGGAAAAAGATAAGGATAAAGTGACGGTGACCAGTAAGAATCTGACGGATTTTCTGGGCCGGGAACGCTTTAATTACCTTATGGCCAACAAAAAGGATGAGATAGGCATCGCCCGGGGTCTTGCCTGGACCCAGGTGGGCGGAGATACCCTTCAGATCGAAGTGAATGTCATGCCTGGAAAAGGAGAACTGATCCTTACCGGACAGCTGGGGGATGTGATGAAGGAATCTGCCCAGGCAGGTATTACTTATATCCGTTCAGTGGCGAAAAAATATAAGGTTCCGGAGGGCTTTTTCCAGGAAAATGACATCCATGTACATATTCCGGAGGGGGCAGTGCCCAAGGATGGCCCCTCTGCCGGCATCACCATGGCTACTGCCATGCTCTCTGCTATTACAAAGATCCCTGTCCGGGCAGAGGTGGCGATGACCGGAGAAATTACCCTCCGGGGACGGGTGCTGGCCATCGGCGGCTTAAAGGAAAAGCTTCTGGCTGCCAAATACGCCAGGATCCGGCAGGTATTGGTGCCGGCGGAGAACAAGCCGGATATTGAAGAAATGGATGCAGAGATCATCGATGGACTCACCATTACATACGTAGAAACAATGAATGATGTGGTGAAGGAAGCATTTAAGAAATAGCGGCGCATGGAACGCGCCAGGAAAGAGGGAAACATGATCATTAAAGAAGTATCGCTGGATATTGTTTGCGGCATTACCAGCAAACTTCCGGATACAGGCAGGCCGGAGGTGGCCTTCGCCGGAAAATCCAATGTGGGGAAATCTTCTCTGATCAATGGTCTGATGAACCGCAAATCGCTGGCACGTACCAGTGCCCAGCCGGGAAAGACCCAGACGATCAATTTTTACAATGTAAACGGATGTATTTACCTGGTAGACCTTCCGGGATATGGATACGCCAAGGTTTCCCAGGAGGAAAAACAGAAATGGGGAAAGATGATCGAGCGGTATCTTCATACCTCTAAAAATATTAAGGCAGTTTTTCTGCTGGTGGATATCCGTCACGATCCTTCCGAAAATGACAAAATGATGTATGACTGGATCCTGCATAATGGATATGAGCCGATCATCATTGCTACCAAGCTGGACAAAATTAAACGGAGCCAGTGGCAGAAACATGTGAAAATGATAAAAGAAGGGCTGAAGCTGCGCCCGGGGACGAAAGTCATTCCTTTTTCTGCCCAGACCAAGCAGGGCAGGGAAGAAATCTGGGAGCTGATCGATGAGCTGACCGGTTTTGGGCCGGCAGATACAGAGGAAGCCTGACGGAGAGGATAAAATGGGAATTATCAAGGCTTTGAAGCTGGGATTTGACTATCTCAAGTACGACGATGACGGAAATGTGCAGGAGACACAAAGAGCCGTGGACGATGTAAACCTGGACATTCAAGCCGGGGAATTTGTGGCTGTCCTGGGACATAACGGTTCCGGAAAATCCACATTGGCAAAACATATGAACGCCCTTCTCCTTCCTACGGAAGGGACGATCTGGATAGACGGGATGGATACCTTAAAGGAACCGGAGCTGTGGAAGATCCGCCAGAAAGCAGGCATGGTCTTTCAAAATCCCGACAACCAGATCATAGGTACGGTTGTGGAAGAAGATGTGGGATTTGGCCCGGAAAATATGGGAGTTCCCACGGAAGAGATCTGGAAAAGGGTGGACGATAGCCTGAACAAGGTAGGAATGACTGCGTACCGCCACCATTCCCCCAACAAACTTTCTGGCGGCCAAAAGCAGCGGGTGGCCATTGCGGGAGTGATGGCTATGCATCCGAGCTGTATTGTGCTGGACGAGCCTACGGCTATGCTGGACCCCAATGGACGGAAAGAAGTTATAAAGGCAGTAAAGGAATTAAACCGGAAAGAAAACGTTACCGTGATCCTGATCACCCACTATATGGAAGAAGTGGTCCATGCAGACCGGGTATATGTAATGGACAGCGGCAAAGTTGTCATGACCGGGACGCCCAGGGAAATTTTTTCCCAGGTGGAGACTCTGAAACAGTATCGGCTGGATGTACCCCAGGTGACTCTTTTGGCTTATGAGCTTAAGAAGGCGGGGGTGGAGATTCCGGATGGAATCCTTACTACAGAGGAATTGGTGAGTGCCTTATGTCAATAGAATTAAAGAATGTAACTTATACCTACAGCCCGGGGACAAGCTATGAGATCCACGCAGTGCGGGATGTGAGCCTTTTGATCCCGGACGGGCAGTTCATTGGTATGATCGGACATACCGGGAGCGGGAAATCTACCTTGATCCAGCATTTCAATGGGCTGATCCGGCCTACTTCCGGGACCGTCCTCTATAATGGAGAGGATGTCTGGGCGGAAAATTACGACAGGAAAAAGCTGAGAAGCGAAGTGGGACTTGTGTTCCAGTATCCGGAACATCAGCTTTTTGAAAACGATGTGCTCTCAGATGTGTGTTTTGGCCCGATGAATCAGGGCCTCAGCCGCCAGGAGGCAGAAAAGGAAGCAAGAAAGGCCCTCCTCCAGGTGGGATTTAAAGAAAAAAATTTCGGGAAATCTCCTTTTGAGCTTTCCGGAGGTCAGAAAAAGCGGGCGGCCATTGCCGGTGTTCTGGCTATGAATCCAAAGATCCTTATATTGGATGAGCCTACTGCAGGGCTGGATCCTAAGGGACGGGACGACATTCTCGATCAGATCGCCCAGCTTCACAAGCTTCGCGGGATCACCATCATTCTGGTATCTCACAGTATGGAAGATATTGCCAAATATGTAGAGCGTCTGATCGTGATGAATCATGGACAGGCAGCCTTTGACGATACGCCGAAAAAGGTGTTCCTCCATTACAAAGAGCTGGAAAAAATGGGACTTGCGGCTCCTCAGATCACCTATATCATGCACGCCCTGAAGGAAAACGGCCTGGATGTGGATGAAAATGCCACCACCGTTGACGAGGCCAGAGAGAGCATCCTTAAGGCTTTGAAAGGAAACCGGTCTAAGCAGGCTCAGGAAGAGGGCAGCAGCGGACAAAAGGCGGAGCAGGAAGGGAGGAAGAACGGATGATCAGGGACATTACACTGGGACAGTATTATCCCGCCAAATCCGCTCTTCACAGGCTGGATCCGCGGACGAAGCTGATCGGTACCCTTGTTTTTATCGTATCGGTATTCTTGTTCCATACGTTTTTGGGATATGCAGTTGCAACGGTATTCCTTGGAGGAATGATCCTTACGTCTAAGGTTCCTGTGAAATTTATGTTCAAGGGCTTAAAGGCGATCTTTCTCATTCTGATGATCACGGTTGTGTTTAATATCCTTTTGACGCCCGGGGATGTTCTGTGGCAGTGGGGGATCTTAAGGGTTACGAAAGAGGGGCTTTCCCTTGCGGGAAGGATGGCGATCCGTCTGGCCTATCTGGTCATTGGCTCTTCGGTGATGACTCTTACAACCACGCCCAACCAGCTGACAGACGGTTTAGAACGTCTCCTGCGCCCATTAAATAAAATCCATGTCCCAGTACATGAGATCGCAATGATGATGTCTATCGCCCTGCGTTTTATCCCGATCCTTCTGGAGGAGACGGATAAGATCATGAAGGCTCAGATCGCCCGGGGAGCGGACTTTGAGACAGGGAATATCATCCAGAAGGCGAAAAATATGGTGCCTCTTCTGGTGCCGCTGTTTATTTCCGCCTTCCGGAGAGCCAATGACCTGGCGATGGCTATGGAAGCCAGATGCTATCACGGCGGCGATCACCGGACCCAGATGAAACCGTTGAAATACGCGGGCTGTGACTATCTTGCCTACGGAGTGCTGGCTCTGTACCTGGCGGTGGCCATCGCTTTCCGCGCCGTTGGTATTTAAAGGGCAGGCGGGAGCCAGAAATAAGAGAAAGACAGAGGAAGACATGAAAAAAAGAATCGGACTGGTGGTCGCCTATGACGGGACCAATTACAGCGGCTGGCAGATCCAGCCCAACGGCGTGACGATCCAGGGGATCCTGAACGATACTCTTTCAGAGCTTCTTGGGGAAAAAATAGAGATCATGGGGGCAAGCCGCACAGACGCGGGAGTCCATGCCCTGGGAAACGTGGCGGTCTTCGACACGGAAACCAGGATCCCCGGAGAAAAAATTTCTTATGCCCTGAACCAGAGGCTGCCGGAGGATATCCGGATCCAGCTTTCCGAAGAGGTGGAGCCGGATTTTCATCCCAGGTACTGCGACAGCGAAAAGACCTATGAATACCGGATCTTAAACCGGAGATTCCCTGTGCCTACGGAGCGGCTGTATTCCTACTTTTACCATTATAAGCTGGACGTGGATAAAATGCGGGAAGCAACCTCGTTTTTGATCGGACGGCACGACTTTGCCAGCTTCTGCGGCTCCGGAGCCCAGGTAAAAACCACGGTGCGCACCATCACCGCTATGGATGTATGGAGAGACGGGGATATGATCACCATCCGCATATCCGGGGAAGGATTCTTATACAACATGGTACGGATCATAGCAGGTACGCTCATCGAGATCGGAAACGGACAGTATCCGCCGGAACGGATGGGCGCTATCCTGAAAGCCTGCGACAGAGGTGCCGCCGGACCGACCGCGCCGGCCCACGGACTGACACTTGTAGGGATTGAATTTTTTGACTGAGGATCATGCAGGAGGAAAAGAGAATGCCTGGGAAAGAATCCCTTCGTTTTCTTATAGAAAAAAACTACGCATCCCTGCGGCCTTCCGAGAAGCAGGTGGGAGATTTCGTGCTGAAAAACATGGATGAGCTTTTGCGCCTCGGCCTGTCCGGCCTGGCGGCTGCGGCAGGGGTGAGCCAGCCCACAGTGGTACGCTTCGTAAAAGCTCTTGGTTTTTCCAGCTATAAAGAATTCAAATACCGTCTGATCGAAGAAGGGGCCGGAAACAAAGAAGAAGGAAACCGCCGCGTTCTTTACGGCTATGAGATCACCAGCGGGGACGACCGGAAAAATATTCCTTCCCGCATCGTTGCAACCACTATCCAGATGCTGGAGGAAACTCTGAAATCCATTTCCACCGATACCTTTGAAAGGATCATCGAAGGGATCCTAAAGGCGAAAGCCATTGAGATCTGCGGAGTGGAAAATTCCCAGACTGTGTGCAGCGACTTGTGTATCAAGCTGAACTATCTGGGACTGAACTGTAATTATTACCAGGATTCCTACATGCAGCGCATCCGCGCCGGCAGCCTGGGACCGGGAGACCTGGCTATCGGCATTTCCTATTCCGGCTGCTCCACCCAGGAACAGTTCCTTTACGGGGACGCAATCTTTTCCCGTACCACCCAGGTGGCTATCGCGGATATGATCTATCTTGGCGTTATTGTAAGCGACTATGAAAGATTCGCCGGGATCCTGGATCATAACAGTAAAATGCTGAGAGATAAGGCATATCTTTAAAAAAAAGAGAACGGAGCTGTTTTTGGGCAGCTCCGCTTTTTTTTCTGCTGTACGTCAGGCGTTTTTCCGGCGGTGGATGACGAAATCCAGTCAGATCAATCGCCGTCATCGTCAATTCTCGTTAATTGTCATCAATCGTCGTCATCGTCGTCATCGTCGTCGTCGTCATCGTCGTTGTCGTCATCGTCGTTGTCA
>DXBU01000093.1 GCA_019116385.1 Candidatus Blautia faecigallinarum | reverse complement strand
AAGTGCCGGATAAAAAACAAGCAGGACGGAGAGTTTCTCCATAAATGTCCCGCGATAAAACAGCAGAACATAGAGAAAAAACAAAAACATCGTACCGAACAGACTTCCGGCATCATTGGAATAGATAATGGAATCTGCCAAATAGCCGCAAACCAGAAACGCGGTCACCTTCAGCACCACATTTTTGCGGAGAGGAAGAAAAGCCTTCAAAATAAGGAAGAAAACAGCCGTATATCCCCATGCTAACAAAAAAGAAAGGATCTCAAAAAAACGTATCATAAAAAATCCCCCCAATAATCGGTTAGCTTCTCCATGAATCTTTTTCGTTTGGGCTGACTGATGGGGAGTATCTCACCTGTGATCAATTCCATATCCAGCTTCTTAATACCTTTCACGTAAAACAGGTTGACTATATAGCTGGTATGACAGCGCACAAAATCCTTTCCACATAACTCCCGTTCTATTTCTTTCATGCTCCTGTAGCAAATGATATTTTCCTGCTCGGTATGGAACATCAGATTGCGGTTATAGGTTTCAATATAACGAATGGATTTCAGTGGAACCTTATATTTTCCTGTATCGTTAGCGATCACCAGAGAAGGCCTTTCTTCTTTTCTGCTGCGCTCCACAAATTTATCCAGTTCTGATTTTAACCGCATGTATTTCATGGGTTTAATAATATAATTGATCGCCTGATATTTATATCCCTCAAGACCGTACTGGGTAAGGGTAGTCAAAAAAATGATCCCAACGCCTGCATCCTTCTTTCGGATACTCTCTGCGGCATGGAGCCCGTTTACTATCTTCATTTGAATGTCAAGGAAGATCAGATCGATGGTCGTGTCATATTTCTCGATCAGTTCCATACCGTCATAATATGCGGTGACCTTTATATCCTGTTCCGTTTCCTTACTGTATCGGTTCAATAGGTCCGACAAATATCGGACGAAACTTCTTTCATCGTCACAAATAGCAATGTGCAACATCCGTTTCCCTGCTTTCTTCGTACTTTGACAACATTTATCATTATATTTCATCAATCCGAAGAACGCAACGAAAAAGTGCCCGGATCCTAATAAAACCAATCATCTGAAAGAAACCAGCGCCGCCGTCGCCAGCATGATCAGCGGGACAAGATACTTTCGGGGATGGTGCCACAGATCGCTTTCTGTTTTCCAACTGCGGATGGGCATTTTCCATTCCAGAACGACCGAAAGGCCGGCGCTCAGTATGGAAAAGAAAAAGACTGTCATCCCATGAGTGGTGCTGTTCCCGCCATGGATGATCTGCCAGCAGCACAGATAAATGCCGGCTGTGATCCCATTGACTGCAAAAATGAGCAGACAATATTTCCTGCAGAACCGTCCGGCCTGCCCTGGAAGAATGCGGAGCGACTGTTCCAGATCCGGATCACGGGACAGCAGGGTACAGACGGGAGTATTCATACAGAGGACGGCAAGACCAATGGGAAACAGATCCATGCCTTGGACTTTTCCAAAAAGAAGCGGCAGGAAACAGGCGGCACCGCACAGGCCGGCGGTATTGATAAGGCAGCTTTTATCCGCCATAAGATACCGCAGCAGATAGACAGGCACACTCCCGGTGCGGCCGGTATGCCGTGCCGGTTTCTTTTCTGTCCCCGGGCAGTAAAAATTATATGCATCTGCGAAGGCCAGGTAAAGTACCGCTGCGGCTGTGCAGAAAAGATCCACAGTCAGGATGACCGCTTCTCTGTCCGCCAGCAGGATCACTGCCAGAATACCGGCCGGCCAGAATATTGCCGATACAATTCGGCCCTTTCTATACATCACCCAGGCTGCGGCAGTAACAGCACATGCCATGCACCCGCAGAAAGCCGCCAGGGCGGTTTCCCATAACTTCCATGGACAAACAGCGAAAAACAGCGCCCAGATGGGCAGTGTCTTTGTGACCAGGGTATGGGCTCCCAGGGCGGATACATACGAAAAAATAAAGCTCCTATTGTCAAAGGGAAGCATAAACATTCCTTCCATAGCTTCCAGATGACGTTTTCCTTCTAATAACTGCCACATAACGCCGGCTGTGAACAAAACAGAGGTCAGGTACAGGACAGCCGGCGCCGCCGTGATCCGGAAACCGGATCCATAGACTGCCGTGAACAGGATCACAGAGGCAGTCAGGCTTTTGAATACACTCTCATATTTTGCCCCCAACAGCTGTTTTGAAAGAGCTTTAAATGTTTTCGCCATCGGACAGCACCTCCCGGATGTTTCCGGCAGCGATCTTCCCGCCGGTGAATGTGCGGCTGATCTTTCCCTGCTCCAGGACCAGCACACGGTCGGAAGTCAGACAGATACTTTCTAAAATATGGGAGGAAAACAGCAGCGTCCCGTATTGCCGGTACTCCCCCATAAGCCGGTATAAAAATTCCGTACTTTGAAAATCCAGCCCGTTTACCGGTTCATCCAGAAGCAGCAGCCTGGGACGCAGGGCAAAGGCTGTGATCAGATAAGCTTTTTTCCGATTGCCGGTGGATAGTTCTTTTAAGAGGATATCTGTATAATCCTCAAAGTGGAATCCTTTTATCAGACGGGAAATGTCCGGCAGCCAAACCCCATAGGACGCTGCCGCATACGCCAGATATTCCCGGAATGTGAAATACTGAAAAGACCGGTCTTCCGCAAAGACAATATACCGGCAGCGCTTGAATTGTTTATCGCGGAAGGAAAAGCTGCGGCCTCCCCATAGGCTGCTTTCCAGACGATATCCCGCCAAAAGGCCGGCCATTGTTTTGATCAGCGTGGTTTTTCCGGCACCGTTCAGTCCGATCAGCCCCACCACTTCCTGTTCTCTTAAATCCAGGGAAAGGTCAGAAAGCACAGGATGGCCGGCGGTATACCATACGCTTAGCTTGTTCAGGGATAAAAGCCGTTCGCTGTCCATATCCTAGCGCCTCCGGTCATCCTGGTCTTTTTTCCAGAGCAGATACGCGGAATACAAAAAGGTTCCGCTAAGAAAAAGATATAAGATCGCAAACGGGATGTTCATAGTGATAAGACTAAAGATCAGACAGACAGCAAATATAAAGCCGAGAATAAAACGAAAATAAAAATGACGCATAACAGTACCTCCTCGCGTATATGTGTATTATGTGGTTCTTTTTACAATACAAACATACAGCAAAAAAGGAGGAGGCTGCAAAAATGTCCGCCAATGGCAGGGTTTTGACCGCGAATCGTCATCCTTTCTTGATCGGAGAAAAAGAAAGGGTGACAACCGCACAGAACACACCATCCTCATATACAGTACCGACCGTTCCATCGTAGCGGTCCGCCGCTGTCTGAACGCTTTTCAGACCCCAGCCGTGAAAAGCTTTATCCGGCTTGGAGGTCCTAAGCTTCCCATCTTCCTGTACCGGAGGGCTGGCATAGCCGTTTTCCACCTTGATGATGAGCATGGCGTTGATCCGCCGGATCGTCAGGTTCAGGAAGCGCAAAGGCTCCGGGGCCGCTTTTGCCGCCTCTAAAGCGTTGTCCAGCAGATTTCCCAGAATGGCCGTGAGATCAACGCTGCGGATATTGGTGTTGCGGGGAAACTCAATGTTAACCTTTGTTTTGACCTGCTCCTGTTTGGCCATAGCTATTTTACTGCTGATCAGACAGTCAATGGCTTTATCTCCAGTCCAGGCTGCCTGAGAGATTTCCTCTACAGGAGAGCGTAGATCCTCACAGTACCTTAGCGCTTCCCGGGTATCTCCCTGTACAAGGCACTGATAGATCGCCTCAATATGATTATGCAGGTCATGATACAGTTTCGCGTTGGCCCCATAAGTGCGCTGCAGCGCCTGGTAATCCCGCTCTGTGATCTCCGCCTGCTCCTGTTTCAGCCTTGCGATCTCTGCTTCCATCTCCCGCTGACGGTTTACCCGGTAAAGCAACAGGGCAAACAGCAGCACCATAGAAAGGATGATCCATGTGCCTGTCTGATCTTCGTTTAACGGCAGGATCCTTTGCTGGGAAAGTGTAACGGTTCCAAAGAATCCCAGCAATACCAGAAGGGAGGCTATCCGCATAGCTGCCGCCGGATCCTTCTTTTGTCCGGTCAGAAACAGGGCAATTCCCAGCATCCCCAGCCGTACCAGCCAAATGCCTGCTAAATATTCCGGTGTGTAGGGACTGACAAAATCCTCCGAGCGGAACAGGATGCCTAAAACAGCCTGGGCCAGGAAATCCCATAATCCCGCGCCAATTTCGTAAAAGAAGGCCAGAAAAAGGCTGTATCTCCCCTTCCCCTTTTCCCTCAGGTGATACCAGGAGACTGCTGTGATGATCAATATTTCAACGGCCGTCACGGCGGCTGCCGGCAGGGAAGCCGCCTGCAGCAGGGAAACCAGGGCTCCTCCCATACCGGACAGCAGAAGGATTTTTCTTTCCGGTAAAAAATCCATCAGCCTTGCAGCAAGACATACTCCCAGAAGCAGCCGTATTTCATTTGTAAAAAGGCAGGAAACGGCCTGATACCAGCTCATCATATATGCATCCCCCAAAATTGATTGATCTTGTTTTTGACTTCCTGTAGATGAGAACGGCTCACCGGCAGCTTTTCTCCGTTCTTTAAGACAACCGTGTCGCCGCTGACCCTCATGATCTGGATGATATTGACAATACAGCCCCGGTCTATAAAGAGGAATTCCGGGCCGTTCAGCTCGTCAAATACCTGCTGCAGGCTTTTTCTGACTTTGGAAATTCCGGTGCAGGATATAATGCTCGCATTTTTTCCTTCCCGCCGGATATAGTAAATGTCTTTATATGGGATCTTTTCCATACGGTTTGAAGTAGAGATCACATATTCCTGCCCTGCCTCCAGTTGGATCAGCCGGGCCGCATCCGTCACAGCAGCGGCCAGCTTTGTCTTTAGATTATTTTTCGGCACATAGCGGAAAATGGACAGTTCAAAGGCGTCAATGGCATATTCCATGTGAGAAGTCACAAAGATGATCCGGATATTCGGCAGAAAGCCTTTGATCTTCTGTGGGATTTCCATACCGCTGATCCCCGGCATTTCAATATCCAGCAGGATCAGGTCATAGAAAAAGCCATCATCGGTTATGTCGTCCAGCAGATTACTGCTTTTCGTGTAAGCTGTGATCTCATATCCGATGCCGCAGACACGCAGACTATCCTTAACGATCCTTTCAGCCAGGGCAACCGCCTTTTCTTCATCATCACAGATCGCGATCTTTATCACAGCTATCCCTCCTCATATTATATAAAGTCATAGTCTCGTATGCGGAAATTTGTTTTTTCAAATATACCACAACTTCGTAAAAAAAAGAATACACTGTGTAAAGTCCTCCTGCGGTTCATACCTGATGGATCGTTTTCTTTTATTTCATCATACTAAAAGGCTCTCCTATGATTTTAAATTTTATCATAGAAGAGCCTCTCACCTTTACCTATTTACAGAATATCCTACCTTATCGTTCCTTCGCCACCCATAAGAGCGGTCAATTCCTCGATACGCTCTACCGGAAACGGCGGTTCACATAAAGGCTTCATCGCGATCGCCATAAGCTTCATGGGGTTATCATCCGCAGCCACCCGGTTTGATGACAGTTTGCCGCAGATACGGCACCGATGGATGATCGCCCATTCACCGTTTTTTCTTACCCATACAGCAACCGGATCCATAATCCCTCCGCAATCCGCATCTCTGTCCCCAGGTTCATTATCCAGGTGCTGGCTGCTCAGGCAGTTAGGACAGTGATTCCTATGGCCGGATCCTGCTCCTTCCGGAACGACCAGGCGTCCGCACACCTTACAGGTGAAAGAATCTGTGCAGGCGTGTTTTTTATAATAGTGTTTGTCATATTTTTTCCGTTTATTTTCACGGTTCATTTATTTTTCCTCCTGAAAGTCTTTGATGTATCCAAATCTTCCGGGAGGTTTGCCGGGTTATCGCATGCAAGCCTCCCGGCTTGATACAATAGCACATCCGTTGTTATTCAAACAGCATACCCCTTCCTACTATAATATCTTTATATAAATCGCACGTGCAAAGAAAGTATAGCAAAGAATACTTTGTTTCTCAATACTTAATTCTCAATTTCTTTCCTGCATTCCACTATCCGTCAGATCATCTTGATAATGGAATCCTTATAATCCCCAAGCCCAGTTCCCTTTGGAACCTCTACGAGAATATCAATAATGGGTTTTGCCCAGATAGCGGGAATTGCTGTGCTTCCTATATGGCTGATCCTTTCGATACATGGAAGACTTTTTTTCAATAGACTTTCTTCTTCCAAATACCACTCTTCCCAATCGACCTGATGCTCTGTCAAAAAGATGGGAAAAAGCTGCCACAGCTCTTCCAAGCTCATTTCGGACAGGTGTATCTGGGAAGCCCCCTGCTATGCCGGCCATATTCGATCGCTTCTTTTGGACAGCGGCAGATACAGGCCATACAATGTGTACATTGGTTTCCCCATTGGGGTTTCCCATCTGCCAGGTGGATATTTCCAAGGGGGCAAAGCTTTTCACATAGTCCGCAGGAAATACAGTCATCGGTAACATAGAATTTTTTTGCATGTACAAAAACCGGATAGAAAAGATCGTTCACAACGCCGCTGCTCATTTTATCTATCAATGAAATCCGGCGTTTTGGAAAGGGCGTCCCCGATTTTATATAAGAAATGGCTTTGTCTATCTCTGCTTCCGCTTTTTCGATGATCACAGCCGCCTGCTCTTTAGTCGGGGTGGTGAATAAAGCAATGTAGTTTTCAGGCATGATGATTTCCATGCATTCTAAATAGTTCATTCCTTTTTTATCGCAAAGAGCTTTGACGTACCTTCCCGCATTACCTATATTGTCACCGCAGGTCATGACAAAATAAATGTCCTTATTCCCTGCTAATTGTGTTTTTTCTATCCATTTTTCTAAGATACGCGGTATCCTCCATGCGTATGTGGGAGTGACAACGATCCACGGTTTCTCAGAATATATCCTGGAATAATTGTTTTTTCTTATCCTTTGGAAAAGATCCAGCGCTTCTTCTCCCATTGATCTGCCTATTCTTTTTGCTGCATACTCGCTGTTTCCTGTTCCTGAAAAATATAAGATCATTCTGTATCCTCCTGACTGAGATGTCCTGCATCTTCATAAATTCTGATCAAACATACTGATTTGCCGGAATTCATCTTTTTCCGGAAATTCTTTCAGATAAACAAGATTTGAACGGAGCTTCTGTTCCAGAAGAGCCGGGGCATTCTGCTTTACTTCAATGTCCTCAAAAGGATGGGAAAAGCCATAACACTTGCTTCGGCTGTCACAATAAATACAGCCATGGGTGCAGCCCCTGTAAATATTCATCCCATTATCTGCAGATAGGATCCCCTTGGCGTCAACAAAATGCATTTTTCCTCTCCTCTATGGTGTCTTCACTCTGGCAGTTCCATTTCCCCATTCATTTT
>DXBU01000092.1 GCA_019116385.1 Candidatus Blautia faecigallinarum | reverse complement strand
TGATGTTTCCTTTCTCCTGGAATCCGTTCTTTTTCTGGCCGAGCATCAGTCCACCTGGAATCCCAACATGCCCCTGCGGGGTGTTTTCTACTTCGCCAGGCTCTATCAGGATTTTGTCACAGAGAACGGGTATGACCTGTATAAGACCACCTTGATCCGGCTGCCTTCTCCCCAGTATGTGGTTTTCTATAACGGTACAGAAGACAGGCCGGAACGGGAAGTGCTCACTCTATCTGAATCCTTTATGACTGTGGAATCTGCCGGAGGCGGCTTGGCTATTGAACCTGCTCTGGAGTGCAAGGCACTGGTCTTGAACATCAACTACGGAAAAAACCGCTGGCTCATGGAAAAATGCAGGCCCTTATGGGAGTATTCCTATTTTATCCACAGCATCCGGGAGAACCTGGCGGCCGGATACTCTCCCCAGGAAGCGGCGGACTTAGCCGTCCATCACTGTCTGAAAGAAGGAGTCCTGGAAGATCTTTTGAGGAAGCACCGCAAGGAGGTTGTGGGTATGTTTCTAGAAGAGTATGATAAAGAACTGCATGAAAAAACACTCCGTAGGGAAGGATGGGAGGATGGCTTTGCAAAAGCTTCTGAGTTGGCTCGTCTCCTTCTGGATGCTAACCGGCTGGAGGATCTCCGCCGTTCTACAAAAGATAAAAATTTCCGGCAGAAGTTGCTGAAAGAATATGGGATTATAAAATAGATCCCAAAGTCACTTCGTTTGGGGGCTGTCAAAGGGATAGTCCCCCATTATTTAAAATTCACAAATATAATGCCCTCAATGGATCTGATCATCATTATCCACAGCATCCGGGAGAACCTGGCGGCTGGATACTCTCCCCAGGAAGCGGCGGACTTAGCCGTCCATCACTGTCTGGAAGAAGGGATCCTGAAGGATCTTTTGAGGAAGCACCGCAAGGAGGTTGTGGGTATGTTTTTAGAAGAGTATGATAAAGAACTGCATGAAAAAACACTCCGTAGGGAAGGATGGGAGGATGGTTGGAAAACCGGCCATGCGAATGGGCAAAAAAATGGTTTAGACCTGGCTTCAGAATTGACACAATGCCTTTTGGATGCTAACCGGCTGGAGGATCTCCGCCGTTCTACAAAAGATAAAAAATTCCGGCAGAAGCTGCTGAAAGAATATGGGATTGTAAAATAGCCCCTGGAAGGAAGCATCTATTTACGGGCAAATTTTCAAAAAAATCCCCTGAATCATGTCTGGAAATCTCAGACAATGTTCAGAGGATTTTTTATAGTCTTTTAGTCTTCAAGCAGGTAGACATCTGCGTAATATACGCCCTTGTTCTCCCCTTCTTCGTGGGAAGCCACATAAATATCTATGCAGTTTTCTGTGATCGCGCCGCCGCAGTCTTCGGCCACATATACCTGTCCATTGATCACTACCTTGCTGCCGTATGGAATCTGATCCGGGTCTACCGCGATCGTACGATTGGTGGTTGCCGTTGTGCCTGTGGCGGTAATCCCATCAGCCCAGGGCCCGCAGCATATACTGCAGCGGCAGTAATGGGTGATCTTAAAGTTTCCCAAAGGTTTCAGCACCGCATCGGCAGAAACTTCCACCGGAGAACCTACCTGCACACCGCTTTCCTCAGCTGCAGACTTTACCTCATCTACCGCTTTAGCAAAAATACCTTTTCCCTCGCTTTTATGGATAACGCCTGCGGCAACAGCCTCCTCTTTATCCTCTTCTTTCGCCGCATTCTGCAGCTTTTTTTTGTTTGCAAGGATGCTGGTTGGGATATAGCCAACCCTTTTATTATCTTCCTCATCCTTGAACACGATCCGGCTCCATACGCCATTTACAATTCCTGTGCATCTAAACTTGTCCTTCTGAGAAACCTGGCCGATAACCTGACCGTCCTTGCGGCTTGGATAATCCAGGATCTCTCCGTCTGCTACAGCTATGACCTTGGCTTTAATCTCCTGAAGCTGGGGAACATCGCTGAGATATTCAGTGGGTACATATCCAATCCGCTTATTTTCCTCCTCGTCACTTACATTAATCTTGCTCCAGCCGTTGTTGCACACAGCCACTCTCTGAACTTCTGTCCCCAGAAGGACTCTGCCGGTTCCTTTTCCTCTGACATCCGGAATGTTCCGCAGAGTCAGTCTCTTGGAAGTCACATACAAGGTGTCTTCTCTGGCAAGGACCCGTACCTTCTTTCCCTCTGCGTTTTCCACAGTGAAGTACGAAAGCCCTTTATTATCCTGTTTATAGGCATTTACTGTTGCACGGAATCCGGCTACTTTTGCGGAAACCGTTACCGGCTGACAGACTAGGCAAAGCCCTAAAAACAGTGCATATATTTTTTTCTTCATAGATTTTATCTCCTCTTTTGTATCACCTATCAATACGTTTCTATGATAACACACTGTTTTCCTATTTTCAATTTTACCGGAACGGTTTAGAATTTTTTAAGAATCATTAAATCTATATTATCTTTCCAAAATCCACTGGATACCGGCAGCAGTTCTTTCCGGAGCATGATTATAATGATTTCCCGGGTTTTATTGAAAAATTGTATCTACTCCGCTCTTTCGGAAATATTCCTCGATGACTTTGGTATTTTCTTCCACGGTTTTCAGATAAGGATTCCTGGTCCTGTTCTCCTTGTTCCCCAGAGAAAAATAAATATGTTCCGGATTGCCTTTCGTTTTCTGAGAGAAAACATATTCCCGAAACCCGGGAAACCACAGAGATCCAGATATACAGGCTGCTCTTGAAAAGACGTCTGCTTGGTAAAGAGTATATAAGGCAAACAGACCAGCAAGAGAATAGCCGGCGATCCCCCGCCACATAGGAACTATCCGAATTTCTTTTTCTACTGTCGGGATAACCTTATCCTGCAAAAAGGTTAGATATTCCAGGGCTCCGCCTGTACAGGGCGGAATATTTTTAGCGATCGCCGGGCAGTCCCATAGTGCCATGTCGTGATTCCAATCCAGACCGCTTATGGTCACCAGGGTAAAATTTGCAGCAGTGGAGTTTTTTAAAATGTCATATATGGTTGGGCCTTCTTCGATAACTGTATTTAAGTAGATCACCGGGGCAGGATGTGCGCTGGCTAGATAAATAGTAATTTTTTTGTCTTGTATTCTATATTCTTTCATAGTCTTGATTTTTTCGTCATTTATTATTGATTTTATGGCTGCATTATTTTTTATATCTCTTAAAATCAGCTTACTATGATAAAATAGTTCTTGTCAAATATATCTGATACACATCTGGCAGTTTCTGCCACTATAATTCCAGTGTCTCCCCTTTTTGAGGCACAAAAATGCTGCCGCCAGTGACCTGAGATCACTGATGCGGCAGCAGCTTTGTCAGCCTTTGATCACGATCTTTTTGATGTTGGACCAGGGGCTGAACACCTTCGTCCCGTCTTCGCTGGTCCGGTTCCAGGCGTGGAGGGCCCCCTGGGGGATGTAGGAAAAGGCCGTCTCCGTCTCTCCGACATTTTTATTTACCTTCAGATAGTCCTTCTCGTAGATGCAGTCCTTGTTGGCGCTGATCACATAGTCGTAGCCTTCCGCGCCCGCGCTTGCCTCTGTCAGGGCTGCCCGCACCTAGTTTCCCCGGGTACCGGACCCGTCCCCATCCAGCACCGGCGTCCCGGGTACCAGGAAGCTGCCGTCTGCAGCCTGTACAGAGCCGTCGGTCCTATATACAGTTCCATCCGGTTCCGTGACCGTGCCGTCCCTTTCCACCAGGGAACCGGCATCTGGTTCCAGGGCTGTTCCATCCGGATACACCACCCGGTTCCCCTCTTTGGTCAGGGCGCTGACGGTGTCCGGGTCATAGGAGGGCGCTTTCTTTCCTTCCCACTTCTCCACCCGGATATCGTCCCTGGTACTATCCGGGTCCTCTCCCGGGAGGATGAGGTTCCCATCCCGGTCAATGACCGTCCCGCTGCAGTCCGTCACGGTATTGTCTTTATCAATAGACGGCCTGTTCCCCTCTTCATCGGGGGAAAGCTCCGTCCCGTCGGGCAGGACGATGGTGCCGTCCTCCCGGATGATGGTGCCGTTGGGCGTCTCGATACTTCCGTCCGGGTTCCTTATGGAGCCGTCCGGATATCCCTCCGGCACCGGCTCCGGGGTGGGGCTGGGCGTCGGGTCCGGAACGTATACAGGCACCCAGCGGAAACGCACGGACAGGGTGATCCCGTCCTCGTTCAGGGCCGGGGCCTGATAGCTCCCCCCTGCGGCCTCATCGGTCACGTCCTCCCCGTCATAGGAAACGCTCTCCCCCCGGTATCCGCCATCCGGATCCAGCTGGTAGGTCTGTTCCATAAGGCGCCCCACTTCCACCTTGGCTTCGCCCCGGTATCTTGTGCCGTCGATCACCACCGAACCATTTGCCCCGATGTCCAGATCCACGGTATGGACAGACGGGATTTTGGTGGTCAGGGTTGTCGTTGTATCCGCCAGGACGGCGGCCGGGGCGCCTAAGGCCAGGATCCCCGCCAGCAGTCCTGCCGCTGCCCGTTTTCCCCAATGGCGCCCGTTCTTTTTCTCTTTTCTTGTCATCAATGTCAGTCCCTCCTGCTTTTGACTCTTTGGGTCTCCCTTCTTATCTTTCCCTTTCCATGATCTGGCTTAAGGTGCCGATGGTGTGATCAAAGACGCCGTAAAAGTCAGAGTTGCCTGATACGTGCCGGCATACGCTTTGGCCCAGTCTTCTTCCTTAACCTGTACAGCCAGCGGAATTTCCTTTGTTTCATCTCTCATTTCTTTCTCATTCCAGATAGAAGTTCCGAATTCGCTGTTGTCATTCTTATTGATCAGCGTCAGCGCAATGGTATCCTGCGGATTATCCTGGCTGATAAAATTGCCGATCTCCACATCCACCTCCACTGTCTCTGCCGGTTTCACATTTCCAGTTACCTTCACCGAACCGATGTTGGTTTCTTCCGCACCGAATGGTATATCCATATCCATGGGGATGGTCAGCGTATATTCAGACCCTACGTCAAGCGTCAGTGTCATACTTTCCTGCTTCTGGGCGGCGCTGACCGGAACTGCCACGGAAACCGCCATCATCATGCAGAACATCCCTGCAGCTCTTTTTTTCTTCATTTTTATCCTCCTTAACCAGTTTATCGTCCAAATAGACTATCGTGGTACAATGGCTCCTCGGAATCATCCTGTCCTGGCTTTCCATTCCTTTGTCATTCCAACACGTTCAGGGTCAGTTTTATTTCAGAGCCGTTTAACGGCGTCTGAGCATCATCCATGGCGAAGCACTCATATTTTAATATGGTGTCCGCATACTCCCCTGCATCCAGGGCTTCCATTAACGTCAGATCATAGATTGCCTTTCCCGGCGCTACCAGGTCGCTTTCCCACAGGACAGTTCCGTCCGCAAGGATCAGTGACATCTTAAAGTAGCAGGTATTCTGCTCCGGGTTATACAGGTTCACGCTCTGCCCGGTGGTCCCCGCCTTCAGATTGATTGTCTCAAATCCAGGAATATCTATGGTATCGGTATTCTTCTCACCCTGATACACTTCCCGGTCTCCGGTATAATCCTCGGCATTTTCATCCAGATCTGCTGTGACCGCCGTATCCTCTTTACCGAACCAGCGGTTCCAGTTCAGTCCTGCAAATACGCCGCCCGTCACCAGGAGCACTGCCAGCAGGAACAGAAGGATCCTTTTCGCTGTCTTATTCATGTTCTTCTATCCTCCGTATTACTGGGTATAGGAAATTTCAAAGTTGACGGTTCCCTGATACGTTCCGGCAGGAATATAGGGTTCTTCCGGAGCCGCAAAGGAAAGGGCAACGGAAGTATCCTTGTTGTCTTCTGTAAATGTGGCCACATTCTGGTTCAAATCTGTAAACAGGGTATCCCCTACATACAGGGCAGATGTAACCGTATTGGCCGATCCCTCCCTTGTCAGGGTAAGGCTGCCGTTTTTAATATTTCCTTCATCTTTGATCCTTACATTAACCTCTCCCTGATACCCCAGATCAAAGGGATGCTCGGAATCTTCCGTGATGGATATAGATACCGGTTCCCCTCCTGCTGTTGCCTTCCCAGGGATAGATACCGTATAACTTGCCCCGTTTGTCGGAACGGTTATATTGGCCTCTGCCGAAAAACTGCCGGATCCCGCAGCGCATTTTACGGAAACCTGATACGTCACGCCGGCTTTCAGTCCGGTAAAGGTTCCGCTGGTCTGTTCACCGGAGTCGTAGGAATACTCTCCGTCTGTTCCGGCTGCCCGGTATGTCAGCACAGCATCTGCCGGCTGCCCGTCCACTGTCACGGTAAATCCATCCGCAGAAATATTTGATGCTTTCAATGTCAGCGCCGGGCGTTCAGGAATGTCCACAGCCGCCCAATCTGAAGCAAAATAAACCTGTGTCTCTGCTTTACGGATATAAATATCCGTGCCGGGCGTAACCGGAAGTTTCTCACTTCCCACTGCGCTCTCGTTATCAGTGGCGGAAAGTTCATAACCCTCCAAAGCCGTCACTGTTTCCGCTTCGTAATCTATGATGCAGCCTTCCTTCGCAGTAGGAACGCTCTGGGAGGCTTTGGTAATCTTATACTGATCGCTTTGCTTTGCCCCTCTGTGCCATTCGTCGGTAGCGGAAACAATTACATAAATGCTTTCACCAATTTCTGATTCTGTCAGGGTATAAGTCTCACCGGTAGCGCCGTCAATGCGCTCGGTATCGCTGTCGTCAATGATCCGCCACCATTGATAGGTCACCGTTTCGTCATCCTGCGGGGTGTAATTTAACGTCAAGGTTCCGTTATACACGAAGCTTCCTGTGACCGTGGGCATGTTCTTAAGATACGCCTTGTCGAGGCTGAGGGTCACGGTCTCCTCCACGGGATTCAACGTACTGCCGCCGCCGTAGGAAATGGTGAGGGACAGGTTCTCCCCGATGGGAAGTTCCTTTTTCTTGGTGTCATAGGTCAGTTTGAAAGAGCCGTCTGTCTGTGCGTTCGCCGTGGCGAGTGTAACAGTCTCACCCTCAGCAGGCGTATAGGTCAGGGTGGCGGTATTCTCCGCCAGGGCATTCGTATTGATCTCCGCTTTCCGTTCCGGGGTGAATGTCACGGTGATGATGTCCCCGTATTGGAAATGACCCTCAAAACCTGTTTGACCGCTAACCTCCAGGTTTTCCAGCACGGTATCGGATTTTGCTGTAGTAACGGTCAGGCCGCCGCTGGCCGGGGATGGCTCATAGTAATCGTTCCCGTCATAACGGGTGTAAAACGTGTAGGACGTAACCGGCTGCAGACCATCGAAAACCGTTTCTTCCTGCCAGCGTTCTTCCGGTACAGATGTTTCGCCGCCCGTGGTATAGCCGTATTCGATGTTTCCATAGGCGGGATCACCGGATACCGTAGCAAGTTCTACCATAGTATCATCTATTTTACTTGTATTTTCGGGTGCGCTGGATGCAGGGGCTGTTGCTTTGTTAACTGTCAGCGGAGCAGTGGCAGTACTCCCCAGCAGATTGCTCCCGCTTTCCGGCGTGTACACAGCAAGGATCGTATGGGGCGTATTGCTGGGTTTCCACCTATCCCCTGTAACCGCAGCTTCCAGATCAAGGGAAGCGCCATAGTCGGCTGCGCCTTCCGATATATCGCCGCCAATCGTCAGCTGAACCGTTGTTTCAATCGTACGCTCAAAGACCGCCGTAACAGCGACATCATTTTCCGACATGGTAAAGGCGTTATCGGTGATCGTTACTCCTCCGGAAGCAACCTGCCATTCTTTAAGCCGGTAGCCTTGATTCGCCGCAGCGTTTAGCGTAACGATACTCCCGGCGGATGCAATGGCACTGCCCGAATCCATAGCGACCTTATTTCCCGTTGCTGTGACTGAACCGCTTCCTTCAGGGGATACACTTAAAGTAATGTTTTGGGGCTGTGTGATAACTATATTTTGAATTTCTGGCTCACTGCATGTTCCAGTACATACAATCGAAACTCCATCGGAGTTCACGGCGCCTAAGGAGAAGTAACCAATATTTCCATTGACACGAAATACTCCTGTCCCGTTTACCCTAAATGCACCTCCTCCAGCGTCCGTAACATCCCCATTGACTGTAAGCGGGGCTCTTAATTGGGCCCTTACAAACCCAATATTTCCATTTATTGTTCCTGGACCGTTAAGGTTGCTACCATACAACCCACCTAAAATTAAAGTAAAGCTGCCATTTATGGTATGACCATTTAAGTTTATCGTAATACGATCAGATGTCCCTATAAAGCTATAGTTTCCACTCAGGGAGGCATCCTTTAATATATCGCAGGTTTGGCCTTTCGCATTGTTTAAGGCGTCTGCCAGGTCATCATAATAAACGTTCCCCACCTTTGCGACACTGTTTTCTGTCTGTGTGTCGGAAGTATCTGCCGTGGCTGTCAGGCTGTTAAAATATGCAAATAATGCGTCTATCTTCGTCTTATCTATCTGTGTCTGTTCTTCCTCTGGCAAAGCCTCATATGCCTTGTGGGCCGCCTGTGCCTGTTCGTAGGCCGACTGCTGCTCTTCTGTATCCATGGAAGCAAGTGTATCAACTGTCGGCAATACGTCAATCAGCTCCTGTACCTTCCTTACAGCTTCCTCTGCTTTTGACAAGGCTTCCGGGATCTGGCTCTGGGACGGCGTAACAGACTGTACCGGCCCTGCAGACAGTACCAGCGCCGCTGTCAGGAAACACGCCGCTGCCTGCCTGTACTTCCTTTTTCTCATGAATGTGTAACCTCCTGTTCCTTGTGTTTTTTTAGTATTGCGTCAAGGTCGATATCCCAGAATAGCTCCTGGATATTCAATGCACCGGGATAAATCGCCCGGAATGTCCCTTCTTTTAAATAAGAGACAAACCCCAGCCAGGAAGCGATATTGTGAAAATCCTGCTCCGACTTTGGGTAAGCCCAGATCTGCGCCTGGTAGCTGAAAAAGGAAAACGTTTTTGTTTCCCCCGGCTTTAACAGCCGCATCACTTTATAGGGCCTGTCCCCGCCGTAAGGTTCCTCCCCTTGCAGCCGCTCATAGACCCTTTCGGAATCATCCCCAAATGCGATAACACCCGTCCGGACTCTGCCCTGGCAGATCCTTCTTTCCATCTCATCCGTGTACTTCCCTGCCACAAAAAAAGCGGGGATCCAGTCGCACGCCTTACAGTATGGAAAGATCTCCCGGGCAATGCCCTTTCCCTGTTTTTCCGGCCCCACCAGATAGATCTGATGTACCGGAGGATTGATATTCCCCATCCAGACACCCCCCTGTTTTTTTGCATACAAAAAGCACACCATATCCCGTTCAGCCTTTATCAGCTTCTACGAAATACGATGTGCTTTTTATTTTCCCTATATACAAAAGAGCAGAAAGGGGCAGACCTATCTTATCTGTCTGTCTGTCTGTCTGTCTGTCTGTCTGT
>DXBU01000010.1 GCA_019116385.1 Candidatus Blautia faecigallinarum | reverse complement strand
GATGGCAGAGAATAAGATCGATATTGCGAAAGAAATTGAAGAAGAGGTGGAAGAGGAGATCTCGGAAAATTCCTCCTGGTTCGAACCCATGGCAGAGATCGCAGGATTTCCGGTCCGGCCAGGGCTCTTTGAACGTAACGGAGCTACGGCCCTCCATTATGGGGTCAGCTTTACGGTCCATACCCATTTCGGTACAAGCTGTGAGCTTTTGCTTTTTCACAGAAAAGAAGAGGAACCCTATGCGGTGCTCCCTTTTCCTAAAGAATATAAGATTGGGGATGTGTATTCCATGATTGTATTCGGCCTGAATGTGGAAGAATTTGAGTATGCCTACCGTATTGACGGGCCGAAGGATCCCTCCAGAGGCCTGCTGTTTGATAAAAGAAATGTGCTGCTGGATCCTTACGCGAAGGCTGTGACCGGACAGCATATCTGGGGAGAATCCAATCCGGGCTGTTATCATGCCCGTGTTGTAAAGGATACCTTTGACTGGGAGGATATGCCCCAGTCCTCCAGAGAGATCAGCGACCTGATCATTTATGAGCTGCATGTAAGAGGATTTACCAAGGATCCGTCCTCGGGCACAGCCCATGGAGGTACTTTCCGGGGACTGCAGGAAAAGATCCCGTATCTCAGGGAACTGGGCATCAACGCGGTGGAGCTGATGCCGGTTTTTGAGTTTGATGAAATGGCGGGAAAAAGAGAAGTGAACGGAAGAACGCTCCTGGATTACTGGGGCTACAATACAGTAAGCTTTTTTTCGCCTAATTCCAGCTATACTTCTTCTATAGAATACAACCGGGAGGGAACGGAGTTCAAGGAGCTGATCCGGGAATTCCACCGAAACGGCATAGAAGTGATCCTTGACGTTGTTTTCAACCATACGGCGGAGGGGAACGAAAATGGTCCATGCTTTTGTTTTAAAGGCATAGACAACAATATCTACTATATGCTGACCCCTGATGGATATTATTACAATTTTAGCGGCTGCGGCAATACCCTGAATTGCAATCATCCCATCGTGCGGCAGATGATCCTGGACTGCCTGCGGTACTGGACGGTCAATTACCGGGTAGACGGGTTCCGTTTTGATCTGGCAAGCATACTGGGAAGAAATGAAGATGGTTCTCCCATGAACAACCCGCCTTTGCTGGAAAGCCTTGCCTATGACCCGGTCCTGAGCAATGTAAAGCTGATCGCGGAAGCCTGGGATGCAGGCGGACTGTACCAGGTGGGAAGCTTTCCTGCCAACTGGCACTGGGCAGAATGGAACGGAAGATACCGGGACGCTCTGCGGTCCTTTTTAAAGGGAGACTGCTGGGAGTCGCGTTCTGCCGCTTTGAGCATCTGCGGTTCCAGGGACCTGTACGGAAATATTGACGGAACCTTCCGGGGAGAGTATCTGGGATATAATTCCAGCGTTAATTTTATCACCTGCCACGATGGGTTTACTTTGTATGACCTGTACTCCTACAATGATAAACATAATGAGGACAATGGCTGGGATAATACCGACGGAGCCTCGGACAACAGGAGCTGGAACTGCGGGGCAGAGGGGGAAACGGAAGATCCTCAGGTGCGTTCCCTTCGTTTCCGTATGATCCGCAATGCCTGTACGGTCCTGCTTTGCAGCAGAGGAACGCCAATGTTCCTGGCCGGAGATGAATTTGGGAACACCCAGTTTGGAAATAACAATGGATACTGCCAGGACAATGAGATCTCCTGGCTGGACTGGAAACTTTTGGAGAAGAACCGAGATCTTTTTGAATTTTTTAAATTCGTGGTGCATTTTCGGAAAAAGCATCCTGTTATCCGGAGAAAGCTCCCGGATGCCACCGGTAAGATGCGGGATCTCCACACCTATGACCGGAATGGAAACCTTACAGACCCGGAAAACAATGTCCATACTGTCTGTATTGGCTTTGCCGGCTATGATGCTGAGAAATGCAAGGATGATGTGGTCTATATGTGCGTCAATACTTACTGGGAGGATGTGCCCATTCGCCTTCCCGGGCTGAGCGGCCATAGCTGCTGGTATCTCTGTATCAACACGTTCGGAGACGGAAAGGGCAGGTATTTTTTCCGGGAGGGAGAGGAAGTACGTATAGAGGATGAATTTATCATGCGCCCCCGTTCCGTGGCCGTCTTTTATGCAAGATAAAGAAAGTTTTTCAGGATGTCCGCTGAAAGGACTGACATAAACCCTGCTTTGGAGGAATGATAAGGATGAGCTATCAGGATGTCATCACGTTAATTATGGAAATCATCGGGACCATCGCTTTTGCCGCGTCAGGAGCCATGGTGGGCATGGGAAGAAAAATGGATATCTTCGGCGTGTGTGTGCTGGGTGTGGTAACTTCAGTGGGAGGCGGTATGATCCGTGACATTGTGCTGGGCCAGTTTCCGCCTGGTGTGTTTACCAACTCTGTTTATGCGCTGGTGGCTACCATTACCTCCTGTGTGGTGTTTCTGATGATCTACCTGAAAAGAGACCTGCTCACAGGAAGCTTCCGTGTTACTTATGACCGGATCATGCTGGTCATGGACTCCATCGGTCTGGGAATCTTCACAGTAGTGGGCGTGAACAAAGGAATTCAGATGGGATATATAGAAAGTACCTTCCTTCTTGTATTTCTGGGAACCATTACCGGAGTGGGAGGCGGCCTTTTACGGGACATGATGGCCGGGGTGCCGCCTTATATTTTCGTGCGTCATGTATATGCCTGTGCTTCTATTGCAGGTGCTCTTATCTGTGTGATCATGAACCGGCTGTTCGGAGCCGTGGAAGCGATGATCGTGGCCTCTTCAGCAGTGATTCTCTTAAGATATCTGGCGGCCCATTACCATTGGAATCTTCCGCGGATGGAATGGAAGGAAGAATAAAACAGCAGCCCAAGGGGATACGTGAAATTCCCTTGGGCTGCTTTATATATGTAAAACAGAGAATATCGTTTCGTAGGTATATAAAATGGATGAGGAAATCGGTTACATATATCATATACTGTCATACTATATAAGTTTTGCAAATACAGCAGACGCTGCTGTTTGCAGAACTAAGATACTCCCTGTGTTTACCAATAAAGAAAAGAGAGAGTTCCGTCCTTAAGCTGCTTAAATGGAAAATAAAAGTTTTCCATAAGTAGGATAGGGAAGGAGGGCGTCCGGCAGCAGGGTTTCCGCCTGGTCGGCATAGCTGCGGAGGGTTTCCATATCGGAGAGGACTTTTGTCTGGTAAGCCTTGGCGCCGGCAAGGGAATCGCTGCCGGAGAGCTTCTCTGCATCGAGGGTATCCGCCTTCAGTGTTTCCAGACAATGATCCATATGCTCCTGGAGACCGGTGAGCTTTTTCAAAAGTGCCGCCTCGCCGGAGGTGGAAATATCCGGGGAAACCGCTTTTTTCATGCTTGCCGTGCGGGCGATCTGTTCCATGTAGGAGAGAAGCGCCGGCATGAGATCTTTCTGGATCATCTCGCACATGGTATTGGATTCAATGTGCAGGATCTTAATATAATTTTCCAGCCAGATCTCGTAGCGGGAATGAATCTCCTGCTCGGTGAAGATCTTGTGCTCCAGGAACAGCCGCACATTTTTGGGGCTGATGAACATGGGGAGAGCGTCGGGGGTGGTCTTTAAGTTATACAGACCTCTTTTTTCCGCCTCTGCCACCCATTCATCGGTGTATCCGTTTCCATTGAAGATGACCCGTTTGTGATCCTTGATCACAGTCTTTAAAAGTTCATGCACCGCATGTTCCATATTCTCTGCCGGCACGTCCTTAAGCTTTTCGGAAAACTGACGCAGAGATTCCGCTACTGCGGTGTTCAGGATGATGTTGGGGTTTGCCACAGATGCGGCGGAGCCAAGCATACGGAACTCAAATTTATTTCCGGTAAAGGCAAAGGGAGAGGTGCGGTTCCGGTCGGTGTTATCCTTCACAAAATGAGGGAGCACCTTGGCGCCGATATCCATCTGTACGGCTCCGTGGTTGGAAAAATATTCATCCTTTTCGATGGACTTTAATACTTCGGTGAGCTCATCGCCAAGGAAAATGGAGACAATGGCCGGCGGAGCTTCATTTGCGCCCAGACGGTGGTCGTTCCCGGGACTGGCAACGGAAATACGCAGTACATCCGCATAGTCGTCCACCGCTTTGATGACGGCCATCAGAAATACCAGAAACTGGGTATTTTCCGCCGGTGTTTTGCCGGGATCCAAAAGATTCACTCCATCGTCCGTGATCATGGACCAGTTGTTGTGTTTGCCGCTTCCATTGATCCCCTCAAATGGCTTCTCATGGAGCAGGCAGACCATATGATGCTTGTCGGCCACTTTTTTCATGACCTCCATGGTAAGCTGGTTGTGGTCCACCGCCACATTGGTGGTGTCAAAAACAGGGGCAAGCTCATGCTGTGCGGGAGCCACCTCGTTATGCTTCGTCTTGGCCGGGATGCCCAGCTTCCAGAGCTCCATGTCCAGGTCGTGCATGTAGGCGGCGACACGGGGCTTTAAGGCTCCGAAATAATGATCCTCCATTTCCTGGCCTTTGGGAGCCGGCGCGCCGATCAGGGTACGCCCGCAGAAGATCAGATCCCTTCTTTTGCTGTAAAGATCTTTGTCTACAAGGAAGTATTCCTGTTCCGGACCTACGGTGGTGGAAACATGTTTTACATCCTGGTTTCCAAGAAGGTGCAGGATTTTTACCGCTTCCCTGTTCAGGGTTTCCATGGAGCGGAGAAGAGGCGTTTTTTTGTCCAGGGCCTCTCCGCTGTAGGAACAGAAGGCGGTGGGGATGTATAAGGTGCCGTCTTTGATAAACGCCGGGGAAGTAGGATCCCAGGCTGTGTAGCCTCTGGCCTCAAAGGTGGCCCGCAGGCCGCCGGAGGGGAAGCTGGAAGCATCCGGCTCTCCTTTTACCAGTTCTTTTCCGGAAAAGTCCATGATCACCTGTCCGTCTCCTGCAGGGGAGATAAAGCTGTCATGTTTTTCCGCCGTTACATTGGTCATGGGCTGGAACCAGTGGGTGTAGTGTGTGGCTCCGTTTTCAATGGCCCATTCTTTCATGGCCACGGCTACAGAGTTGGCCACATCCAGCTCCAGATGGGTTCCGTTCTGGATGGTCTTTTTTAAAGCCTTATACATATCCTTTGGAAGCTTGTTCCGCATGATCCTGTCATTAAATACCAGGCTTCCGTATAATTCGGGAATATTCTGTGCCATATGGGTGTGCTCCTTTCATCCATCATTTTTGATTTTGAATATGTGTATTGAGAAATAAAAAAAGCGCCCTGGATCTCTCCAAAGCGCCTTTGCTTATGTGATGTAGTATACACAAAAAATGTTATTTGTCAACGGCTTTTTTTAAAATTTACAAAAAACCGGGCGGAAAATTCCCGCCTCCCGGACTTGACAAAGCAGGGGTTTCTATTATATGTTGTTAAGGAGCAAAGGCGCTTCACAAGAAGGTGGAGTGTCTTTTTTTATGGTCAGGAGGAATAGAAAATGGACGAGATCAAAGAAGAATGCGGTGTTTTCGGAATGTATGACCTGGATGGAGGGAATGTGGTCCCGGATCTGTATTACGGCCTGACGGCCCTTCAGCACAGGGGGCAGGAGGCCTGCGGACTGGCAGCCTCCCATACGGCAGGGGAGAGAGGAAACATCCGTTTCTGCAAGGATGCGGGTCTGGTAAGCGAGGTCCTGAGTGCAGATACCATAAAGAAACTGACAGGAGACATTGGCATCGGACATGTGCGGTATTCCACCACGGGGGCCTCTGTGGCAGAAAACGCCCAGCCTCTTGTCCTGTCTTATATCAAGGGAAGCCTTGCTTTGGCCCACAATGGAAATCTCATGAATACGCCGCAGCTGAAATGGGAACTAATACAAAACGGGGCGGTCTTTCATACTACCACAGACTCTGAAGTGATCGCCTTTCATATCGCCAGGGAACGGGTGCATACCCGGTCTGTGGAAGAGGCGGTAAAGAAAACCGTGAAGAGATTAAAGGGAGCCTACGGACTGGTGGTCATGAGCCCGAGAAAGCTGATCGCAGTCCGGGATCCCTATGGCCTGAAGCCCCTTTGCCTGGGCAGACGGGACAATGCGTATATCATCGCTTCAGAAAGCTGTGCCCTGCATGCGGTAGGCGCGGACTTTATAAGAGACATCCTGCCCGGGGAGATCCTTACCATCACCGGGGAGGGAATGCATTCAGAATATTTTGCACAGGAAAAGGCGGCCCACTGTATATTTGAATATATCTATTTTGCCCGTCTGGACAGCGTGCTGGACGGTGTGAACGTCTACGATGCCCGTATCCGGGGAGGCCGGATCCTTGCCAGGACCTATCCTGTGGCGGCGGATCTGGTGGCGGGCGTGCCGGATTCAGGAATACCGGCGGCAAAGGGTTATGCGGAGGAATCCGGGATCCCCTTTGGCTTTGCCTTTTATAAAAACAGCTATATCGGAAGGACCTTTATCAAGCCTACCCAGAAGGAAAGAGAAGCCGGGGTACGCCAAAAGCTCAGCGTTCTTTCCACTGCGGTAAAAGGAAAACGTATTGTCCTTGTGGACGATTCTATCGTGCGGGGAACGACCATGGCAAACCTGATCCATATGCTGAAAAAGGCCGGCGCCCTTGAAGTCCATGTAAGGATCTGCGCGCCTCCCTTTTTGTATCCCTGCTATTACGGGACGGACGTACCCTCCAACGATCAGCTCATCGCCTCCTGCCGCAGTACGGAGGATATTAAAGATCTGATCGGCGCGGATTCCCTTGGCTATATGCGAAGAGAGGACTTAAAAGAAATGGTACAGGGACTCCCCCTGTGCAGGGCGTGCTTTGACGGAGACTATCCTGTAAAACCGGAAAAAACAGAATAAAAAGTAAAATTTGCATATTTACAAATAAAACAAAATGGGTTATAGTAGTGCACATATTTAAAAACCGTTTTGTTCTGACAAAGGCGTCAGGAGCGAAAAAGGGAGAAGCATCCCCTTTCTGCTCCGGCGCCTTTTTTTGATTGTGGGAGTGCGGTTCTAAAACAATGGAGGAGGAAATCATAATGGCAGTGAAATACGTATTTGTCACAGGCGGGGTGGTATCCGGCCTGGGAAAAGGGATCACGGCGGCTTCCCTGGGCCGGCTTTTAAAGGCCAGGGGATACCGGGTGACCATGCAGAAGTTTGACCCCTATATCAATATCGATCCAGGCACCATGAACCCGATCCAGCACGGGGAAGTTTTTGTCACCGACGATGGCACAGAGACAGATCTGGACCTGGGGCATTATGAGCGTTTTATCGATGAAAGCCTGGATAAAAATTCCAATGTCACTACCGGGAAGATATACTGGTCGGTCCTGCAGAAGGAACGCCACGGAGATTTCGGCGGAGGAACGGTGCAGGTGATCCCCCACATCACCAATGAGATCAAAAGCCGGTTCTACCGGGCCCAGTCCCCGGAAGATGAGGTGATCGCCATCATCGAGGTGGGAGGCACGGTAGGAGATATTGAGAGCCAGCCCTTTCTGGAAGCGATCCGGCAGTTCCAGCATGAAGTGGGAAAAACAAACGCGGTGCTGATCCATGTCACCCTGATCCCTTATCTCCGTGCCTCCGGCGAGATGAAGACCAAGCCCACCCAGGCCAGTGTGAAAGAACTGCAGGGAATGGGGATCCAACCGGATGTTCTGGTCTGCCGCAGCGAATATCCTCTGACAGAAGAGATCCGGGAGAAAATTTCCCTGTTCTGCAATGTGCCGGCGGATCATGTGCTGCAGAATCTGGATGTGGAATATTTATATGAAGCGCCCCTGGCTATGGAACGGGAAAGACTGGCGGACGTGGTCCTGGAAACGCTGCAGATGGAGCAGCGGCAGCCGGATCTGGAAGACTGGAAGCATATGGTGGACAGCCTGAAGCATCCGGATAAGAAAGTAAAGATCGCCATAGTGGGGAAATATACCCAGCTCCATGACGCTTATCTGAGCGTGGTGGAAGCCTTGAAGCACGGAGGGATCTCCTGCAGGGCAAAGGTGGACATGCTCTGGGTGGATTCCGAAGAATTAAATGAAAAGAACCTTGACCAGATCCTCCATGAAGCGGACGGCATTCTGGTGCCGGGAGGCTTCGGCGGACGTGGGACCGAGGGCATGATCCTGGCGGCATGGTATGCCCGGGTGCACAAGGTGCCCTATCTGGGGATCTGCCTGGGCATGCAGATGGCGATCGTGGAATTTGCCAGACACGTTCTGGGGTATGAGGATGCCAACAGTATAGAATTAGACCCCGGGACCACCCATCCTATGGTGGCGCTGATGCCGGATCAGGAGAAGATCGAGGATATCGGAGGCACCCTGCGGCTGGGAAGCTATCCCTGTGTGCTTCTGGAGGATTCTCTTTCCTACGGGCTGTTCGGGAAAAAAGAGATCCGGGAACGGCACAGGCACCGTTACGAGGTAAACAACCAGTACCGGGAGGAATTAAAGAATGCCGGCATGAGGATCGCAGGGACCTCCCCGGACAGCCGGATCGTGGAGATGATCGAACTCCTGGACCATCCGTTTTTTATCGGCACCCAGGGGCATCCGGAATTCAAGTCAAGACCAAATCATGCACATCCGCTGTTTCGTGGATTTATCCAGGCGGCGGTGAGAAATACATCGGATACAGGAAAGGATGAGGAAAATGAATGAGGAAAGAAGGAACGCAGGGCTTTATCGTCCGGAATTTGAACACGACAACTGCGGCATCGGCGCGGTTGTGAACATCAAAGGAAAGAAAAGCCATGACACGGTGGCCAACGCGCTGAAGATCGTGGAAAATCTGGAGCACCGGGCCGGAAAAGACGCGGAGGGAAAGACCGGAGACGGCGTAGGGATCCTTCTCCAGATCTCCCACAGATTTTTTAAGAAGGTCTGTAAAAAAGAAGGAATTTCCATCGGAAACGAAAGAGAATACGGGATCGCCCAGATTTTCTTTCCACAGCACGAGATCAAACGGGCACAGGCAAAAAAAATGTTTGAGATCATCGTGGAAAAGGAGGGGCTTACCCTTTTGGGATGGAGGACAGTCCCGGTGATCCCGGAGGTCCTGGGACACAAAGCGCGGGAATGTATGCCCTGTATCATGCAGGCGTTTATCGGGAAACCGGAGGACGTGGAAACCGGTCTTGCCTTTGACCGCCTTTTGTACGTGGCCAGGAGGGAGTTTGAACAGAGTACCGATAATACCTACGTGGTATCTATGAGCAGCAGGACCATCGTCTACAAAGGTATGTTTCTGGTAGGGCAGCTACGCACCTTCTTTGAGGATCTGCAGAGCCCGGATTATGAATCCGCCATCGCCATCGTGCACTCCCGGTTCAGCACCAATACCAACCCGAGCTGGGAGAGAGCCCATCCCAACCGTTTTATCGTGCATAACGGGGAGATCAACACCATCCGTGGAAACGCGGACAAGATGCTTGCCCGGGAGGAAAACATGGAGTCTCCCTATCTGAAAGATGTGCTCCACAAGGTCCTGCCGGTGGTGAACCGGAAGGGATCGGATTCGGCCATGCTGGACAACACCCTGGAATTTCTGGTCATGAGCGGCATGGATCTTCCGCTGGCGGTGATGATCACGATCCCGGAGCCATGGGCAAACAACGATACGATCTCCCAGGAGAAGAGAGATTTTTATCAATATTATGCCACCATGATGGAACCCTGGGACGGCCCGGCGTCCATCCTGTTTTCCGACGGGGATGTGATGGGCGCGGTCCTTGACAGGAACGGACTCCGTCCTTCCAGATATTACATTACTTCCGACGGTTATCTGATCCTTTCTTCGGAAGTGGGAGTCCTTCCGGTACCGGAAGAAAAAATCATCCAGAAGGAGCGCCTCCATCCGGGGAAAATGCTCCTGGTGGATACGGTACAGGGGAAATTAATGGATGACAATGAACTGAAAGAAAAATACGCCAGGATGCAGCCCTACGGCGAATGGCTGGACAGCCATCTGCTGCAGCTAAAGGATATCCGGATCCCCAATGAAAGGATCCAGGAGTACACACCGGAAGAACGGGCGCGGCTGCAGAAGGCTTTTGGATACACTTATGAGCAGTACCGCACCGGGATCCGGAACATGGCTTTAAACGGCAGTGAAAGCATCGGGGCCATGGGAACGGATACGCCCCTGGCAGTCCTTTCCAAAGAACACCGCCCGCTGTTTGACTATTTCAAACAGCTTTTCGCCCAGGTGACCAATCCGCCCATCGATGCCATCCGGGAGGAGATCGTTACCTCTACCAGCGTGTATGCAGGCAAGGACGGAAATCTGCTGGAACAGAGACCGGAAAACTGCCAGGTCTTAAAGATCAACAACCCGATCCTCACAAACACAGACATGCTCAAGATCAAGAGCCTGAAAAAAGACGGTTTCCGCACAGCGGTGGTCTCTACCCTGTTTT
>DXBU01000009.1 GCA_019116385.1 Candidatus Blautia faecigallinarum | reverse complement strand
CTGCCTTTGACGATATCTTCCTGGTCAAAGAGATACTCCACGCCGCCTGCCGTGGTGATCTTCCCCGTCCAGTAATATTTCCGGGTGTTCCCCTGCACTGCCTGCAGGAACGCCTCGCTCACCGGGTACATCGGACACCCCTCCTTCCGTTTTCAGGCATCAAAAAAGCACCAATCATTTCTGACTGATGCTCTTACCCTATAAGTTCAATTCAAAAAATCTACCGCAGATACTGCAATACTTCATCCGCTTTTCTTTTGATATTTAAAGAAGATACCGAATCAAATTGTGTCTTTCGCGGATTTATTTGAATGATATTCGCAGAAGACGCAATATCATTCCAGTAAACACCCCCATAATTTCCCTCTGCTCCTATAACAAGTACAAGATCCGCTTTCTTGGCCCAGCTGCGAGCTTTTGCCACAGCTTCCGGCAGGAGTCCTATGTGCGAATAAACCGGGTAGCAGCAGTATAGTCCGCCGCATTCACATCTCGGCGCTCTGCCATTATTCCAGATGCGGATATCATAATTTTTCTTTCCGCAGCTCAGGCAGACATTTACTCCAAAACTTCCCTGAATTTCAGCTACATTCCGGGAGCCTGCCAATCCGTGTAGCCCATCCAGGTTTGTTGTAATAATTCCGTGGAGTTTTCCTTTCTTCTCAAGCTCGGCCAGTTTATAATGCGCCAGGCTTGGCCCTGTTTTAAAAATTGCATCCAGAAAAGAATGTTCTGCAATCCGATAATAATGTTCTGGAGCCATTTTCAGAATTTTTATTGACATGAACTGCAAAGTCTCTGCAAGGTTCAATCCATGCATGTCAGGAATTCCTGCAGAGACCGAAATTCCTGCTCCTGTTACAGCTAAAACGAAACTGCTTTCATTTATCATTCGCTGAAGTTCTTCAACCTGTCTATCCATCTATTGCACCCATTGGAAATTTTCTTTTCCTGCGCCTATTTCAAAATGATATTTTCCAATTCCAAGGTCGATTCCTGCAAAATGCCCATTTGTACAGGTAAGAGAGACTTTTCTGCCTTCTCCCTTTACCATATAAGCCTGTTTATTTAAAGCAGTCGGAGCACAGAGCAGCGCATCTACGCCATCCTTAAACCACTGCGGAGCAGTTCCCTTATACTGGCTGATCTCATCGGCAGATTTCGACTTATGCGGCACCCCCTGTGTTGCACCGTACCCTACTGCGATAATCCCATTTATTCTTCCGGCGATCTTATCCATATTTTTTTCTGCCCCTTTTCTGCTGAACATACCGCCTACCCACCAGGTATTCAGTCCCAATGTCTGAGCATAAAGAATAAGGTCACATCCGCAATAGCCAAGCTTTTCATCCAGATCCGGTGTATCTTCCCCCGCCAGTATAAAATAATTATTCACCCCTTTAGCCAGCAGCAGTTTTGCGATTTTACTGAGTCCTTCCCCGTTGCCCGTTACTAAGGATAGATTCAGATTATAGTTCCTGTTATTCTCCTCAATCCTTTTTTCCAAAAGCCGGACACTGTCGCCGGGTATTGGCTGATCTGTAAATTTCCGCACCATATGTCTTGCGCGCACCGCTTCTTTTATCGTCATGTCTATTTACTCCTCCTGTAATGTTTTCATTGTCTCATTCATTTTTGAGATCAGCTGTATAAACTGCAGGGTCTCTTCTTTTCCAAAACGTAAAATAATTTTCTCCATACGCATTTCCGCTTCCAGATCTTTCTGCCGAAGGATATCCATACCGGAAGCGGTAATCGTTATGATCAGGTTTCTCCTGTTTGCAGGATCCGTTTCCCTTTTTAAAAATCCTCTTTTTTCCAGAGAAGACAGCATTTGGGATACTGCTGCTTTTGTGACTGCGAGATATTCCCTGATCTCTGCCAGGTCGGCATTTCCATTTTCCGCTTCCGCAGCTTTTTTCATTAAAATATACTCCGGCATGCTTAGAGTTTCTCTCTCCCCGGCAGCTTTAGCAAATTCTGCCCCCAGCATACTTTTAAGAACAAACAGAGAATGAAGAAAATCCGTTTTAACATGATCCAAATTTGTCATCCCTTTCTTTAGTTCTTTACTATTAAGTCCTTAACCATAGTAACATTGCTCAGGTAAAAAAACAAGAGCATCTTTCTCAAAAGAATGATTCGCTCAAAACAAAACTCGGTTTTTTCTATATCTCCTTCAGCGTAAAACTCACCGTCCACAGCCCTTTCCGTGATGTATCTTTTACCAGAGAAGCCTTGTACCCCTCCACATACATCTCCGCTGTCTTCACCGCCAGCGTCTCCGTGTCAAAATATCCCACCGTGATTTTTTCCTGCTGCTTAAACTCCGTCAAAATCTTCAGCCATTTTGCCGACACGGAAAACGTCACGGGGATGCTCACCACGCCTGCGCGCACCACATCCCGCTGCACCGTCCCAGCCTCCGTCTCCCCGCCGGAATCCGCTTCCACGTCATCCATCTGAACCTCATAGGAATCCGGCGGGGGGAGGGTTGTGCCGTCAAAAGTCAGATACTGTATAAATGCCATCGCTTATCTCCCTCCTGACCGCAGGTTCTGTCTTGCCTGCGCTGTAACTACCAGTTCATCCAAAAGCGTACCGCCCACATATACCGGGATCACGATGTTCCCCTGCGGACCGGAAAATCCCGCCAGGGCTTCCGATACCGCGGAAGAAATCCCGGAGATCAGGTCGGACATATTCCCGCCGGATAAAGCGCCATCGGCATAGCCATACTCTGACCCGTTCACCTTCGGAGAAATCACCATGTCCGAAGCCACATCCCGGACAGCTTTCTCCACCAGGTTCCGGTTCTTTTCAATCCCACTCGCCAGACCCTTCATAAAGTCCGGCATCCAGGTCTCATAATCTGCCAGCGGCCCCTCATCCGGAGCTGAGAAGTGCAGGAAAGAGCGGATCCGGTCAGCCAGACCGGAAACGGTGTTGATCACACCCTGGATCATGCTGGAAATTCCGTTGATCAGCCCCTGGATAAAATCCTTCCCCCACTGGAACGCCTGTCCAGGCAGCCCGGTGATAAACCGGATGGCGGAAGAAAATCCATTGTTCACAACCGAATACAGTCCGGAAAGGGCATAGCCGATCCCAGAAACCATCCGCTGGAAAGCGGACACCGCCGCCTCACGCAACGCGGAGGCGATATTCACTACCGTGGTCTTGATGCCGTTCCAAACAGAAGACGCCGTCTGCTTCATAGCGGACCAAATCTGAGATGCAAACTGGGACAGCGCCGAAAGCACCGTCTCCACTCCCTGCTTCAGCCCCGAAGCTGCGGAAGTCACCGCCTGACGGATTCCCGACCAGATCTGGGAGGCGGCATTTTTGATATTGTTCCAGATATTGGCCGCATCGGACGCAAGCTGGGAGAAATTCCCCGTTACCAAATCAATCAGCAGAAGCACCGGAGCCAGGATCACATTTTTCAGCAGTTCAAAAGCGCCGGAGGCAATCTGGCAGATCCCCGACCAGATCCCCTTCAGGGTATT
>DXBU01000091.1 GCA_019116385.1 Candidatus Blautia faecigallinarum | reverse complement strand
ATAGCTTCCATTTACTTTACGTTCTAGGTATAAATATAAATATACTTCATCGCATTCGTGATGGCACTGGGTCAGCCCGTAAACATTCACTTTGTTACTTGCTAATTTGGTGATTTTCGCTCTTCCCAAATTTAAGTTATTGCCTTTCAGGCGGCTATAACTAGTATCTTCGGCAGATTCATCCGTCGTTTCTGAAATAGTTACCTTATCCAAGATACTGGATGCTTGAACTGGCAAAAGTGCAATATTACTCACTAGTAATGTCGATGTCAGGAGTCCTATGCCAATCAATCTGTTCCATTTGCTCACTTTCCTTCCCCCCTTTCTTCACAATAAGCCCACATTACATAAATAATACGCAGGAACCTAATAGAAATCATGTTTTAATATACGATTTCTTCTATCATCATATAAAAATGAGTTTTTTCCATTTTTCCTGAAAGCTGATAAATGGCATCCTCTCTTCTCCAATATGCCGAATAGTTAGGAACAAGATCGTCTTTTCCCTGTATTGTTTTTATTGTCACATTAATATTATCGGCAATCTTAATATTTTCTGAACTTATTTCCTCACCATGTGCACTATCTATTAGACTACCATTGTCGTTAGCTTCTTGATCAATTTCAAAAAAGATAATTGAATTATTGTACTCATACTCAATCCATGCATTTCCAGATTTTATGTCAACATCGTAACTCCTATATTTAAATCCATTCGGTCGATACATAAATTGTGGCACATCGACTCCTAAAGCTTCTTCTATATTTTCTATTGCCTCATATTCATTAGACTGGCTTCTATCGTTCTGTTCATCATTACTAATAACAATCCTTGTATCCTTCCCCAGCAACTGCCGCACACTATCCACCACATACTGCCGATTCCCCTCGCTTGTCATACTGGCGGCGAAGACGCCGGCTATGCAGGCAGCGGCGATTCCGGCAACTCGGATTCCGTGGAGTTTTCCGCCGGTGTGGCGGATCGTCTTTTTGCGGGACAGGGGGATTGTTTTCTCTTCGGCCGCAGAGGGAGCCGGATCCTCTGCACTGGCGTTTATTTGTTCCATTAATTTTTGATAAGAGGCTTCCACCTCCTCATCGGTCATTTCGTAGTCCTCGAAATCCTTGTCGGAAAAAATAGCCTCTTCTATTATCTCTGCTTCTCTGATCATCTGCTCTTCCAGCAGCTTTTTCAGTTCACTGTCGTCCTCAAATTTCTTACCCATTTTTTCCTCTTTTCTGACGCGCCAGGCACGTCATTTTTCTCACAGAATCCTATCTTTTCTTGACAATTCCGCCATGTGGGTTCATATTTATGGTATAGATTTCCGTGTCTATATGCCCTGCTGCCCGGACGCGGAACAGCCCGGTCCACATCCAAGGAAAACGTACCAGGCAAAAATGACCATTCAGGAGGAATTTCTATGAAACATATTATCCTTACCGGCGGCGGCACTGCTGGTCATGTGACTCCAAACATCGCCCTGATCCCTAAGCTTTTGGAAAATGGATACACCATCTCCTACATTGGCTCGTATGAAGGGATCGAAAAAAAACTGATCGAAGAGCTGGGCATTCCCTATTATGGGATTTCCTCCGGCAAACTGCGCCGCTATTTCGACCTGAAAAACTTCAGTGATCCCTTCCGTGTGCTCAAAGGATTTTCTGAAGCAAAAAAACTGCTGAAAGAACAAAAACCGGACATCATCTTCTCCAAAGGAGGCTTTGTCACCGTTCCCGTAGTCATTGCCGCGAAACGCTTAAAGATTCCTGCAGTCATCCACGAATCAGACATGACGCCCGGTCTGGCAAATAAACTGTGTCTGTCTTCCGCTACAAAAATATGCTGCAACTTTCCGGAAACTGTGGACAGCCTTCCCAAAGATAAAGCCGTCCTCACAGGCACTCCCATCCGCCAGGAGCTCATGAAAGGGGATCCGGAAGCGGGAAGAGCGTTCTGCGGTTTTGACTCTGATAAACCGGTCCTTATGGTGATCGGCGGAAGTCTGGGCGCAGCCTCTGTAAATGAAAACATCCGGAAGATCCTGCCAAAGCTTTTACAGGACTTCCAAGTGGTCCATTTGTGCGGCAAAGGCAAGATGGACGAATCCCTTTCCGGAACTAAGGGCTATGTACAATATGAATATATCAAAAAAGAGCTTCCTGATCTCTTTGCCCTTTCCGACATCGTGATCTCCCGTGCCGGAGCCAATGCCATCTGCGAGATCAGCGCTCTTCGGAAACCAAACCTGCTCATTCCTCTCTCTGCCAAAGCAAGCCGGGGTGATCAGATCCTCAATGCACGCTCCTTTGAGCGCCAGGGCTACAGCATGGTTTTGGAAGAGGAAGAGATCACAGAGGAATCCCTGCTGTCTGCTATCCACACCTTATATGACAACCGCCAGACCTACATCCAGGCAATGTCCAGCGGCGGCCATGTGGATTCCATCCAGAAGATCATCGACATCCTGGAAGGATGCCTTGCCCCTTCCAAATAACCTTCTACAGGCCATAATGTTTAGAAAGTTCTTTCTTAAGCCAGCGTCTCGTTCTGAGGATACGGTTATTCAGGGTATTTACACTGATGCCGTATTCCTCAGCAACAGAAGCCGGCGTTCTTCCGTAATACTTTACCTGCATAAGGATATCGTAATTTTCCGGGTTCTTCTCCCGCAGACGTTCCAGGATCAGCAGTTCATACTTTTTCTTTTCAGAACGCAGGATCACATCCAGCGGGTCTGCTCCGCCGGCCAAGCGCTCCTCATCCTGTTCCCTGCCTTCATCCAGGGTAAACTTTTCCCATTTCACATGTTTCTTTCTGAAATAATCCTGGATTTTGTGTTTGGATATGATACCTACCAGCGACCGGATCTTTTTCTCATCTGATGTGTCCAGTCTGTCTCCCATCTGAAATAATTTCAGCATTACTTCTTGGCTGATATCATCTGCCAGAGCCTTGTCCTTCACCGTCCGGAAAATAATTTTCACAGAATATCGTTTATATTTCTCAAAAATGCGTTTAAACTCTTCCGTGTTTTTCATACTTTCCTCTTTCTTGATACATAGTTCTCCTCATCAAAACAGATTGGAAAGTTTACGTTTATCCTTTGTATTCCCTTAATAGGAAAGAATGCCTTATGCATTTAATTTTTTTAGAATTTCGTCCCGATCCTCGTCGCTAAGCTTGCCGGGTTTCCAGGTCAATCCTACTCCGTCTCCCTGATATCTTGGGATCAAATGCATATGGAAATGAAATACTGTCTGTCCGGCAGTCTCGCCATTATTCTGCACAATATTAAATCCATCACATTTTAAGCCGTCGGTCATCTTTTTCGCCATCTTTTTGGCCAGGATCATCGCTTTTGCGGCAAGCTCATCCGAGAGCTCATAAATATTGGCCGCATGGGTTTTCGGAAGGATCAAAGCATGTCCCTTGCTTGCCGGACCTAAATCCAGAATCACCCGAAAATCTTCGTCCTCATAAAGAGTAGCAGATGGGATCTCCCCGTTTGCGATCTTACAAAAAATACAATTGTCCATTTCGTTCTCCTCCTCATTTCTTGTTTCTTTCCTTCTATTTTGTAGTATTTTCTCGAATTTTTCAATACGAAATTTATTGATATGCACAAATAGAAATGATAAACTTCCCATGAGGTGATCCTATGGAAATATTACCAGATTCTTCCCTGGAAAAAATCAAAGAACTGCAGCTTACTTTGTCAAAATTCACCCACGAGATCCGCAATCCGATAACGCTGGTCAGCAGTGAACTGCAGCTGCTTCTTTCTTCTCATCCGGAGATAGCCGGCTATAGGGAATGGGAAGCAATTATAGAAAATATGGAATATATCAAAGAATTATTAAAGGAACTTTCTGATTATAATAACGCCGGCCGTCTCACTCTCAAGCCGACAAAATTAGACGAGTATCTTCAGGAAATCGCAAGAGCTTTTAGGCCCTCTATGGACTATTTAGAAATTGATTTTAAAGCGGAAATCTCAAAGGATCTGCCAAAGCTTTCCATCGACCGGCTCAAGCTTCGCCAGGCTCTTTTTAATCTTCTTCGAAATGCCCAGGAAGCCGTTGTCCCTGCTGAGGGAAAGATCCTCTTCCGCGCCCAGACAGGCCCTTCGGGAAAGGCTGCCATCTCTATTACAGACAACGGAATAGGCATGACCCTCCAACAGCAGCAGCAGATTTTTTCTCCCTTTGTGACCTACAAAAAAGGCGGTACCGGCTTAGGTCTTGCCATAGCCCGGCAAGTCGCCGAAGCCCATGGCGGCACCCTTACCGCTGCAAGCCGGCCGGGTCAGGGAAGTACATTTACCCTTCTCCTTGGATGAAATACCAGGACCGCTATTAAAAATCCCCCAAGCAGCCCGCCTATATGGGCGGCATTGTCTACTCCGCCGCTTGCGTATCCAAAATATAATGAAAAAGCTGCCATGATCAGGATCTGCCTTGTGGAAAGGTCTTCCACATGGCCCCTCATCCGGATCAAAACATAGATCATGCCGCCTAAAACAGCAAATACCGCTCCGGATGCTCCTGCCGAAACAGGAAAATTACCAGTATGGAAATCCCAGGCCAGAGACAGAACGTTTCCTGCCATGCCGCCCAAAAGGTAGATTAAAAGAAAGGGGATTTTCCCCACTGTCCGTTCCAGTCTTCCTCCAAGAACAAACAGGACCAGCATATTGTTGGCAAGATGGGCGATCCCAAAATGCAAGAACATGCTGGTGAAAAGCCGGTAAACTTCTCCTTCTCTCAGGATAAAGGGGGTATAGGCGGCTCCCCACTCCAGCATATGCATAGTCCCCTGTGAGCCTCCTGTGATCTCCACTGCCAGAAAAACCAGAATATTGATCAGCATCAGCACCGCGGTTATTGGTTCTTTTTTTAATTCCTCCACAGGCATCCTCTTTTCTACATAAGTTTTGTACCGCCTATTGTAGCAGATTTTTCTGCATAAGAAAACACCTGAAACCTTATTTTAAAAAGATATAACGCGCCTGTGCAAAGTCCACTTCATCTTCATCCTGAAGGAGATATTCTTCTTCGTTTTTCAGCATCCGCCCGTTTACAGAGGTCCCGTTTCTGGAATTCAGATCGCACAAAAAATACTCTTCTCCCTTCTTTCGTATCTTGGCATGGACGCGGCTTACTGTGGGAAGAGGAATAACTGCATCCGCTGCCGTTTCCAGCTTTCCTACTACGGTGATATCTTCCTTTAAATAAATCGTAGCCAGTTCTCCCGGCTCTTTGCTCACCAGACTTGCTGGCCCCCTTTTCACATTTGCAGAGAGCGCTACTGTCTCTCCAAATTCTTTGGGCGATCCATTTGTTCTAAACATTTCCCCGGCTTTTTCTTCCTGATTTTTTAAAAGACTCTCCATCTCTTCCATCTCCGTCCTTTGGATCTGCTGTTCTTTTCCGGAAAAGCCTATTTCCTTCTCTTCCGCCCTGGCCGGCTCGGATTTTTTCTGTTTTTTCGTATACAAAGAATAAAAAAGCGTCCCGCCTCCAAGGAGTATCAGACAGCCTCCCGCCATGGCTTCTACCGTAAGCCAGGGCAGATAACCAAAGGCTTTAAAGAACACCAGGATAAGGAAAAGCGCAGCCCCGGCCCCACAGCCTGCCGCTTTTTTCATCCCCTCCTTTTTCTCATTGCGCTTCTTTGGCGGCTCCTTTGCATCCATTCTCCAAAGATCTTTCGGTTCCTCCTGAAAGGAGGCTTCTTCCCTGCCTTTCGGGATATCTTTCTTTTCCGGCTGGAGAAAGCTCTTGCTTTCTTCCCTTAAAACCGGTTCTTTTTTCTTTCCCTCCTGTTCCTCATTCCTTACCCGGTAAAGTTCTTCCTTAATATGCTCCAAATGAAAGCTTTCCTCCAGTGCTCTTCTATATACCCCATATCCAAGCATGACTGCTTTTCCGTCTTCGTGGTCCAATTTGGGCAGGATGTATTCTGTAAGAGTCTGAAACTGCCCCCGGACATCATGATCATATCCCGGCAGATAGCAAAAAAATACTTCTTTCTTTTCCACATCCACATACATATGCTCCGGCGCGATCACAAGATTTTCCGGATTCAGGAGAAACTCCGCCATATCTTCCATCACCTGAACAAAGCCGCCGAAGATCAGCTGCAGATCCATAATGGAAAGCTTTTTTCCTTCGAACAGGGCGGAAATGGGCTGCTTTGAAGTTACCTCATAGGAAAACATCGTCTTTCCGTCCACACCCTGTATCCTGCACTTTAGCAGCTTTGGGATCACATTTGCAGCCAGCATCCGGATCTGATAGGAAGACGTATCGATCTGGCTGATCTCCTGAAGGATCATATAGCTGTGATCCAGGTCTCTTTTATATTCTGTGCGCATTTCATCCATCTCCTATTCCTTTTATCACCTCTGCCACCGCTTTTACCTTTCGGATCCACTGGACCGGCCTTAACACCTTGGTACTTCCTTCTGCCTTTAGGTGCCATTTCAGGCCTCCATAGCCTACGGTGGTATCCAGGTCATAAGATACGGAGACCCGTTCTCCCGCTGTTACTTCTGCGCTAAGATTCTCCGCCCCGAAAAATCCGGTATTTCCCAGTTCCCTGCATCGTGCCAGAGCCGTATCATACACCTTTCCGTCTTCTTTTACCCCTTCCATGCTGCCCGCCAAAGCCGCTTCAAAGGCTGCCGCTGTAAGCCAGGCCCGGTTGTGGACGAAAAAGCACAAGTAAAGCGTTCCCATCAGTACAAGAAGGATCAGGCTCATTACACAGGCCGTCTCTACCGTCAGGCTTCCTTTTCTTATCTTTTCTTTCATCCCAGACACATTCCTCCTAGATATCCCAAAAACAAAAATGGTACAAAGGGAAACATGGTCTTTTTGTTTTTTTTAAATACTGCCAAAAGAACGGCTGCCCATACTGCCGCCAAAAACAGACCCACACATAAGGTCACCGCAAATTCCCGGGGCTTGAGCATAAGGCCCAGTGCAGCCACAATCCATACGTCTCCCATACCCATACCGCCCTCGGTGGCAATGCTTAAAGCCAGAAGGCCGGCTCCCAGCCCAATGGGAAAAAAGAGCCAGAAATCCAGCCTCCCCTCCCACAGCATGTTTCCCAATCCCGCCAGGGCAAACAGGCACACCGTCCAAAGGGAAATCTGCCGTTTTTTTACGTCCTTCCAGCTATTAAAACCCAAAAATAAAATCGTACATATTTTTACCGCCATACTTTCCTACTCCTTTTAGCCGCATCTGCTGCACACATGCATTTTTCCGCTTACATGAGACTGCTTCACCATTCTTACCGTCCGTTTCAATCCGCTGCAGGATTCCAGGGTGTGATAACGGTTTCCGGTTTCAGTAATGTATACCATTCCCGCTCCCTCTGCATTCTTGGAACAGGTCTCGCAGGGGGTATATTTTTCTCCATACTGGTTTCTAAGCCCGGGAACCGCACTCTTTGATACCTGGCTGATGGAAAGGTCCAGGTAGGAACATCCCATGCTCTTATGATACACACTGCCGTTTTCCGTAACATATACCATGGTCTCCTTTTTCTCTTCTTCCCCAGAGCCGCCTGTGTTCCCTTCATACGCTTTTCCCGTCCAGGCATGGACTTTTACGGTATTGAGCATTCTTACTTCAGGGAGAGGTACAAGGCCGCCAATAGGAGTATAGGTATAAATATCCGGCAAAGTAATGTTTTCCGGTCCGCTGCTGTCCAAAACATAGGCATACATGCCGGTTTCCTTTGTTTTTTCACATAATGCCGTCAGGTGCTCGGTCTGCAGTTTATAAATATCCATAAAGGAGATCATCGTCACCATTCCCAGAAAAAAGATGGGCAGCACAAATGCTGTTTCTACCGCGATACTGGCCTTTCTTAAAGAGGCGCGAAGAGACGCCTTCCCAGAATGTTTTACCATTCTTCTGCATGTCGGGGAAAGCCGAACGAGGTGATTCCTTATCAGAGAGCAAATCCTTTCTTTTTTGATATGATATAGACTAACGTATTGGTCCGTTTTGTTTTCTATAACGTTCCTTCTATTTCTTTGCTGCACATACTGGGAAGACATCTCTTCACACCTCTTTTCTCTTCTAAATATAACTATACTGTTTCGTAGCTGTAAAAATCTTTCTGGTATTTGCCCGTACATCAATGGAAGCTTCCACAGATACAATACAGGAATCCAGCTGAAAGGCCTCCCGGCCCGGAAGACTTCGTACCGACAGCTCCACCATGTCCATTCCGCCTTTAAGCTTGGCCGTTTTGCCCTTGGTCAAAAGAAATACCTGAAGATAATCTTCATAGTCCATTCCTGTCTCTGTGCCTCTTCGTTCTGTGTCCAGGCCGCTCAGAAGCTCCGGCAGCTTTTCCAGACTCAGCTGCCAATCCTGGGCAGATTTGATCAGAGGCACTTTTCCGCCGTCAAACAATTCCCTTACATCCAGGACGCTTTCCGCAAAAGCCCAGCACAGCAGCAGCGCCCCCTCGATGATCAAAGCGGCCGGAGGGATCAAAAAGGCGGCAGCAATGGCCGCGGCAAGCGCCTCCGCCTGTGCTCTTTTGGCTGTATCTGCCAAAAGATGGGCAAAATTTACCCCTTCCCGCACCAGCAAAAGTTTTGTGGCTACCGATTTCAGATTGTCCAGATCGTTGTCTTTCCCTCCAAGGATATATTCAATCTGGTAGCGCAGGCCTCCCGGTGCAGAATCCTGATAATTTCCCAGCTTGTCCATCAGATATTGCTGGAACAAAATCTGAGAAGTGTAGGAACTGTCCTTCTTAATGGTTCCAAAGAGAGGCAGCCCCTCCTGAAGCGTCCTTCCAGAAACCAGGGTCCCTTTGGATACGCGGTTCTCGGAAATCCCTTTCCCCGGCGGGATCACCAGCTCCAGGATCCCCATTTTCATGATCCTTTTGATCACGGTAATAGGATTTTTCACCTCCGGCGCTTTTACCGGAGGCGCCGCCGCCTGCCCATTGCCTTCCTGGGCAGCAGCGTCCGCCGCTTCCTGGGCCTGCTGGCTGTTTTTCGCGGCCTCGTTCATTTCCCGTTCGTAAGAACCGATGGCATCTTTGGACTGTGCCTGTTTTCCTGTTTCTTCGGCCTCTTTTGTCTTGTTTTCCCGTTCTCTCATCCGTTCTGTAAGGAGCTGTATCCCCTGGCTTCCAAGAGTGTCTTTCATATACTGCACAACTTGGCAGTAAAAGGCCTCTCCTTCTTCGTCTGTTGCCAGACGGCAGCCGGTAAAGCCGCCCTCCACCAAAGAAAGCTTTTGACTGTTTTGACGAAGGACTGGTTTTATGTAGGACTCCATATTGTCGTAAACCTTAGCCATATCCAGCATTCCTCCGCCCCAGGAACCGTCCAGAAGAAACAGGTCATAGTCTTTCAGAAGGATCTTATCGTACTGTCCGAACAGGGAATACAATCCAATATCCAGGCTGCTTAGGATCTGCGTCCTGGCCGCAGCCATCCGGACAGATTCGATACTTGTACAGACAAGAGACAGCATCAGACTTAAAACCAGCGTGAGAAAAACCGTTATACTCCCTTTTCTATCCATGGGTACACCTCCTTACAAAATTTTTATTTCACATTGTGGTTTGGGCTTTTAAATGGAATTACTTTGTTTGGTGATCTTAGAAAGAAGTTTCTCCACAAGACTTGTAAGCTGATCCTTAAAGATAATGACCAGGCCGATCAGGACCACCAGGATCAGGATGATCTCCACCACTCCCACAGCGTCCTCTTCCATCAGAAAGTTTCTGGAAAGTCTTCCTATATTCTGCACGTAACCCACCTCCTTTGAAAAACTCCTAGGTATAAAAGGACAAAAACGCAGGGATCATGATGACTGCCATCACCACCATAAGCATCATCGCCATAGGAAGCAGCAGCTTTGTGGCCGCAGCCTCTCCCAAAACCCTCGCTTTTCTTTTCCGTTCGTCCCATGCCTCCAGAGATTCTTTTTCCAGCATATCCGACATACGCCGGCTGCCTTTTTGGAGGTTCTGGATCAAAAGAGTGGCAAAAGTTTTGTACTTGATCTGGGCGCAGCGTTCCCCAAAACGCCGGTAGGCTTCTGCTTCGGAAACACCGCTTTCCATCTCATTGCAGGCTGCAAGGATCTCTTCGTAGGCGAAGCGTGCTTTTCCCGTATGTCCTCTTCTATAATCCAGGGATATCTTTTGAAAGGCTTTTCTCTCTGTCATCCCTGCCTGTACAAGCAATGTAAATTTCATCACCAGAGCCGGATAATCCATAAGAAGCTGTTCGGAGCGTTTTACTTTTTGTTCCTGCTCTTCCCTGGCTTTTTTCAGCATCAGGACAATGGCTGCCGCAAAAGCCAGGGCGGAAAGGAGACTTCCGGAATTATCCGCCGGCGTTTCCCATTGGAACTTTTTTCCCTTCCATTCTGCCGGCAGATAGTAGTAATCTTTGCTGTTCTTTTCCTGGTTATATTGCTCCAGGATCTCCCTGATCTTAAGCTCCTGCTCTTCTTCCTTGGACAATGCCGCCTCTGGCTCTTCTTCAGGAACGTCTGATTCTTTTTCCGGCACCTGCACCGAAACGCTGCCGGCTTCCTCCCCATCGATCCTTACGAGAAATCGTTCTTCTCTGGCTCCTGTTTCTTCCTTTTCCAGTCGTAAGCCCGAAGAATAGACCATTCCCGATCCGCTTCCCGCAGTAACCGCCATACCCAGGATATTTCCCGCCGCAGCGGTCAGAAAAAAGAGCCTGCGGCTTTTGGCATCCACTATGCCATCTAAAGGTATCCAGCCAGCCTTCCAGGCTATGGCTGTTCCAAAGATCATGATAAAAATTACGATATGTATCCACATTTTTTCTCCTATACTTCTATATCTACAATTTTTCTCCCCATCCAGTATGCTCCGGCATAAATGGCCACACAGGCTGTCATGGCACAGATCCCCACCGGATTTCCATACAGCACGCTTAAAAATCCCGGTGACGAGATCTGCAGGTACAGAATTATACCAGCCGGCATCATACTCATAATAAACTGCTCTGACTTTTTGGCTGCCAAAGTAGCCTCTATTTCCCTTTTTACATCAATTTTGTCTCCCAGCATCCTGGACACCTTCTGGATGATCTTGTCCAGATCGCCGCCGGTCCTCTTGGCGGTATAAAATACAGAAGCAAAATTTTCGATATCCTCCACCCTGCTTCTTTCGCCAAAATCCAGAAAAAGCTCCTCAATAGGCACGCTGACCCTCTGCTGGCTTTCCATATAATGGAATTCTTCCAGGATATCGGTTTTTCCATCATAAAGCCGTTCCAGATCCCGGGTACATGCCGACACCGCATTTTCAATGGAATACCCGGCCTGGACGGCAACGCTTAATGCATTCAGCGCGTCCTTAAACTGATAGTTCAGATTTTTTCTTCGTTCATGTATCAGCTGTTTTTTCTTCCACTTCATATAAAAAACAGGAAGAGGCACCATTAGGAGAAAGACCCATAGGTTTTTATAAAACAGATAATTGATCATGGCACACAAAAAGATGCTTTGTGCCAGATATTTCAGTGCCTCTCCCTTTGTAAAATGATACTCGTCATAATTTTGTTTCATACTGTCACCCCCGCACGTTCCAGCTTTTCTCTGTGGAGCAGGGGATTTACCTGTATCAGGCCCTCCCCTTCCTTCCAGCAAAAAAGCGGGCTGATCTTGATTTCCTGTTCCTCAAATCCACAAACCTCTGTGATCTCCAATACCTTTCGTGTTTTGTCCCGCATCCTTCCCAAATGGATCAAGATATCCACCCCTGAGGCGATCTGCCGGCGGATCGCTTCCAGCGGCAGCTCCACCCCCATAAGGGTCATGGTTTCCAAACGGCTAAGCATATCTTTGGAGGAATTTGCATGGGCAGTGGATAAGGAACCGTCATGGCCGGTATTCAGAGCCTGCAGCATATCCACTGCCTCTCCTCCCCGTACCTCTCCTACAATGATCCTGTCCGGACGCATACGAAGAGCGGTGCGGATCAGATCCCGAATCTCTATGGAGGCCCCGCCTTCCATATTTGCCATTTTTGCTTCCAGGCGTACCAGATTGGCAATCCCTTGTATCTTTAACTCTGCATTATCTTCAATGGTGATCAGCCGCTCATCTTTGGGAATGTACTCCGAAAGCGCGCCTAAAAAAGTGGTCTTTCCGCTTCCTGTCCCGCCGCCGATGACCATGGAATACCTTGCCTTCACCAGGCAGGCAAGGAACTGCGCACATTCCCGGGTGATACTTCCAAGGGAGATCAGCTTTTCCATGGTGATCGGCTGGTCCGGGAAGCGCCGGATCGTCAGGATCGGCCCGTTTAATGCCACTGGCCGGATCACAGCATTTACTCTGGCTCCATTGTCCAATCTGGCATCTACAATAGGCATCGATTCATTCACTACCCGGTTGCACCTTCCCACGATCTGCTGGATCACATCCTCCAGTTTCTCTCTGGAAGTAAAAGCCTTGGGCCATCTGGCCAGTTTTCCATCCCGTTCTATAAAGATGGCGTCCGGACCATTTACCATAATCTCTGTGACCGTCTCATCTTCCACCAGTTCCTGGAGCACATCCAGCTTGCGGACAGAATAAAAAAGTTCCTGCCGGAGCTGCACCTTTTCTTTTAAGGCAATGCAGGATTCCCGCATCCGGTTTAAGATCAGTTCATCGATCACTTCCAGGATCTCTTCATCCGAAAGTTCTCTGGACAGATCCAGTCTTTCCATCAAGAGCTGCCGGAGGATCCGAAAATTCTCTTTGTTCATTTGCCTTCCTTTCTCAAAAGCTCCCTGACATAATCTCCCAGTTCGCTCCACATCAGCTGCTCCACATAATTTTCCGGTGGCCCCAGCCCCAAATGGAAAGGCGGGCGGACCTTTTCGATATTTGCCAGTACCTGGGAAAAGTCCCAGATCCGCAGAAGATTTTCAAATTGGGCGATCTTTGCAGAAGACATCACATCATTTAAAACCGGCATATAAATCTTCCTGCACTGGTCCAAAAGCCGAAAGGTTTCCTCAATCCCGCTGCCTATATCCAGCACCACAGTCTCGTAGGAGCTGTGGAGTATGATCTCTCCCATCAGCCGTTCCCAGTCTTCCCAGGAAGTACCTCGAATATCGGCAGGTGTCTGGACCGGCGGAATATAATCCAGATTGTTGACAGTTTGGATCATCCCATTCATTTTTAGGATCAGGTTTTGATTTCCCTGTCTCACGTAATACAAAAGATCGCTGAGATTATGGTCAAAACCCTTGCCCATCAGTTCTTCAAATCCGGAATATTCTTCCAGGTTCAGATAAAGCACCGCCCGTTCCCGTGCCAGGATCTGCCCCAGTGTCAGTGCAAAGGAAGTTTTCAGGCAGCGGCCCAGGGGAGAATACACTCCCAGTATTTCCGTAGTCTTCTTCAATACCGGAAACGCTGCCGGCAAAATTGATTTTTCCTCCCCATAACAGGCCATAACCTCGCGTATCACGTCAGAAGAAGCCTGATATTTATACACACTGGGATAAAGGTCCAGCTCAGGGGGATGGACACCTTCAGACAGTATCACGATCTTCCCGATATCCAGTTCTCGGATCTTTGGACACATCGCTTTGTCTGAGATCAACAGCAACTCTATGTGTCTGTCCCCTGCAAAGGAAAGCAAGGTTTCCGCGCTGGTAAATACCTGAATCTCAAATGGGATATTTTTCTTTCGGTTCAGATAATCCATGAAATTGTAAGCGTAATCCGCTTCCAGATCACAGACTGCGAAAATGTTTTTCTTCAATACACACCTCCTGTACAAAGCACGACACTTAAAAATACAGGTACTGTAAAATGAAAGTTTTCTAAAGCCATTCCTTTCCTGTAATATGGCTTTATTTCTCCCGTATGAAGGAAATCCTGAAAATATTGAAAAAAATATTGGATTCTTTGGCGGATATCGCCACAGAAAATAAGAATTGCCACGGAGATAACTGCTCCCAGAAAAAAAGAAGCAGCAATACAGCAGACTATATCCCGGATACCCATCACGCCGCCTAAGGCGCAGAATAATTTGATATCTCCAGGTCCAAGCATACGAAAATAAAACAGGATGCCAAGAAGAACAAGGGGAGCCGCTGTCCCTAGGGCAAAGGATGGAATCGTTTCAGTCCCTCCTTTTAACAACTGAAGAAGAAATCCCACAGCCATAGAAAACAGGATCCAGCCATTGTCAATCCGGGTCTCCCGTATATCCATCACTACAGATACCCCGGCAACGATCACCGGCCAAATGGTGTAAACAAGCATACTACCACCTGCCTTTTCGTATTCTGGTACGACAAATTTCTCTTGGGTATTTATAATTTTTTTCTGATTGTAAAATGGGATGATCCGTCTGAACTGACGGTGCAGATACCAGATGTGTTCTGGTGATGTTTATTATAGGGCCTCTGTCTCTATTTGTCCAGACCCTTTTTTTATTTTTGGAGTCCAAATTTTTTTTGAGCCTTGACCCTTTTCTCCGCCCATGCTAAAGTGGCTTTAAAGATCATGCAGTAGGAGGATTTTATCTATGCGTCTTCTCTGCCTGGGGGATAGCATCACCGACTGCGGGCGGCTTCTGGATTTCCCTCCTCTGGGAAACGGCTATGTCAAGCAGCTTGCTTCCCTCTTAAAGGACGGCCGCGCAAATTGGGAGGTCTGCAATAAAGGAACGGACGGTCTTACCCTATCCAGACTTTTGCAGAATTATGCCAAAGACGCCCTCTCGCTTAACCCGGACGTCCTTACCATTCTTATCGGCATAAACGATATCGGCCTGATGATGAATACGGATCGGAGCAAAGAGCAGCAGGAAGAAATGCTGGCGCTGTTTATGAATCGTTATGACCGGCTTTTGTCTATACTTACCCCTGGCATTGGCCGCATTCTTCTCCTGGAGCCCTTTCTTTTCCCTTATCCTGCGGAATACCTGGGCTGGCTTCCGCTGGCAGGCCGCATGTCGGAAGGCATCCGGACCCTGGCGGAGAAGTATCGTCTGGTTTTTCTGCCTTTACAGGAGCCTTTAAATAAAGCGGTCCAAACATATGGATCGGAAAAGATCACCACCGACGGCATCCATTTAACGGAAAAGGGACATTCTGTCATTGCCGGCCGGCTATACGCTTTTCTTACCCGGTATCCGCCGGTTCTCTGACCGGACTTCCCATCACGGATCTTTCTTGCATATTTACTCATTTTTTTGTATAATACCTAGAAGCGGCACAACTCCCTGTTTCCCACAGGAGCTGTGCGCAGATTCTTAAAGGTAAGGTGATCATCCCATGGAGAACAGCATAAAAAAAATCGAAGACATGTCCCTAAACGCATGGCCCTCACATAAAATGGAGCTGTACGATGGCTGGATTCTTCGATTTTCGTATTTTTATACACACAGGACCAACAGCGTGGAACAGTTCGGGACCTCCCGGCTGCCCTGGCGTGAAAAAATCCCATATTGCGAAAATGAATACCGGCGTCTGGGAACACCTGCTGTTTTTAAGATCAGTCCTTTGGTTTCCCCGGATTTCGACTATATGCTGGAAAACAGAGGTTATGAGATCCAGCATACCACAGATGTAATGACCGTAAAGCTTGAGGATGCCGTGCTGACCGCCGGCTATGACCAGGTAGAATTCGAATATACCATTCCTTCCGAGTGGATCTGGAGCCTCTTCGCATTAAAAAATACCGTCGATCCGATCCATCGGATGGTAGTGCCTTCTATGTACCAGGCGATACCCAAAGAAGTCATCTGTGCTTCCATCCGCACGGACGGCCAGATCACGGCCACCGGTCTTGGGATCCTGGACCGGGATTATATCGGCATCTATGCCATCCATGTGCGGGACGATCAACGGCGCAAAGGCTTCGCCCGCCAGATCTGCACCTGCCTTTTAAAGGAAGGGAAAAAAAAGGGCGCCCAAAACGCCTATCTGCAGGTGGTGGAGGAAAATGCTCCCGCCCACGCTTTATATGAATCTTTGGGATTTCGATACTTTTATAAATACTGGTTCCGGGTACAGCCGGACAGCAAACAAGGCGCAGTATGAGACTGCGCCTTATGTATTGGGGAATCTTTTTTATTTTTTATAGGGAAGGAACTGCGGTCCTCCCATGTGCTTAAACGGTTTTCTTTTTCAGTACCGCCGGCGACACCGTTCCTACCACTAAGCTGGTAAGGGGACTGAAATACAGGAAACAGGTGGCTATACAATAAATCGGGACCAAAGCGGCAAACTGCAGAAGTCTTCCCGGAATGATCGCGTAAAAGTTATAGCCCTGGAATATAACAAGCCCTGCCGTGGTAAAGATCAGGGAACTGAAAATGGCGGTGACTACGATGGATACTACGATCCCCACTGCCTTCCCGACTTTTTTGCGTTTTGTGAACAGTGGCTTTGCCAGTCCCGGGAGCACGCCCCAAAGGATAGCTGCAATGGTGATAAACGGATTGACCGCATACCCCTTCATAAAGCAGCCGATCAGATCTGCTGCCAGACCGCAGACGCCGCCGGCCGCAGGCCCCAGCCATATTCCGGCAAGGATGGTGGCCACACTGCCTACAGAAATGCGGTAGGCTCCAAGCTCGATCACAAACACCCTGGTCAGGACCAGATGTACAGCGACTAATAGCGCCATAAATACAAGAGTTTTTACGTTCCAATAGGTTTTACTGCTGTTTTTGGGCATAATAAAAACACCTCCATAATGTTTTCACAGAGTAAGAAGTTACAACATAAATAATAATCCCTCCACATTATGAGATGTTCTCATATGTAGCAACGGGTGCGGAAAATATATCGCAAGCTGCCAGTTCGTGTATGCGAGCTTTTCGTTTCATGGCGACTCCCCAGCCTATGAACACTTAACGTATAAATTCCTACTTCGCTATTATTTATTTAACACGATTATAGCATAGTCTATAGAAATTTCAATATGTTTTTGTTATAATAATCACAAAATATTTTTCACTGGACATCCGCAAAAAACAGTGGAATGGGAGGTGTAAGGGTGCGTATGAAAAAACTGTTGGCCGCCTGTCTTTGTACAGGTTTTCTTTTTACCTTATCGGGCTGCACCAGCCTTGGCAGCATTTTGGAACAGTACGGCATCGGAGAAACCGCGCCGGTTCCAGAAGAGGATACGTCTGAGAGCACCCGGGTGTATATGGATGAGCTGGCAGGACAGATCCAGGATTTCTCCGGAGATCGCCTCACCCTTCTGGCGGAAGGCACTTTGTATACTTTTGATGTGTCCCAGGCCTCCCTGGAATGCCAGAACGGCATCATATCCGGAGATGAAGTCAGCATTATTTACGAAGGACAGCTTAACGGGACCGACACCAGCCAGGTAAAAGCCTTAAAAGTGGTAGACGAGATCAATAAAAAGAACCAGCTGGAAGACCGCAGCGCATACGGCAGGGTCCTTTCTCTGACCCCCAACACCATCACCATCCGTTCAAAATCAGGAAAAACCGCCACCTACCCCATCACAGGCACGGAGCAATACTACCAGAACGGCATAAAGCCAAGGGACTGGGTCTATCTGCACTTTAAAGGAAAATTTCCTTCTTCCAGCGAAGAAGATCCTCAGATTTTAGATGCCGGCCACTTAAAAGTGACCAGTATCTCCAATATAGATCCCATCCGGATTCCTGACCCCACTCCTACTCCCCTTCCTGAAGAGGAAACAGAGGAATCAGAACAGGAAAAAGAGTTTCAGGCTGTGATCCAGGATATCAGCCTTGAGGGACTGACGGTACTGCCTCAAGGGGGAGAAGAAGAGCTCACCATCGGCCTCACTTCCATCCCCGTATATCTAAAGGGCGGCGCCGCCCCCGGCTCTCATGTGACGGTTGTCTACACAGGAGAGTTTGATGGGCGCACTCTTTCAGAGATCACCGTCCTTGCTGTTACTGGTGAAGATCCTGCAAAGGAAAATGACCGGCATATTTCCTTTACCGTTTCCGGGACCATCGTAGGTTCTACGGCCAATACCACGACCATCCAGACCGCCGACGGCGCACTGGTCACCTGCACCACCCAGGGAGCGGAAAATTCCTCCACCGGCGGGATGCTTGTGGGCAGTTCCATACAAGTGACCTTTAACCCGTCCCGGTCAGGAAATTCCAATATCTATACCAGTCTGAAGATCGAAGACGCCTAGGGAAGAAATCGTCTTTTTATTTCTTCCTCCCCTTTTTCCATCCAGGTACGGACTTCCTGGGTATCTCCCAAAATGGAAAGGAACGCAGTCATCTCATCCTGGATCCCTTTTCCGTGGGGCACGCGATAGGCCCCTGCGTCACTGCCCAGGGCGGTCTTTACCCCTTTTTCAAAGGCAAGACGCAGGCTGCGCTCCCCCCATTGGACAATGGGCAAAAGGGCAGCGTCTTCGTATCTCCCGTCTCCCAGAAGATTCCGCACCGTGACCAGAGTGGGTACCCAGACGGTCTCGCTTTCTGCAAGCATAGTGATGGTTTCCTCATCCATATAATTTCCATGTTCTACGCTGTCCACGCCTGCTTCCACAGCCGCCTGCACGCCATATACGCCATTGGTATGGCTCATCACAGCAAATCCCTCCTGGTGGGCGATGTGGACCATTTCTTTTACTTCTTCCCGATCCAAAGGCGTTCCCGTGATCTTTCCGTGATTATCAAAGTCCAGAAGGCCGGTGGTCATGATCTTAACAAAATCCGCGCCTTCCTCCTTTGCTTCCAGAACTCTTTTATGGTATTCCCGCAAATTGGAAAAACTGCGGCCTACAATGGCCCCATAGTGTCCCTCTTTGTGGATGGCAAAAATGGGCGTACGGTAATCGATCCCATAGTCTCCTGCCAGTTCTTTCGTCCGTTTGGAAACCCCAATGGCGTCTCCTCCGTCCCGCACAAAGAAAACACCTGCATCCTTATAGGCCTGCAGATGCTTTTCTATCACCCAGTCCTGCACACCATCGGCGTGGATCTGTACCGCCTTTTTATAGTTCACACCGTTCATAAAAATATGGGCGTGACATTCTCCAAACATTCTCTTCACCTCGTTTCTTCCAAAACCGTTTCTTCTGTAAAAGTTATTGTGCGAAAAACTTTTGGATCTCTTCTTTTCCGGCTTTCACCGATCCCTGTACAAAAAAAGGCTTCCCGCCTCCTCTTCCCAAAAGGGCGGCATTCATCTCTTTGGTAAAATCCCGGAGATCTCCCTGTTCTTCTCCCATGGCATATTTATATCCGGTTTCCTCCCTGCCGGCAAAGACTGCGCAGCGGCCGCCGCAGGTATGCATCACTGCGTCTGCCAGCCGCCGGATGCTGTCCGGTTCCAGTTCTTCCTGGAAAATAAGGAGCACATTTCCCCTTCCGGCCTGTTCTTTGGCTGTCTGGGAAAACCATTTTTCCTCCAGCTGCATTACACGTCCTTTTAACCGGAAATTTTCTTCCTGAAGGTGCTCCACAGCCTCTGACGTCTTATCTGGTTTTGCAGACAAGCGCATAGAGATCTGGCGGTTCTGGGCTTCTGTCTCATCAAGATATTGAAGAGCCCGCCTTCCGCTGAGCATTTCTACCCGTACCCCTTCCCGGAATTTTTCCACGGACAAAAGCTTCACCAGTCCGATCTCTCCTGTATGGGAAACGTGGGTTCCGCAGCACGCACAGAGATCTGTCCCGGGGAATCGTACCAGCCGCACCTGTCCGGTAAGCTCTTTTTTGCTTCTATAGGGAAGCTGTTCCAGTTCTTCTCCAGATGGATAAAATATTTCCACCGGTGTATTTTCCCAGATCCTTTTGTTCACTTCTGCCTCTATTTCTTTTAGCTGCTCCCGGGTCAGAATGCCGTTGAAATCAATGGTGATCACATCGCTTCCCATATGAAAACCCACGTTGTCATAGCCAAACCGGCTGTGCACCAGGCCGCTTACCATATGCTCTCCGGAGTGCTGCTGCATCAGATCAAAACGTTTCTCCCAGCAGATCCGGCAGGGAACCTTCTCCCCGACAGCTGCAGGCTGTCTGGTATAATGGAGCAGTTCTCCGTCTTTTTCCAAAACCTCCGTCACCTCTATTTCGCCAATGTATCCCTGATCGCTTGGCTGTCCGCCGCCCTCCGGGTAAAAGCACTTTTATCTAAAAGCAGTGCATATCCGTCTTTTTGTTTTCTGCAGTCTAAAACCACAGCTTCGAATTCCCTGCAGTATACATTCTCATAATAAAGCCGCTGCGTCTGAATCATCTCTTCCTCCTTTTGGGCAGCCTTTCTGCCCGCCTGACATATTTCCTCATCTTTTCCAAGTATAGAACATTCCCCACCTGTTCGCAAGAATCATCCGGCGGCAGGGACTGAAATCCAGTAAATTTTTTTTGCATTTTGAAGACACCAGGCTCTCTGGCGCGTTATAATAAGTGAACAGATACAGAAAGGGGATGATAACATTTCTCAGGAAGAATATTTGGAATATCTGATCAGCCAATACCAGGATCTGATCTATTCCCTATGCCTGAAATCTGTGGGCAACCCCTTTGACGCAGAAGATCTGACCCAGGAAGTGTTTTTATCTGCCTACAAAAATCTTTCTCATTTTGACGGGGTCTATGAAAAAGCCTGGCTTTGCAAGATCGCAGTGCGAAAATGCCTGGACTTTTTGAAAGCAGCCGGACGCCGTACCGTCCCCACGGAGGATCTTTACTTTTCCCGGATACCGGATCTGCATCCTTCGCCGGAGGATCGCTTTCTCCTGGAAGATCAAAACCGGCAGATCTATCTTCTCTGCCAAAAGCTGAAAAGTCCTTATAAAGAAGTTGCCACGGCACATTTCTGCCAGCAGCTTTCCATAGGTGAAATAGCCGAAAGAAGCGGAAAAAAGCCCAAGACCATACAGACCCAGCTTTACCGGGCCAAGGGTATGCTGAGAAAAATGCTGGAAGTCAATGAAAGGAGGCGTGATCCAAATGCATCTTAGCAAGGAAAATTTAGAAAGCTTTCATAAGGGGGAAATGGATACCCAGACCATGATCCGACTTTTGGAACATGCGGATTCCTGCGATTTTTGTCTTCAGCAGCTTCTGGAAAAAGAAGAAGATCCGGCCAATGTTCCGGCCCCTGCTTATCTTAAGGGAGAGATCCTTTCCCAGGCGGCCTCTCCTTCGCTCCGGATCCAAAAATCTGTCCAAAGGGCTCCCCGTAAACTGCAGCTTTTCCAGTTTTGGCTTCAAACCGGGGCAGGGATCGCCATTGCGCTTTTTCTGCTGTTCTTTACAGCGGCAGGCCCGATAGACTTTGCCCCCATTCACCAGGATAGCGGATTCTATGAAGAGGTGGAGCCGCTTTTGGATGAGGACGGACAGAAGGATTCTCTTTATCGATTTTCCCTGGGGCTGGGAAGGGGACTTTTTGATGGTTCGCAAAAAATAACGGACTATCTGAATCGGATTTCAAATACATTATTACATGGAGGTAAATAGCATGACAAAACAAAAAAAAGGATTTTGGCTTTTTATTTTTTCTCTTATTCCGGGAGCAGGTGAAATGTATATGGGTTTCCGCAGGCAGGGGATCAGCATCATGCTCCTGTTCTGGTCGCTGATCGCTTTAGCAAGCGGTACAGGGATGGGGTGGATCATCATGTTCGTGCCTATCCTGTGGTTTTACAGTTTTTTCAATGTACACAACCTGAAATCCCTCTCTGAGGAAGAGTTTCATTCGGTGGAGGACAGCTATGTGCTCCATTTAGACCGGCTTGTGGGCGACAGCGAGGCCTTTCTTGATAAATACCGCATCCTGATCGCCGTAGTCCTGATCGTCTTTGGCGCGACGATCCTCTGGAACAATTTTACGGAGATCCTCTATTGGATCCTTCCCTATAATCTGGCCAATATGCTCAGCAGCATTTCCTATAAGCTTCCTCAGATCATTGTAGCCGCCGGGATCATCGGCCTGGGGCTTTATATCCTTACAGAAAAAAAGCGCCGGCTGGCCAAAGAGGAAGAAGAAAATAAAGAGAATGAGCATTACTGGGAACCCTATCGGCCCTACCAGCAGCCAGAAACAAAAGACAGCGAGTCTACTGAACTTTCTCCCAAAGAATAATTTTTCAAAAGAAAACACACACCATTCTGCATTTTGCCTGGTGTGTGTTTTCTTTTCCTTTTCATACATGCCGGGACATCCTAGCCTACATAAATGGATTCCCTAAAATAGGGACTGCTGTCATTGGGGCAGGGCACCCACCCTGCCTGTCCCTTTTGATTGATGATTCTTATATAAAGACGCTTGGCGTCATTATATACACTGGTAACCTTTACCTTGTCCCCCGGTTTCACCTGGAATACAGTTGTGGAAAGCCTGGCGGTCTCGTAGGCCCGGAAACTCCTGGAAGCAGTCCAGGTTTTGTTCCTGTCCTTGGAAAGGACAGGGCAGGTACGTCCCTGCCGTTTCAGTGTCCCTCCTGAATCTACAAAGGTCACGTTCCAGTTCAGGGCTCCTGTCACTCCCACCTGTCCATACCAGCGAAAACGGATCCGTCCGTTTCCCGCACTCGATACGTCAATGCATTCCCGGTAGTGGAAGATATTTTTATAGATTTTCTTTAAGTCCAGCACCATCTTAAGTTTTCCGTTTTTGTACTGGAAAAGGCGGCAGAAATTGTAATGTTCTGTTTCACTGATCGTCCGGATAAAAAACAGGACATTATTTCTGTCCAGGGTACAAAGCTTCACTTCATACCGATAGGTAGCATCGCCCTCATAGTAGGGATCCTTCAGGCGGAAGGCCCGGCGTCCATTTATCGAGATTTCCAATGTCTTCCTTCCGGATGAAAAAAGGCCTTCTTCTCTGCGGGTTTCCCACAAAAGGGAGTCTGCCCGGCCATCGCCGGTTGCGTCCAGATTGGTATATTTTTTCCCTTCTGCCAGGGATACTACGCCGGGATTCCTCACCATTCCTTCTGCCGCTGCGGCTTCTATGGGCACCAGAAAACTCCCGGCCAGCAAAAGGACCGTCAAAATCCCTCCCAGCCACATCTTTAACTTTTTCATACTCCATCCTCTTTTCTGACGTGTTCGGCCCGTCATTGCCAAATCAAAAAGGAACCTGTGATAGGTTCACTATATCACAAGTCCCTTTTTCTTCTGTAATTCCAGGATTCCTCCTGCATTTCCAAAAAATGTTCTTTTAAAGCTCCTGTTTTTTGGTGACGCGCAGCCGTGTCATGGCTCTGGCAAGGGCCATCTGATTCATGTGGTATTCCTGGATGCTCTGTTTCTGACGCAGCTGTTCTTCTGCCCGCTCTTTAGCTTCCTGTGCTCTCCGTATGTCAATTTCCTCGGGCCGCTCTACAGAAAAGCAAAATACCTTGACACGGTTATTGATCATCTCCACAAAACCTGAGCTCACGGCAACCACAGTCTTTTGCCCGCTTTCATCCTCAAAGCGCATTTCCCCCGGGATGATCGCGCAGACCATATTGGAATGGTGGGCCAGAAAAACCCGCTCACCGTCTGCAGCCGGAATCGCCAGGCTCCTGGCACGTCCGGAAAAAAAGCGCTTATTGCTGGCAAAAATTTCCATGCCGAATGTCTCTGCCATAGACATCACTCCTCACTATAGGCCTTTGCCTTTTCCTTTACATCTTCGATGGTTCCCACATTAAAAAATGCACTTTCCGGATAGGAATCCATTTCCCCTTCTATGATCGCCTTAAATCCACGGATGGTTTCCGTAAGGGGCACATATTTTCCTTTGATTCCGGTGAAATTCTCCGCCACGTGGAAGGGCTGGGACAAAAATCTCTGGATTTTTCTTGCCCGGTACACCACCTTCTTATCCTCTTCCGACAATTCTTCCATACCAAGGATCGCAATGATATCTTGAAGTTCTTTGTACTTTTGAAGGATCTCCTGTACTTTTCGGGCTACCTGGTAGTGCTCTTCTCCCACTACCTCCGGCTCCAGGATCCTGGAAGTTGATTCCAGCGGATCCACCGCCGGATAAATACCTTGTTCCACGATCTTTCTGGATAAGACGGTAGTGGCATCCAGATGGGCAAAAGTAGTAGCCGGAGCCGGGTCTGTCAAGTCATCTGCCGGAACATACACTGCCTGCACCGAAGTAACCGAACCTTCTCTGGTAGAAGCGATCCGCTCCTGCAGCTCACCCATCTCTGTTGCCAGGGTAGGCTGGTAGCCCACTGCAGAAGGCATACGTCCCAAAAGCGCGGATACCTCGGAACCAGCCTGTACAAAACGGAAAATGTTGTCAATAAAAAGCAGCACATCCCGGTGCTCTTTGTCCCGGAAATACTCTGCCATGGTAAGGCCTGTCTCGGCCACGCGCATACGGGATCCCGGCGGCTCGTTCATCTGGCCGAACACCAGGGAGGTTTTGCTGAGAACGCCGGACTCCTTCATCTCTGACCACAGATCATTTCCCTCTCTGGAACGCTCGCCTACACCGGTAAAGATGGAATATCCTCCATGCTCGGTGGCGATATTCTGGATCAGCTCCTGGATCAGTACGGTCTTCCCTACGCCGGCGCCGCCGAAAAGCCCGATCTTTCCTCCCTTTGCATAGGGGGCCAGAAGGTCGATCACTTTGATCCCGGTCTCCAGGATTTCCACAGCAGGACTCTGTTCTTCAAAACTGGGCGGATCCCTGTGGATCACCCAGTGCTCCTCGTCCTTAAGGGAAGGGCCCCCGTCCACAGTGTCTCCCAAAACGTTAAACAATCTTCCCAGGGTTTTATCTCCTACCGGAACCTTAATGCCGCTTCCGGTAGCGGTCACCTCCCGGTCCCTTTGAAGGCCTTCGCTGGCGCCCAGCATGATGCAGCGCACCATACGGTTTCCCATATGCTGGGCTACTTCCATGACACATCTTGTGCCTTTATTGGTCACTTCCAGGGCGTCCTTGATATTTGGAAGCTCGCCCTGTTCAAATATTACATCTACCACAGGTCCCATGACCTGTACAATCTTACCTTTGTTCATCCTCGTCACTTCCTTTTCTGGGCTTTTGCACCGCCGATCACTTCGGTGATCTCCTGGGTGATGGCAGCCTGGCGTGCACGGTTATACTGAATGGACAATTCCCGGAGCATTTCCCTGGCACTGTCCGTAGAGGCCTGCATCGCCATCATCCTGGCATTGTTTTCGCTGGCATAGGCTTCCACCAGACAGCCGTAAAGCAGTCCGGTTATATAATCCGGGATCATAATGTCCAAAACTGCATCCGGCGACGGAGAAAATTCCAGTTCTTCCTGATGAATATCCACCGGGATCTCTTGGGGCTGAAAGCTTGCTTTCTTTAAAGGCAGCAGCTGCATATTCACGTTTTCCATGGAAACGGCATTCTGCATCTGTGTAAAGATGATCCGCACTTCATCCAGTTCCCGCTCAATAAAAGCCCGGACCACCTCGTCCGCGATCACACGGGCCCGGTGCATGGTAGGCTTCTGTACAGTATAATGAAAGCTTCCATCCATATCCACGTCTTTTTTTCCAAAATACTGTCTTCCTACAACACCCAGGACATACAGCTTGTGGATTCCCGGTGTTTCCAGAAACTCCTCTGTCATTTTCTGGACATTATGGTTGTATGCGCCTGCCATTCCTTTGTCTCCGGTGATCACAATGGTGCCGATCTTTCTCTGTTCTTTGGGAATCAAATGGCGCTCGCTGAAAAATGGATGCCGGATATCCGGGATATGCCGGAGCAGCCTGGCGATCGCCCCCTGCATATTGTAATAATATGGTTCCGTTTCTTCCAGAACCTTTTTTGCTTTTTTCATCTTGGAAGAAGAAATCATATACATGGCATTTGTGATCTTCATGGTATCCTGGATACTTTTGATCCTGGTCTGTATTTCCTTTGCGTTTGCCATAGTTTCCTCCTTCTATGCCTTTTCTATCAACTGTTTCTGTCCCGGAATTCCTTTGCCGCCTTGACGATCCTTTCCCCAAGTTCATCGGAAAGGACCTTGGTCTCCTCGATCTCTTTTCCAATCTCCGGATACACATTGTCAAAGTAGTCCAAAAGGTCTTTCTGGTACTGTTTTATCTTATTCTTTTCCACATGGACCAGCATCTTGTTGGTTGCAGCCCAAAGGGTGATCACCTGCTGGTGAAGGCTTAAGGGGCTTCCAAGGGGCTGTTTTAAAAGTTCCATCAGGCAGCTTCCGTACTGCAGCTGCTCCATGGTGCTTTCGTCCAGGTCGGAGCTGAACTGGGTAAAGACTTCCATTTCCCGGTACTGAGCCAGGTCGATACGGATGCTCCCGGCCGCTTTTTTCATTGCTTTCGCCTGGGCCGCTCCGCCCACTCTGGAAACAGACAGTCCCACATTCACTGCAGGACGCATTCCGGCAAAGAACAGGTCACTCTCCAGGAATATCTGTCCGTCTGTGATAGAGATCACATTGGTAGGAATATAGGCCGAAAGGTCTCCTGCCTGTGTTTCGATAATGGGAAGGGCCGTGATCGATCCGCCGCCGGCCTCGTCGCTTAGGCGGCTGGAACGTTCCAAAAGTCTGGAATGGAGATAAAATACATCTCCCGGATATGCCTCACGTCCTGGAGAGCGCTCCAGAAGCAGGGACAGGGCCCGGTAGGCAACCGCATGTTTGGAAAGATCATCGTACACGATCAGTACATCTTTTCCTTTATACATAAAATACTCAGCCAAAGCCGTTCCCGCATAAGGAACAATATACTGCAGAGGCGCACAGTCGCTGGCTGTAGCGGAAAATACCGTTGTATATTCCAGCGCCCCCGCCTTTTCCAAAGTGGAAACGATCTTTGCCACAGAGGAAGCCTTTTGTCCGATGGCAACGTAAATACAGATCACGTCTTTTCCTTTTTGGTTGAGGATCGCCTCCATTGCAATGGAAGTTTTTCCTGTCTGACGGTCTCCTATGATCAGCTCACGCTGGCCCCGTCCAATGGGGAACATAGAATCTATGGAAAGGATTCCGGTTTCCAGAGGCACTGTTACGGATTTTCTCTCAATGATCCCCGGCGCCGGATTTTCCACCGGCCGGTAGCCTTCCTGGGAAATTTCCCCTTTTCCGTCAATGGGGGCTCCCAGCGCATTTACGATCCTTCCGATAAATCCCTCGCCTACGGGAATTCCGGCCTGCTTTTGTGTACGGGCTACTTTGGTCCCTTCCCGGATACCAGTGTCCTTTCCAAAAAGGATGCAGCCCATGCTGTTTGCACGGATGTCCTGGACCATACCCTTTAATCCGTTTTCAAACACCACCACTTCCCCGTACATCGCATGGTCAATGCCGTAAACTGTGGCAATCCCATCTCCCACGGAGATGACGGTACCGACTTCCTGATCCTTGCTGATCTCATCGTAATGTTCAATCTCTTCTTTTAGTATAGAAATAATCTCATCTGGATTCACTGCACTCATCTTCTTCACCTCCGCATCAGTTTCTGCCGCAGTTTTTTATACCTGCCCAAAAGACTCCAGTCAAACTCATGGCCCTGGGCGCTCAGCACAAAGCCGCCTGCCAGGCTTTTGTCTTCCTCAAGCTTCAGGTCTACTGCCTGTACATGAAATTTTCTTTTCAGAAATTCTATGATCTTTTTTTTCTGCTCCTCCATAGGAGGCGTGACATACCTAAGGACAGCCTTTAATGTTCCGTTCTGTTTCAGACAGAGGGCATCATAGGCATAAAAAATATCCTGGATCTGGTCTATTTTCTGATACCGGCAGACTACCTTCAGAAAATTCTGCATGTCCTCAGGAAACAGCCGTCCGATCACCTGCTGCTTTTGGATCCAGGGTACCACCGGGCTTTCCAGCGCCCGCCCAACCTGGGGTACGGCCAAGATCTGTTTTGCCTCTTCAATGGATTCCCGGCGGATGGGCAGCTCATACAGCACGCGTGCGTAATTATTGGCCGTCTCCGTCATCGAAATCACCTGCTTCTTTTATAAATTGGTCGTATAAAGACAAATCATGTTGGGTACTGTTTTTTTCTCCTAAAATCTTGGAGGCCGCATCCATTGCAAGCTCTGCGACTTTTCCTTCCATCTCTCTCATGGCATTTTCCTGCTGGGCGCGTATGCTCTTATTTGCCTTTGTGAGCAGCTGCGCCGCCTGGACATTTGCTTCCTCCACGATCTTCTGTGCCTGGACATTTGCTTCCGTCTTTGCCTGGTCCACGATCCTAAAAGATTCTTCTTTTGCAGATTTCAGGGCCTCTTCGTATTTTGCCTCCAGCGTATGGGCGCGTTCTTCGCTTTCCCTGGCATTTGCAAACTGCTGCTCGATCAGGTTCTTCCTTTTTTCTATCACATTCAGCACCGGTCCGAACAGAAATTTCTTCATCAGCAAATAAAGAACGATCAGGTTAAGGATCGTAAAGACAAGGTTGATATTGATTTGTATCACCAGGTCCACCTGCCTTTCTTTTTCTAAAGCCTGCCGTCTCTTTATCCCAGTAATACGATGATCAAAAGTCCGATTACAAATCCAAAGATGGCGGTACCTTCTGCAAGGGCACATCCTAAAAGAAGGTTCTTGCTGATCTTGCTCTCTGCCTCCGGCTGTCTTGCGATGGCTTCCACGGCCTTAGAGGTTGCCAGTCCGATTCCGATACCTGCTCCAATACCTGTTAATGCTGCAATAGCTGCTCCAATAGCGATCAAACTTGTCATAGTCTTATTCCTCCTGATAATCTGTATAATTATTTATGGTTTTTCTAAATCCTGCTGTCATTCCATCGTCTCTTTCATAAACAGAGAGGTCAGAAAGACAAATACATAGGCCTGTATAAACCCGTCAAAAAAATCGAAATACAGGCTCAAAGGTATGGGAAGAAGCAGCGGGCAGATGAATTCGATCAGCTTCATGACCACAAATCCTCCCAGAATGTTTCCGAACAGACGCATACATAGTGACGTGGGGCGGATCAGCACTTCCATGATATTGATTGGAAGCATGATGGGGATCGGCTCCAAAAAACTTTTCCCAAAGCCTTTTATTCCCTTTTGATGGATCCCCGCGTATTCGATCAACACGATACTCATGACTGCCATTCCCGCCGTGACGTTTAAGTCCTTGGTGGGCGGCGTGAACCCAAAGATGCCGCACACGTTAGCAAAGCCTATGTACACTACCACGGTCATCAGATAGGGAATGTATCTCTTTCCCTCTTCTCCCAGGATCCCATGAAAGAAGTTGTAGAGAAACTCCACTCCCGATTCCAAAAGCAGCTGCCTGCGTCCCGGATTTTCCACCTTCAGATCGCGGACCAGCAAAAGAGACAAAAGCACCAGGACTGCCATGAGCACCCAGGTGACCACCACTGACTCTAATACAGGGATCCCGCCGAATACAGGTATGGTAAAAACCGTTTTGCAGTTCAGTTCTTCCATCAGTGTACTTGAAAAGTTCTCCGTTTTGCTCCCTCCTTTTCCTTGAGACAAAACTGCCGCCAAAACTGTCGGTGATTCTGTCTTTGATTTAATTTATTTTACTCATGTTACTAGTAAAGTCAATGCACGTTTCGACTAGTTTATACAAAAATCATTCCATTTTTTTGTGCAAAAAGCGCATAATATCCTTTATAATAAATTGGCAAAAAAAGAGGCTGCGATCACCGTCAGAAGTCCTGCCACTGCAATGGCCAGACTGCTCATGGCGCCTTCCACTTCTCCCAGTTCCATAGCCTTGGAAGTTCCAATGGCATGGGCAGAGGTTCCCAAAGCCAGACCTTTGGCTACCGGTTCCTGGATCCGAAAAAGCCGGCACACAACATCTCCCACCATATTTCCCAATACACCGGTGATGATGATCACGGCCACGGTAATGGTCACAATGCCGCCCAGTTCTTCGGATACGCCCATTCCTATAGCTGTGGTGATGGACTTGGGCAGCAGCGTGACATATTCCTCATGGGAAAGGCCAAAAAGCTTTGCCAGAAGAAATACGCTCCCCAGGCTTGCCAGCACGCCGGACAGGATCCCTGCCGCCACAGCCTTGATATTTTTTTTAAGAAGCGTCAGCTGCTGATACAAAGGAACCGCCAGAGAAACCGTTGCCGGGGTTAAAAGGTAGCTGATATACCTGCCTCCTTCGTTGTAGCTGTCATAATCGATCCCCAGCACAGAAAGCACTCCGATCACACAGAGGATCGCAATAAGAAGGGGATTGAAGATCGCCATCCGGAATTTTCTCTTTAAAAGCAGGCCCAGTTCATAGGCAAGAAGGCTTAAGGCCGCGCCCCAAAACAAAGAGTTCTCCAAAACACCCATTATTTATTCCCCCTTTGTTCTCTTCTGATCACAAACTGCGTCACACGGCCAGTTACTGCCATCACAAATACCGTTGTAAGGATCGTGATAATGAGTACCGGAAAGCAGATGGGCCTTAAGGTTTCCCAGGAGGTCATCAGTCCTACGCCTGCCGGAATGAACATCACCGGCATGGCTTCGATCAAAAAGACCGCCGCATCCTTTACCTGCTGCACTTTAATGATGCCGGTCTTCAAAGCCGTCAGCATCAGTACAAGCCCGTATACACTTGCCGGAATGGGAAAAGGGAGAGCCATATACAAGATCTCTCCCAGGAAAGAAACAAGTAAAATGATGCAAAATTGTCTTACATATTTCATTTCTGCTGTTCTCCTTTTTTACTTTTGCTGTTTTATTGCTCAAATACTATTTTTTCCACATGATAGGTTCCTTTATCCACCGTCATCACTGCCATAGTAACGTCTCCGCCGAAGCGGCTTCTTCCGCAGCTTCCCGGGTTCAGCCAAAGCCGTCCGTCGACGGTCCTTTCCGCATATTTGTGGGAATGTCCATAGATCACCACCTGTACATTTCCCAGGTTCCAGGCCACGTCTCTTTGGTCATGGGTCATAAAAAATTCTACGCCCTCTACCGTAAAGTGCAGACTTCTTGAAAGCCCTGCCGCCCAGTCTCTGTCATTGTTTCCCCGCACCACATAAATATTCCCAAGGGGCCGCAGTTTGTCCAGCAGCTCCGGTTTGTCCACATCTCCCGCATGAAAAATATAATCGCAGGTTTCCAGAATTTCCAAAACCTCCGGCCGTAAAAGCCCGTGGGTGTCCGATAGGATCCCGATCTTTGCCGCCATATTCCTTTTCCTCCTCATCTTTACATAAAATCAAACAAGCTCATCTGTACGCCGCTCTCCAAAGTACGTGCTTTTCCGGTATGTTCCTTTTTGACACAGTCTTCGCCTATCTCTCCCAAAAATTCCGAAGGTTCTTTTGCATAGGTCAGGATCAGTTCTTCCTTTGCCCTGGTCATACCCACATAAAAAAGCCTGCGTTCCTCCTGGATATCCACAGGATGTTTCTCACTTTCCAAAGGCAGTTCTCCTTTTCCGGCGCCATATAGGATCACCACCGGAAATTCCAGGCCCTTGGATCCGTGAAGGGTCATCAGCTGCACCGCGTCCGGAGTATAGCTTTTTCCGCTGCAGCGCTTAAGATCCCCTTCCTCTCCTAAGACAAGCGCCTCCAAAAATTCCGGCATCTTGGGATACAAAACCGATATTCCCAAAAGCTTTTGCAGGTCTTTGTCTTCCTGCCGGCCAAGATCTTCCATCCATTGTGCCAGCAGTTTTTTGGAGCTTGTCTTCTTCCATTTTTCTCTGTATTTTTCCGCCATCTGCCCATAGGCTATAGAGGGAAACGTTTCCTCTGTTCCCCACAAAAGCCTTTGGGCATCCTTTTGGTATCCGCCGTCCTCTGGATGGATCAGAGAGCTGAAAAACTGGATCGTCCCACGGACAAGAGGTTTTCCTAAGAAGTCCTCTCTGCCGTTTACAACATAGGGGATTCCCTCCTGGCTTAAAGTCTTTTCCAAAAGCCTTGCCTGATGATGGGTCCGGTACAAAATGGCGATATCCCGGAAAGTCCGGTTCTTCTCTTCCTTCTGGCCTGCCCGCTGCTGCTGTGCGTCCAGCATATCGATCCCGCCGATGATCCGTGTGATCTCCTTTGCTGCAAAGATCGCTTCTGCCATCTTGGAGCCGGTTTCCACCACACGGATAGGGAGGCCTTCTTCCTTAACCGGATGCAGGTATCGCTCTTCTCCTCCATTAAAGGAAACCGCGTTTACCGCTCCCTTTAAAATGTTCCCTGTACTTCGGTAATTTTCCGTCAGCGCCACCACCTGGGCTTCCGGAAAGTCCTCTTTTATATGCTCGAAGCATGCCCCATCGGAGCCTCGGAAACCATAAATGGACTGATCCGGATCTCCGATCACGAACAGTTCCCTGCCGTATCGGTTCCAGGCTTTTACCAGCCGGTACTGCAAGGGGCTGATGTCCTGGAACTCATCTACCAGAAGATAAGAAAACTCCTTGAAAATCTCCTGCTCTTCTTTCTTTTTTTCTTCGAAAATACACAGGGTTTCCAAAAGAAGATCATCAAAATCATACCGTGCATTTTCTTTTAAACGTTTCTGATATGCCTCCATTGCCGCTTCCGGCACGGTCTCTTCCCGGCCAGGAACCTCTCCGTCCTTGGTCTTCCATACAGATACTGCCGACAAAAATTTCCCCGCAGAAATGTCCAGGCCATATTCCCGGCAGATCGTATCTGCCCATTCTTCCTTGTCGCTTTCCTGGGCAAGGATCACTTCCTTTCCCTGCTTTTTCAGGAAATCCAGACATATGGAGTGGAACGTTCCTATGGTCAGGCGGGAGAAATTTCTTCCAGCGTCGGTCTTTTTCAGGATTCTCTCCTTCATCTCCCTGGCAGCCTGGTTGGTAAAGGTCACTGCAGTGATCTCCGATGGCATAACTCTTCTGTTTTCCAACAGATATAAAATTTTGGCCACCAGCGTCTTTGTCTTTCCGGTGCCGGGGCCAGCGATCACCGCCACAGTGCGCCCAAAGGACTCCACAGCCTCCTTTTGCCGGGAATTTGGTTCTTCTGCCGGGGCTAGTGCTTCTGTTCCTGTCCTTTCTCCTGTTTCCTTTTCCTGGGTCTGCTCCTCGTTCTTCCAGACAGGTGCGTCCTCTTTCTCCCTGCCCGGCACGGGTGCATCCTCCTGAGAGCTGGTTTGCATGGGAAATTCCGCAAAAAAGCTCATCTGTCCTTCCAGATTCTGGATCTCGTCCGGGTCAAAAAGCTGGATCGTGCCATACTCTCCGTCAAATCCCGGATTTCGTTTTACCTGGCCGGCCCGAAGGCGTTTGATCCCCTCTGCGATATGGCCGCCCCAAAGAGCCTGGATATCTTCTGTGGGAACTTCCCTTAATATGGAAAACTCTGTTCCCAGATTTGCGATCATATTTTCGTACTGTTCCATCACTTTTTTCGAGGAAGCACTCCGGCCGGTGGAGGCACCGATCACCTCCGGCAGCGGGACCAGGCTTTCAAATGGTCTGCCGTTTTCCTTTACAAACCCATCTTCCCGGTCAGATAACTGTACGATCCGGTGGTCCACTCCGATAGTAAGCTTTTTTCCGCATACGGGACATTTGCCTTCGTATTTTTCCGCTTCTTTTGGGCTTAAACACAAATGGCATTTCCGATGGCCGTCAAAGTGATATTTTCCTTCTTCCGGAAAAAATTCGATGGTCCCCGAAAGCCCTTTTCCTTCCTGGATGGCACGGTAAAGACCCTGGTAGGACATTTCTATGTCCAGCAGATTGGCTTCCCTTCCAAGTTTTCCCGGGGAATGGGCATCCGAATTGGACACAAGATTGAACCGGTCCAGAGCAGACCAGCGCCAGTTCATGGGAGGATCCGAAGACAGGCCCGTTTCCAGCGCACGGATCTGGGGCGTAAGATCTTCAAAGCATTCTTCAATGGTATCAAAGCCGGAAAAGGCTCCGAACAAGGAGAAATGCGGCGTCCATATATGCGCCGGGATAAAGATCCCTTCCGGGCAGATATCCAGCATGATCTCCAAAAGCTCCCGGCAGTCCAGGCCCAGGATGGGGCGGCCGTCAGAATGGATATTGCCTATGGTCTCCAGCTTTTTGGACAAGCGTTCCGCATCCTCAAGGCTGGGGAGCAGGATCACATTATGTACTTTTCTGGTCTTTCCATTTTTCTTATAAATAGAGCTGATCTCTCCGGAGATCACAAATCTCGGGGCTTCCATATCCAGATGTCCGGTTTCTTTAAGGATGTATTCCTCTTTCAGTTTATACAGCCCGTCCTCCGCCGGGGTCAGCTTCTCTTCCATTTCTTCCCGCCATGCGGGGTGGGTAAAATCTCCGGTTCCTACTATAGATATTCCTTTTTTCCTTGCCCATAGATCCAGATGCTCCGGGGTGCCTTCTTTGCTGGTGGCCCTGGAGTACCGGGAGTGAATGTGCAGATCTGCTATATAGTTCACTTTTTCACCTGCTTTTCCAGAATTTGTGCTCGTATTTTCTATTCTTTTTTATAAGCTTCCTTTTTGCCGTTCAAATATTCATCAGTCCTGCTCCGTTTTCCCGGAGCCACCTTTTTCTTTCTTTATAATCAGGAAGAACGGCCTCCACCTCCGTCCAGAAGGCTTTGGAATGGTTCATCTGTTTTAAATGGCACAGTTCATGCACCACCACATAATCCAGCACCTGGGGCGGCGCCAGAAGGAGCTTCCAGTTAAAGTTAAGATTTTTTTTGCTGCTGCAGCTTCCCCATCTTGTCCGCTGTTCCCGTATGGCGATGCGGTTAAAGCTAAGCCCCATGGATGAGGCAAAATAATCTGCCCGCTCCCGAAAAACGAGCTTTGCTTTTTTACGGTATTCCAGCCGCTCTTTTTCACTGAGTTTTCTCTTATCCATTCTTGTTTCCTTTCTGGTCCTTCCTATATCCTTTTCTATTTCCTCTTTTCCGGCATTTTTAATTTCTTTCCCCGGTCTGCCGTCTCATATAGGCCTGCAGATTTTCTGACAGAAGTTTCATTTTTATCCGCGTATCCTCGTCTTCGTATTGTAAACGGGAAAGGATCCTGGGGACATAGTTTTCTTCCAGTATGATGGAAAAGGTCGCCGGAAAATTTACGTCATAAAGCTGCGCCAGATAAGAGGCCCAATAGTCCGGCTTTGTTCTCCTGTCTGCGGAAAGTACGGATCGCTCCTTCAAACAGGCCTCCCAGACTGCCGGAGACAGTTTTCCTTTCAGCGGTTCCCGGGCGGATACGCCCAGAAGTGTTTCCAAAGACTCTTCCAGCTTTACCCGGCAGTTGTCCAGTTTGTCCCCGTCCCGGATCAGCCGTGCATGGAGGAGTTTTTGTTCCCCTTCTACTCCCTCCAGGGAAAAATCACTGTGTCTGGCAATGGCCGTCTCTATGATGCCGTCCCATCGGTCATCCTCTATAAAACGCCGGATCATTTTCTGCTTTCCAAACAAAAGAGCCGCGCCGTAGGCTGCATGATCCATAGTATCCGGCATAAAACTGTCGTATCTTTTTATCTGTTCAAACCGTCCGATATCGTGGAGCAGGCCGATGAGCATACCCAGCTCCCGGTCTTCCCGGGGAAGCCCCATCCGGCGGGCAATATTTTCCACGCAATCCACCACACAATAGGTATGGACGATCTTTAAGCGTATTTTGTCATCGTCCCGGTCATACTCCTTTAAATACTCTTCAAAAGCCGCCCTGGCACTTTTAAAATCGATCATTTGTCCCCTCCCGTTTTCAAATTACCAACATAGACCAGTATAGCACATTTCAGGATGTTTCTCCCTATGTTCAGGAGGAAAAGCCGGCTTTTCAGGAAAGCCGGCTTTTAAAATCTTCGTATCCAAAGCTGCGCACAAGCTGGCAGCTTCCGTCTGCTTTTCTATATACAATGGAGGGAAGGCCCATTCCGTTAAAGGTATTGGTTTTCACCATTGTGTAAAGGGCCATATCCTCAAAGACCACCTGGCTTCCTTCCTTTAAGGGTTCGTCAAAGGAATAATCCCCGATCACATCCCCTGCCAGGCAGGTGGGACCGGCCAGTCTGTATGTATAGGGCTTCTCTCCTGCCTCTCCGCTTCCTTTCACAGGCGGCCGGTAAGGCATTTCCAGTACATCCGGCATATGGCAGGCCGCCGATGCGTCCAGGATCGCGATGTCCATCCCGTTGCGGACCACCTCCAGGACTTTCGCTGCCAGAAAGCCGGCATTTAATACCACCGCCTCTCCCGGCTCCAGGTACACCTGCACCTGATAGGTATCCTGGAGACGCCGGATGATCCGGATCAGACGTTCCACATCATAGTCCTCTCTTGTGATGTGGTGTCCCCCTCCCAGGTTCAGCCACTTCAGCCCCTTTAAGTATCTGCCGAATTTTTCCTCAAAAGCCCCCACTGTTTTTTCAAGAGCATCCGCGTTCTGCTCACAAAGGGTATGAAAATGCAGCCCGTCCAGAAGAGGAAGGATGTCTTCCTCAAAGTTTTCCAGTGTGGTCCCCAGCCGGGATCCAGGAGCGCAGGGATCATAAATGGCATGTCCCTCCTGGGTGGAGCACTCCGGGTTTACCCGAAGCCCCGCCGATTTTCCAAGGGCCCGTACCTGAGGCGCAAAACGCCTCACCTGTGCCGGAGAATTAAACACCACATCGTCCACATAATTCAATAGTTCGGCAAACTCCTCTTCCCGGTAGGCGGGAGAAAACACGTGGGTCTCTCCCCCGAATTCCTCATGGCCCAGCCTGGCCTCATACAGACCGCTGGCGGTGGTCCCGGCAAGGAACTTTCGCAAAAGAGGGTAGGTATAAAACATAGAGAAAGCTTTCTGGGCAAGAAGGATCTTACATCCGGTGCGCTGCTGCACAGACTCCAGGATACGCAGGTTGTGCAGCAGCCGCTCTTCGTCCACCAGAAAATAAGGCGTCCGCAGTTTTTCTCTTTCCATCAGTCCACCAGCCTGGGGTCGTCCTGGATCTGCCAGGGAAGGCCCCATTTATTCAAGGCTTCCATGTAGGGATCCGGATCAAACTCTTCTACGGTAAATACGCCTGGTTTGTTCCATTTTCCGGTGACCAGCATCATGGCTCCGATCATAGCCGGAACCCCTGTGGTATAGGAGATCGCCTGAGAGCCCACTTCCTTAAAGCACTCCTGATGGTCGCATACGTTATAAATATAAGCGGTCTTTTCCTTTCCATCCTTCTTTCCGGTAAAGATGCAGCCAATATTTGTTTTTCCCACTGTGCGGGGTCCCAGACTTGCAGGATCCGGCAGGAGGGCCTTCAAAAACTGGATGGGCACGATCTGGTGTCCCTCAAACTCAATGGGCTCTGTAGACAGCATGCCCACATTTTCCAGGCATTTCATATGGGTCAGGTAGCTCTGCCCAAAGGTCATAAAGAAACGGATCCGTTTTACGCCGGGGATATTTTTGCACAGGGATTCGATTTCCTCATGGTGAAGAAGGTACATATCCTTCTCTCCCACCTGGTCAAAATCATACTCCCTTTTTATGCTCATGGCCGGGATCTCCACCCAGTGTCCGTTTTCCCAGTAGGATCCGGGAGCGGAAACTTCTCTCAGGTTGATCTCCGGATTGAAGTTGGTGGCAAAGGGGTATCCATGGTCGCCGCCGTTGCAGTCCAGGATATCGATGGTATCGATCTGGTCAAAAAGATGCTTCTGGGCATAGGCACAGTAAGCCTGGGTCACGCCCGGGTCAAAGCCGGAACCAAGAAGGGCGGTAAGACCGGCTTTTTCAAATTTTTCTTTATAGGCCCACTGCCAGGAGTAGTCAAAATAGGCGGAAAAGCCTTCTTCCCTGCAGCGTTTTTCATAAACCGCCCTCCAGGCGGGATCCGTGATATCCTCCGGCTCATAGTTTGCGGTGTCCATATAGTTTACGCCGCATTCCAGACAGGCGTCCATAATGGTAAGGTCCTGATAGGGAAGGGCGATGTTCATCACAAGGTCCGGCTGCACTTTTTTTATGAGCGCTATTACCTCTTCCACCTTGTCCGCGTCCACCTGCTCTGTGGTGATCTTCGTTTTTGTGGTCCCTTCCAGTTTTTCCTTTAATGCGTCGCATTTTGACTTTGTGCGGCTGGCAATGCAGATTTCCTGGAAAACCTCGCTGTTCTGGCAGCACTTGTGGATGGCTACACTGGCTACGCCTCCGCAGCCGATGATCAATACTTTGCTCATGATCCTCTCCTCCTGATCTTTTTTTCTTATTTCTTTTTATCCCCGCTCAGCGCAAGGAGCATCTCCCTCACGATCTTACAGGCCGCGGCGGTAGACACACCGCTCTGGTCGTAATGCGGGCTTAATTCGTTCACATCGCAGCCCACGACGTCCGCCCGGCTGCACACCATCGTGGCCGCCTCCCGGAGCTGGTCGAAGGATACGCCGCCCGGTTCCGGCGTTCCGGTCCCGGGGAACACCCCCGGATCCAGCACGTCCAGGTCAAGGGTGAAATAAACCGGTTTTCCCTTCAGAGCGTCCAGGGTCTCCGCAAGCCCTTCAAAATTGAACTTATTTGTATTTACATGGTCTTTTCCCCAGCGGAACTCCTCCCGGTCCCCGGAACGGATCCCGAACTGATGGATACGGCCGTCTCCCGCCAGCTCCCAGCACCTTCTGAGCACACAGGCATGGGAAAGCTTCACTCCCAGGTATTCCTCCCGCAGATCCGCGTGGGCGTCAAAATGAATGATATGAACCTGGGGGTATTTCTCATAAACAGCGGAAAAGGCGCCCAGGGTAACCAGATGTTCCCCTCCCAGCATAAAGGGCAGCTTCTCTTCCCCAAGGATCCGGGCGGCAAAACCGCGGATATCCTCCAGGGCTTTGCCGGTATCTCCAAAGCTTAATTCCAGGTCTCCGCAGTCCGTCACCGCCGTATCTTCCAGATCCGCATCCTGATAGGGGCTGTAGCACTCGATCCCGTAGGATTCCCTGCGGATGGCCCCGCTTCCGAATCTGGTCCCCGGCCGGAAGGAGGTGGTGGAGTCAAAGGGCGCGCCGAACAGAACGATCTTTGCTTCCCCCGGCTCCCTGTCGCAGGCCATAAAGGTTTCTATATTTTTATTCAACATTTTTCAATAATTCCTCCACATATGCCGGTATATAAAAGGCCCCCTTATGCAGGGTGGTCGTATAATATCTGGTGGCGATCCCCCGCATATTCCAGCGGATCTCATCCAGATTTTTCAAAGGATGATATTTCTTTGAGGCGAATCCGAACAGCCAGTGCCCGGAAGGATAGGTGGGGATATGTGCCTGGTAAACCCTGCTGATGGGGAAGGACTGCACGATATTTTTGTGTGTCCTCTGGCAGGCAATGGCGTCCTCTGTATAGTAGGGACTCTCATGCTGGTTCACAAGGATCCCGTCCTCTCTTAAAGCCTTAAAACAGTTTCCATAAAATTCTCTTGTAAACAATCCCTCTCCCGGCCCAAAAGGGTCTGTAGAATCTACGATGATCAGATCGTATTCTTCTTTTTTGGAACGTACGAACTTCAGACCGTCTTCATAATGTATGGACACCCGGGGATCCTCCAGCCTGCAGGCCGTTTTCTGGAGATATTTTTTACATACCTCCACTACAAGGGGATCGATCTCCACCATGTCTATATGCCGTATTTCCGGATACTGGGTCAGTTCCCGGAGCACCCCGCCGTCCCCTGCGCCGATCACCAGGACATCCTTTACATCCGGATGCACGGCCATGGGTACATGGGTGATCATCTCATGATAAATAAACTCATCCTTTTCCGTGAGCATCATATAGCCGTCCAGAACAAGGAAGCGGCCGAACTCCGGGGACTCAAACACATCGATCCTCTGGAATTCGCTTTTTCCGCTGTAGATCTGCCGGTCCACACGGATGGACAATTTTACGTTTGGTGTATGGGATTCAGAAAACCAAAGTTCCAAAAGCAAAAACCTCCTTTCCCTTATGAACAATACCGTCCTGTTATTTTAAAACATTCAGATTTTCAATATCCGGATCTTCCGGCCCGGTCATGCTGCAGCCTTTTTCTTTGGCATATTTTATATAGGCCAGGATCTGCCCCGTGATCTTTTCTCCAGGGGCCAGGATCGGGATCCCCGGAGGATAGCACATGACAAACTCGCTGCAGATCCGCCCTTTTGTCTCATCGATGGGAAGCATTTCCTTATCCGCATAAAACGCTTCCTGGGGAGACACCGCCACCTGGGGTTCAATGTATTCCTGGCGCATGAGCCCTGCTTTGCTTTTCTGATACCTGCGCCGGATCTCTGAAAGCGCCCCTACCAGGCGTTCCACATCCCGGGGCCGGTCTCCGATGGAAAGATAGGCCAGGATATTGCCCAGATCCCCGAATTCGATCTGAATGTCGTATTCGTCTCTTAAAAGGTCGTAGACCTCGATCCCCGCCAGACCGATGTCCAGTGTATGTACGGAAAGCTTGGTAACATCAAAATCGTACACGCTGTCCTTATTTACCAGCTCCCTTCCAAAGGCCCGGTAGCCTCCGATGGCATTGATCTCGTCTCTTGCGTACTCTGCAAGCCCCATCACCCGCCCAAAGGCTTCCTCTCCCCGAAGGGCAAGATTCCGCCTGGAGATATCAAGGCTTGACAGCAGCAGATAAGAGCCGCTGGTAGTCTGGGTCAGGTTGATGATCTGCCGCACATAGCCCTCTGAGACATTAGGGCCGGCCAGCAGAAGGGAGCTCTGGGTCAGGCTGCCTCCGGACTTGTGCATGGAAACTGCGGCCAGATCCGCGCCGGCCTCCATAGCCGTGACAGGCAGCCGGCCGTTAAAATAAAAGTGGGTGCCGTGGGCTTCATCAGCCAGGCAGAGCATTCCGTGTTCGTGGGCCAGCTTTGTGATCCCGCAAATATCCGAACAGATCCCGTAATAAGTGGGATTGTTCACCAGGACCGCCTTTGCATCCGGATTTTCGCGGATGGCCTTTTCCACATCCCTCAGGCGCATTCCCAAAGGGATCCCCAGACTTTTGTCAGAGTCCGGATCCACGTAAACAGGGATCGCTCCGCACAGGACCATGGCTCCCATCACGCTCCTGTGCACATTCCTGGGCAAGATGATCTTATCTCCCCTCTTTACAGCGGAAAGCACCATGGCCTGTACCGCCGAGGTTGTCCCGCCCACCATCAGAAAGGCATGGGCCGCCCCGAAAGCCTCTGCCGCCAGCTCCTCCGCCTCCCGGATCACCGATACCGGGTGGCAGAGATTGTCCAGCGGTTTCATGGAGTTCACATCCATACGCACACATTTTTCCCCTAAAAGAGAAGCCAGTTCCGGATTTCCTCTGCCCCGTTTATGGCCCGGAACGTCGAAGGGCACTACCCTTTTCTTTTCAAATTCCTGCAGCGCCTCGTAGATAGGCGCCCGCTCCTGTGAAAGCATTTTCTTCCCCCCGTTTCTATGTCAGTAAATATTTCTGCCGCTGAAAATCTCGATCATTTCTTTGCGGAGATTATGCATGATCTCCAGTCTTACCTGGGGAAGAAGCTCATATACGTCTGTGTTGAAAAGATAATTCTGCAGATTGATATCCTTTAGCATCATCTTTGTATGGAACAGATTTGCCTCATATACATTGATATCTACCGCGTCATAATAGCGCAGGGTCCGGGGATCGATAAAATCCTGGATGGAGCGGATCTCATGATCCATGAACAGTTTTTTTCCGTTTACATCTCTGGTAAACCCCCTCACCCGGTAGTCCATGCTGATGATATCCGAGTCAAAGGATCCGATCAGATAGTCCAGCGTAGAAAGCGGCGTGATCTCCCCGCAGGTGGCCACATCGATGTCCACCCGGAATGTAGCGAGGCAGGTTTCCGGATGGTATTCCGGATACGTATGTACCGTGACATGGCTCTTGTCCAGATGGGCAAGCTGGGTGTCCCCCGCCGGGATCATGGAGCCCTCCGCGATCAAAAGCGTTACGGACGCTCCCTGGGGTTCATAGTCCTGGCTGGAAATATTCAGCACCTTTGCACCGATCATATCGGTGAGATTGGTGAGGATATTGATCAGCCTCTGGGAATTATACTGCTCGTCGATATAGGCAATATAGTCCTTCTGTTCTCTGGCGGTTTTTGCATAACAGACGTCATAGATATTAAAACTCAAAGCTTTTGTCAGGTTATTAAACCCGTATAATTTTAGTTTCTCGCTCATGCCGCCTTCTCCTTTTTTCCTTTGAGATAAAAAAACGGTGTGCATATGCACACCGTCTGTAAAGATCCAGTTCCTGTTTTCCAGCGGGCTGCAGACCATTCCCGGGGATCCGGTTCCCCTTTTCCTGCAAAACCACTGTAGTCTGTGAACAAGTTTAACTGTCAGAGTTATATGGCAAATACCTGCTTACTACTCCTATTGACCATTTTACAAGTTGATGTGCGCTGGTTCGCGCTGGTTATAAAGTAACCAACTTATAAAATTGAGCTTTTAACTCAATCAATATAGCGGCATAAAACCGCCTGTCGGCAGTTGACCCGGCTGTCCGTATGGCCTCAACCCTTATCGGGTGGTCAGAAATATTTGCATGGATACTCTGTAAACTCATATCACATGACGCTTCGATTATAACGTATATGTCAGGTGTTGTCAAGGAGCGAAAAAAACGGAAATTCTGAGTCGGATAAAAAGATATTCCGGTTCCTTTTATGTTTTCTACAGGCTTCTGCAGCGTTCTCCCGGCTGTTTTATTCCTCTATTGTCGTATACAAAGTTAAATCATTTTCTGTATCTCCTGTAGGAATATATTCTTCTGTACAGCTTTCATCCGTGTATAAAACAGCGTCCCCTGTATAAGTAGACACACTGCATCCCTTTCCCACAGTCTCACTGACAGAATACTCCTGCTCGGTTCCTGGATTCACGACGACTGTAACTGTTCTGGATTCCTCGGCATTCAGTCTGTCCAAAATTTCTGAAGATAATGCATATTTTTCCGGTTCCAAATTTAAGGTTCTTTCAAATATTGTTGTTTCTGTACCATCCTCAGATATGCAGACTGCATTTGCGGAAACAATTGCCCGGATTTCTGGATTGATTTCATAGTTCCACTGGACAATATCTCCCTCCTGATATTCATATCCCATACTATCCAGATAGTCCGCTGCGGATGCATCATCCAGCTGTGTCACCAGTCGGATCCCTTCAGCTTCTTCTGTAATGGAAACCATATCTTCTCCATCAAACATATAGGAAGAATAATCATACATACCATTCTTATATTCTTCTTTGCCCTCTTCACTAAGGAATAAGAGCCGGGATGGAGTATCTGTACCAGGATCATATACACAGTTTATGTCTTTTGAAAGCATTTCAATATAGCCTTCTGAATTTTCCATGACACAGGTATCCTCACTATAATAGCAGTACCAGGAATAAACGCTTCCGTCTCCATAGTGCTCAATGGTATTGCAGCCTGCTGCCTCAACCTTCTCCAGCAGATCTTCCATATTTAGAATGGTGCTGTCCTCTACTTCTTCCAGACTCCGGGGCAAGCTTCCAGCTTCTTCCTGTGCCCAGACGGACGCGGAAGTCCCGGATAAAATAAGTGATGCTGTCAATACGCTGAAAATAAGTTTTTTATACATATGTATTCCTCCCAGCATTTTATATTGTTTTTATATTGTATCAATTTTTTCGTAAAATTGGAATCCTACATTTTAAATTTAATCTGCATCTAACAGGAGATTTATTGGATTTACACGGAATTTCTGCTATACTAAGCCGAAAGGCACTCCAGAGACGGATCTGCAGTGTTCCTGTACAGCCGGACGAAGAAATCAGAGAAAGGATAATTATGTATATGATAAAAGCTGTTGTTTTTGATATGGATGGTGTTATTTTTGATTCCGAGGCTTTGGTGATCGAAACCTGGGAGGAAGTGGCAAAGCGTCATTCCTTTTCTAATGTGGAAAAGGTCTGCCATGCGTGCCTGGGCACCAACGCCCAGGCCACAAAAGAAATCTTTCTGGATCATTATGGAAAAGATTTTCCCTATGACACCTACAAAAAAGAAATGAGCCGGCTCTTTCATGAGCGCGCCGCCAATGGAAAGCTCCGGCAAAAGCCAGGAATAAAGGAAATCCTGGCCTATTTAAAAGAAAGCGGACTTAAGACCGCCGTGGCCTCTTCCACGCGGGAAAGCGTTGTGCGGCAGGAGCTGGAAGAAGGCGGCTTGCTTTCATGGTTTGACGAGATCGTTTGCGGCGACATGGTAGCAAGAAGCAAACCTGCCCCGGATATCTTTTTAAAAGCCTGCGAGGCTCTGAAAGTTTCTCCTTCCCAAGCTTATGTGATCGAGGATTCCTACAATGGTATCCGTGCCGCCCGCGCGGCGGGAATGCGCCCCATCATGGTCCCGGATCTGGCAGAGCCCACCGGGGAAATGGAGGAACTTGCAGAATGCATCCTTCCTTCTTTGCTTGCCGTAAAGGATTACTTCGCAAAAAGCCCGCTCATATACGCTCATACACGCTGACCGCATCTCTGAGCTTATCCGCCAGGATATGGGAAAAAGCGTCTTTTGGCGCCCGCCAGGTCCAGTTGCCCCCAAGGGTAGAGGGGGTATTGATCCTGGCTTCGCTTCCCAGTTCCAGAAGATCCTGCATCATAAGCACGGCTGTGTCGCACACGGTTCCAAGGGCGATCCGGATCAGTTTCCATGCAATGTCTTTGTCGCTGTCCAGGTTCAGGTAAGCCAGCATCCGCTTAAAATCCCCGTGGCTCAAGGCATCCAGCCAGCCTAATACCGTATCATTATCGTGGGTGCCGATATACACCACACTATTTTTGCCATAATTATGGGGCAGATAATTTCCCGCCTCCCTGGAATCAAAGGCAAACTGCAGAAGCTTCATTCCCGGATAGCCGCTGTCTTTTAAAAGCTGTTCCACTTCCGGGGTAAGGTATCCCAAATCCTCCGCGATCAGTTCCCTCTTTCCAAGCTTCTTTTCCACCTCCCGGAATAACCGGATGCCCGGTCCCTTTCTCCAGACGCCGCCCTGGGCGGTGACGCTTCCGAAGGGGATGGAAAAATAGCTTTCGAATCCCCGGAAATGGTCGATCCGCACCACATCGTACAAAGTGGTGGCGCTGTCCAGTCTTCGCACCCACCAGGCGAAGTCTTCCTTTTCCATCCGTTCCCAATTGTAAAGAGGATTTCCCCATAGCTGTCCTGTGGCGGAAAATCCGTCCGGCGGGCACCCGGCCACATTAATGGGATTCTTTTCTTCATCCAGCTCATAGTACTCCGGCTGCGCCCACACGTCCACACTGTCATAAGCCACATAGATGGGAATATCGCCTATGATCTTAATCCCTTTTTGGTTTGCATATTCTTTCACTGCCCGCCACTGCCGGAAAAATTCATATTGGACAAATTCCCAGAAAAGGATCTCCTTTTCATATTTCTTTGCCGCAGCGGCCATTCCCTCTTCCGTCCTGTCCCGCAGCTCCTTGGTCCACAGATTCCAGCTTTTTCCTTCATTGGCGTCCTTCAGGCTCATAAACAGTCCATAGTCTTTTATCCAGTGGGTCTCTTCCTTTAAGAATCCGGCAAAATCCCTGCTTTTCGCATCAAATCTTTCAAAAGCCTTTTGCAGGGTCCCAAAGCGGGTATGATAAAGCTCCGCGTAGTCTATATGGGAAACCTCCTCCTTTTCGGGAAGCTCTTCCGGCTCTAGCAGGCCCTCTTCCTTAAGGATATCCAGATCGATAAAATAGGGATTGCCTGCATAGATAGAATAAGACTGATAGGGGGAATCCCCGTAGCTGGTAGGCCCTACCGGCAGGATCTGCCAGTATTTCTGTCCGGCCCTCTCAAGAAAATCAATAAATGCAAATGCCTCTTTTCCCAAAGTCCCTATTCCATAAGGGGACGGCAGGGAAAATACCGGAAGCAAAATCCCGCAGCCTCTTCCGTTCATTTTCTCATTCCTCCTTTTTATAATTTTTCGGCAGCCAAGAGTATTTCTGCCGTCCGTTTCTTTTTCATCTTTCTCTATTTGTGGATTCCCTCTGAAGCAGTTCGCAGGAGAATTCACAGTGCTCATTTTCTGTTTTTTTATGAAGTCTGGAAAATAGAATCCGTACAGATTCCTCCGCCATTTTTTCAATGGGCTGGCGCATGGTGGTAATGGACGGATGGTAATAGCGTGTTACATCCAGCCCGTCAAACCCTGCCACTGCGCATTCCTGGGGGATCCGGATGCCCTTTTCCAGAAGGGCCTTGCACGCGCCTATGGCGATCGCATCTGCGATCGCATAGATACAGTCAAAAGCAATCCCTGACTGAATCAGCTTTTTGGCCATACGGTATCCGTTTTCCATAGTGAAAACATCCTCCGCCTGATCCGGGCTGAAGAAGATCCTGTTTTCGTCAGGCGGGATCTGATTTGCGGCAAGCTCATCCAGATATCCTTTAAGACGAAGGTTCCCCACGCTGGCGTCGTTTTTACTGCCGGCGAAGATCACAATCTTTTGAAACCCTTTCCTGCAGAGATATTCCACCATACGGCGGCTTTCTTTGTAGCTGTCTGTAAAAACAGAAGAGAAGGCTGCTCTCGGCACTTCCTCCTGGATGTTTACCGTACTCATAACGAAGGGTACAGTAAGCTGCTGCAGGTCCTCCAATTTCCTGTCATAATTGCCCCCCAGAAAGATCAGGCCCTTAAGCCTTTTCTCTTTTATCAGCCTTAAGGCTGTCCGGATCTCATCCTCCCGGATGCTTATATATTCAAAGTAATAGTCATAATCATACTGTGCGATATTCTCAGCCAGAATGCTGCGCATCTTCGCAAACAGAGGGTTGTCTGCGCCTTTCACCACGATCCCTATGGTTTTGGAGGCAGTCTTCTTTAAATTCTGGGCACTGTTGTTGGGAATATAGTGCAGCTCCTGTATGGCCTTAAGGATCTTCTGCCGTGTTTGTTCGTTGATATCCGGATGGTTATTGAGCGCTCGGGACACGGTGCTGACTGCCACATTGCATTTTTTTGCTATGTCTTTTATGGTAACAGACTCCATGGACGCCTCTTCCCTCCTTTTCTTCAAATCTGTTCCAGAAATGTTTCCGGTAACGTTTCCGGAATTTGAGATAAACATATCATAATCTTTTCTTCTTCGCAAGAGAATTCCCGCCATACTTTATATTTCGTTACTTTTCCCAATTTATACTTGCAATTTTTGTGCGGAATTCCTTTTTTAAAAGTATTGCTTCTGTGACGAGATTACAGAAATCCCGAAAATATTCTGCTATCCTTTGGGCATACTAAAGAAAAAGGAGAAATGAACATGAAGATAGAAAACTTTAAAACCGCCACTTTTGAACAGGATGTGCTTCAGTCCTCCGCCCCTGTGCTCGTAGATTTCTGGGCCCCCTGGTGCACCCATTGCCGGGTTCTCAATCCCGTGCTGGAGGTATTCGCCCGGGAAAATGGACAGATCCGCATCGGCAAGGTCAATATCGATGAAGAACCGGACCTGGCGAAGAAATTCGGCATCATGAGTATCCCCACAGTCCTGTACATTAAGGACGGCGCCGTAAAAGAGAAAAAAGTAGCTCCCCAGGAGCTGGAAGATCTGGAAGATATAATCAGCTGATATACCGCAATATGACAAATTTCACCCTATAAAAACAGCAGGATGCAGAGCAAGGTTTCTCTGCATCCTGTATGTTTTTATATTTTTACAGTACAATATCGTATTTTTCCACACTTACCTGCACAGGACCTTCTGCGCGGAAGGTGATCCGGTCAGCCGAAGCATCTGTCGTGATCATAGAAGTCATGGCCTGCTCGCCGTCATTTACAAATATTTCTACAGAATACAGGTCCAGTAAGATCCGGATGCGTATCTTTCCTTTCCGGTCCCTGACAGCCATACTCCGCACAGACGGATAATCCCGGCAAAGTCCCGAGTAAGTCCGGTCAAAGGTAAGGACAGAGTCTTTCCGGTCGTACCGGATGCTGCTGTAAAATCTTTCGTTTTGCGCAAGACGGATCTCAAAGGAATCGTATTCTCCTTCTTCGATATCCAGGGTCAGATCTGCGGTACGTCCCTTTATCCCCTCCAGTTCCGATCCTTCCGCCTGGCCGGCCGTTCCACCCAGTCTGATATTTTCATAGGAAACACGTTCCCTTCGATACTGTTCCAGCTCCCTGACCGGATTCTGCACCACTCTTCCCTGCTTCAGTTCCAGTTCTCTGGGAAGGATCATCATACCGTTCCACTTCGTGTCCTGGATATGCACAAGTCCGTCCCAGGACTTCAGCCATGCGGTCATTACCCGGCGGCCGTCCGGGGTTTCCACCGTCTGGGGCGCATAGAAATCCAGGCCATAGTCCACTGCATGGGCCGTTTCCTCATGAAATTTCCCGGTCTCTTTATCAAATGTACCGGTAAACATCACCGTTCCGTTTCCATTGTGAAATTCCAGGCCTTCCGCCGTCATATCCTGGGGGGAGACTATAAGCACATGCTTTTCTCCCAGATGGAAGAAATCCGGACATTCCCACATCTTTCCATACCGGTTTTCACAGCGGTCAAGCACGCTTTTCATTGACCAGTTTTCCAGATCCTCTGATACGAATAACAGGATCTGCCCGCTGCCGTCCTCATGGCGGTTTCCTACCGCGCAGTAAAAGACGCCGTCTTCTTCCCAGATCTTCGGGTCACGGAAGTCTTCCCTGCTGCAGTCTTTGGGAAGCATATCCCCTGTTATCACCGGATTCTTTATGCTTTTCTGATAATCCCTGCCGTTTCCGATGGCAATACACTGATCCTGCCGGACCGCTTTCATCCCATGGGGCAGTTTTGTTTCCTGTACGGAAGTATACATGAGCACATGCTTCCCGTCCTTTTCCAGTGCGCTTCCTGAAAACACGCCGAAGGCGTCATAGTCCTGATCCGGCGCCAGCGCGGCGGGAAGATATTCCCAGTTCACAAAGTCTTCCGTGCATGCGTGTCCCCAGTGCATCCTGTCCCAGTGTACATCATACGGATTATACTGATAAAACAGATGGTACTTTCCATCGTAGTAAGAAAATCCATTGGGATCATTCATCCACCCCGTCAAAGGGGTGAGATGAAAGACCGGCTTATGATCCTTTCCATATTTTTTTAATGCTTCTTCTTCAAATAGTCTTGCGCGTTTCAGTTGGTCGCGATACATTTTTATTTTCCTCCTGTCTGTCCTGCATCCCCTTCCAGTTCTGCCAGACTTTCCTGATAGCTGTCAAAGTATTTCTGTTTGATCTCCAGATATTCAGACAGTCCGTAATCCTCCATCTTCTGGAGATATTCTTCCCACTCTTCTTCAATCCCGCCATTCAGGATCCAGTCTGCCTTCTTCTGTTCGGCATACTTTTTAATATCGGTATCCAACTGGGATACCCGGTTGGTATCATCAATGCTCATGAACACATTGGGATACACATATTTGCTGTGCATGTCATCCAGATAGACCTCATGCATATTATCCAGACGCCACTTTGCGTCGTCAGGCTGTGTTACATATACATCATAATAATCGTTCAGCACCGCCAGCGGCCCGTTAACGGACTGTGCCTGCCTTACCTCCACCGGTGAAGCGTCCCCCAGCTCCAGATGCTTCAGCATCTCTCCGCCCTGGGAATTGGTGCTCAGCTCGAAAATATTTGCCGCGTCTTCTTCCCCATAGGTTCCCCAGTTATTCTGCGGCGACTGGAGCGGGGCATACATCTGATCGATCCAGGCGGCCGCAAGAGCTGTGTCCCGGCAGCTTGTGGTCAGTACGCATCTGCCTCTGTCAAATCCGCTGGTCTCGCTTCCGTTCTGTCTGGTGATGTTTACCAGGCCGTCCGGCCCCTCCAGCGCCGGAAGCATAACATAGTCTTCATAATTATCAATATTGGCAATATCCCAGGTAAAGCACAGACCGTATCGGTGATTTTTCCCCTTTGCCACATAAGTGGACCATTCCTGGGTAAAAGCCTCCGGATCTACCAGATCCTGTTCCACCAGGGTATGGAGCCACTGGATCCCCTCTTTATAGCCCTCCTGGACTGCGGTATAGATCACTTCTCCTTCGTCAGTCACCGCAAAGTGGTCTCCGGTATCTCCATAGCCTTCCCCGAATCCGTTGATCAATATAGCCGGATCCTGGTCGCCATTATTGATGATAAAGGACATAGGGATCACATCCCCTTCTATGCCGAACTCTTCTTCCAGCTCGTCTGCGTGGTCGCGGAAAGCGATCAGCACCTGTTCCAGCTCATCCACCGTTTCCGGTACCTCCAGTCCCAGGAAGTCCAGCCATTTTTTATTGATATAGGGGATATCCCCGATGGCCTGAATAGCTTCTTTGCCTTCACCTAACTGTTCGATCCAGGGAAATGAATAAATATGTCCGTCCGGCGCGGTACACATGGTCCGGTACTCCGGATATTTTTCAAATACCGCCTGCAGATTGGGCATATATTTGTCGATCAGCTTTTCCAGAGGGATAATGATCCCCTGTTTTGCGTACCGGAGCAGATCATAGTCGCTCATACCGGCGGTGAACAGACCGTCCGGCAGATTGCCGAACTGGGCAAGGGCAAGATTTTTCTTATCCGCAAACTGGTCGTCTACAAAGCAGGTCCAGTCAATATGTACATTGGTCTGCTCCTCCAGTCTCTGAAAGATCAGTTTTTCATTAGGCTCCTGTGTCGTCGTCGCCGGCGCGCTGGTGATAAAAGAAAGTTCTTTTGTCTCTTTAAGAGGAAATGCCACTTCCTCCACCGGTGTATCCGGATCGATCTCTGCCCTCTGGGCGTCCTCGCCGCCGCAGCCGAACAAAGAAAATGTCAAAATCAGCGACAGTCCTATTCCTGTCAGTCTCTTCCATCCTTTTTTCATTGCTTTCTGGCCTCCTTAACCCTTTACCGAACCAACCATGATTCCCTTGTCAAAATACTTCTGGAAGAACGGATACATGATCAGCAGCGGCAGGCTGGATACTACGATCGTTGCATATTTCAAAAGTTCTGCAACCTTGGCCATTTCCGCTGTACTCTGGATATCCGCGATCATTCCGGGCTGCGGTGTATTCTGCACCAGAATGGACCGCAGGACAAGCTGCAGAGGCTGCATATCCGCATCGTTTAAATAGATCATGGCATCAAAATAGCTGTTCCACATGCCTACGAAGGACCACAGGGCCAGCACAGCGATGATCGGCTTGCATACCGGCATCATGATCTTGAAAAAATGCTGGATCTCGCTGGCGCCGTCCAGAGAGGACGCCTCTCTCAGCTCTGCGGGAATAGACTGGAAATAGGTTCTTGCCAGGATCATATTCCATACATTAAAAGCTCCCGGAAGCAGGATCGCCCAGACGGTATTCACCAGATGCAGGTTGTTGACCAGGATGAAGGTAGGGATCATCCCGCCGCCGAAAAACATCGTGATCACAAAAATAATATTAAAGAATTTCCTTCCCACGAACTCTTTCTTGGACATGGGGTATGCCGCAAGCAGCGTGATAAAAACGGAGATCACCGTAAAGGCCACAGAATAGAAAAAGGAATTTCCAAAGCCTCTCCATATCATATCATTTTCCAGCACTCTGCGGTAGGCGTCTATAGTCCAGTCTTTAAAATTAAAGCTGATCCCCTGATTGTTCAATACATTGGGATCCATAAAGGAGGCCAGCACCACGTATACCAGCGGAACAAAGACCGCCAGGACAAACAGGCCCAGCAGCGTATAGCCAGTGCCAAGGATCGCACGGTCGGTTTTCCCCAGCTTCATTTTCCTTCTCGTTTCCATAATCAAATCCCCCTTTTATAATCCTTCGCCTTCATTCAGCTTCTTAACCACCCAGTTTACAAAGATCAGCAGGATCACATTGATGATCGAGTTGAACAGACCAACCGCCGTGGAATAGCCGTAGTCTCCGTTTAAAAGACCGAGCCGGTACACATAAGTGGAAAGGATCTCAGAAGCCGGAAGATTCATGTCTGTCTGCAGGGCATATGCCTTTTCAAAGCCAATGCTCATGATATTTCCGGCCTGGAGGATAAACTGGATCACAATGATGCTTTTAATTGCCGGAAGCTGTACATACCGGATCTGCTGCAGGATATTTGCGCCATCCACGATAGCCGCCTCTTCCAGATCCTTGCTGGCATTGGAAAGGGCTGCCGTGTACATGATCGATGACCATCCTGCTGTCTGCCAGATCCCGCTTGCGATATAGATCGTCCGGAAAGCTTCCGGCATGGTCATCCAGTTGGTATCGATCCCCAGAAGAGAGTTGATGGGTCCCACCGGGGAAAGGAACATACGCACCATACCGCAGAGGACGATGACGGAAATAAAATTCGGTGCGTAGATCAAAAGCTGTATCTTCTTCCGGATCCCCACCCGGCGGATCTGATTCAGCAGAAGAGCCAGGATAATGGGGATGGGAAATCCCCACAAAAGCCCGAACACACTCAGCTTCAGGGTATTCATTAAATAGCTCATAAAGTCCGGCGAAGAAAGAAATCTCCGGAAGTAATCCAGTCCCACCCACGGGCTTCCCAGCACGCCTTCGATCACGTTGTAATCCTCAAAGGCGATCAGGATGCCGCCCATAGGCCCGTATTTAAAGATCAGCGTAAGCAGAAGACCAGGCAGAAGGAAGAAGATATATAACTGCCAGTTCTTTTTTACATATTTCAGTTTTTCCTGCGGCGTTTGTTTCATAACTGCCCCAGCTTTCTTTTGAAAAACTTTCATTTTCATGCCCCTCCTTTTACATTTGCACTATTTGCATCAACAGACCGGTCTTCTTTATGCACAGCGCCTTTTTATGTTAAATATACAATACCACTATGTGTGCATTTTGTCAATACCATTTTACATTTGACCCTTGTTTTTATGTTACATATGCACCATTCCGTAAAATATATATATGAGACAAGCGACAAAAGGGCATGGGGGCTGCGCTTGCGCAGGCAAGCATGACTTTATGTCTCGCAAAACACCGAAAAGGATCCATTTTTTTGCAGAAAAATGTGCGGATTGAGGTATTTTCAGGATTGCAGGAGCACGAAGTGCGGAGCAATCTGTGTCTCATTCCCATTTGTCAGGCAACTCATTTACTTATTTTACATTTGACAAATCCAGTAAAATCGTATACAGTAACTGTAACAACATTGCTGGCGGCTTTTGCCTCCGGCATCCTATTATTTCATTCAGAGGTGCGTATATGGAAAAAAGAGTAACGATCCAGGATATTGCAGACAGCTTAGGACTTTCCAGAAATACTGTTTCAAAGGCATTAAACAATACAGGTATTCTCGCTGAGGAGACCCGCCGCAGGATCCTCGAAAAGGCTTCGGAAATGGGTTACAGGCGCTTTATCTACCTGCAGCAGGAGGCTCCCGCTCCAAGCACAGCTCCGGGGGAACTGGCCCTGCTCACCCAAAGCATGCCTTACGGTTCCCACTTCGGCACCTATGCGCTGAATACGTTTCAGGAAAAGATCAGCCAGAACAATTACCGCCTTTCCATGTTTCCCATAAGAGAAGAAGAAATGGCGTCCCTTAGGCTTCCTCTCGGCTTTGATAAAGAGAAGACCGATGGGATCATCTGTATGGAGATGTTCCAGCCGGAATATATGGAAATGCTGAATTCTCTCCATATTCCGCTGCTTTTCATCGATACTGCTTATGATACAGATTTTACGCAGATCGACGCGGACTTTCTTCTGATGGAAAACCGCACCAGTGTCTTTAATCTCACAGACACACTGATCCAGAACGGTTATCGGGATCTCGCCTTTGCAGGAGAGCGCCGGCACTGCCGCTCCTTTTTTGAGCGCTATCAGGGCTTTATGGATGCCCTGGCCGAAAACAGGCTTACCCCCGCTACTACAGAGTTCACTGACACTAATGTCTTTTTTGAGCCTTCCGTCCTGGCGGACACCATAAAGCATACGTCCAAACTGCCGGAGGTTTTTGTCTGTGCCAACGACTTTGTAGCCATCGACCTGATCCGCGCCCTTAGGAAGCAGGGCATAAGAGTACCGGAAGATGTAACTGTCACAGGATTCGACAACGCCCCCGAGTCCCGGCTCATCGAACCCCATCTTACCACTGTGGAGATCCCCAGCGCACAGATGGGCTATATCGCCGCCGACCTTCTTCTCTCCAGGATCCGGGAGCCTGAGACTCCCTACCGCATTACCTATGTGCGTACAACGGTAAAATACCGGGAATCCACCGGGAAATTAAAACTCTAGATACAAAAAAAGATACGGTTCCTGTCCAAAGTCAAGCCTTTTCAGATCCTTGACTCCAGACAGGGCCGTATCTCTTTCATTCGTGCAGTTCCAGGGGAAGCCCGTCCGGATCCTTAAAAAACGTGAACTTTCCTCCGGAAAACTCATCCCTCCGGATGGGCTCCGTATCGATCCCCATACGGTTCAGTTCCTCCACCGTCTTCTCAATATCTGTCACCCGAAAGGCCAGATGCCGCAGCCCATAAGCTTCCGGGAAGCTGGCTCTCTCAGGATGCAGCTTATGTCCCTCATCCGCCTTCGCCGGGGCAAAGATTTCCAGCTCCACCCCATTCAGGGCCAGATCCAGCTTATAATCCTGCCGGTCCTCCCGGAAATTCTCACGCACGATCTCAAACCCCAGTTTGTCCACATAAAACTCCCTGGATTTCTTATAATCCGAAACGATCATCGCCACATGATGTACACCGCAGATCCCCATAGTTTAATTCCCCCTTTTTCATATCAGATATCCCAGTAATACCTGGGCGCTATAATGTCATACTCCCTGCAGGAGCACCCATTGCTGTATCCCTCGCAGCTTTGGCAGTCCGAACAGTACATGTGCGCGTCCCGTATGTGGAAGATCCCCGCATACCTTGCGCTTGTCCTGTACATTTTCGCCCGTTTCTTGCTGTTGGCATAATAAACTCCGTTGGAGATCAAAAGATTCTCCGGCGTATACTCGGAAAAATCGCAGTAATAGCCTTCCGTCCCATGATGGGGCACTTTAATACACCAGTAATGCTCATGAAGAGGCAGCCTTCCGTCATAGTCCTCCCGGATCATCTTCATATGCTTTTTCTCCACGTCCCCGGTAAACAAAAGGTTCAGTTCCCCGTCCCTGTCATTGTGGAAGACCACACTGATCTTGTTTTTAAACTGCCGAAGCTCTATCTTCTGTTCTTCCATCGTCCCCAGAAGCTGCTGAAATTCCGCCCGGGCGCGTATTTCCCGGAATTCCCGGTCCAGAGCGTTCAGATTCCGGGATACCTCCTCCTGGTTCTGCCGCCCCGGCTCCGTCATGGAATATACGATCCGCCGGAGCTGATCGGAAAAAGCGGTCAGCCGCTCCAGGATCTCCCGGTACCGTTCCTCGATCCTGCCCAAAATCTCTTCTGTTTCCCCGGCAATGATCTCCCGGTCCGGCCACAACGCCCTGTATTTCCCTTCAAAGAGGCTTCCTCTTTCCAGGAGCTCCACATTCTGAGGCTTTCTGCACAGTGCCTCCACAAGGGCAAAAAGGCTGACCTGCCTGCTGGGCAGATAGGTATCCTTCATCAGATCCGCCAGCAGCATAAGGGACAGCGTCCGGCTCATCTCCTTCGTTGAAAAAACATCCGGCAGATACAGCTTTCCGAACTCATCGCCGCTTTTCTTTTTCTTCATCATGTATAACAGTCCGGACAAATGATCCAGGTGAAAATGTGTCAAAAGCAGGTTTTTCTGCTCTATGGCGCTCAGATCCGAAAGGATCGTATCGAACACCTCCCGTCTTAACCGCCCGCAGATCTTCCCGTTGCTGGTGCCGAAATCCACCAGCAGGTTTTTTCCTTTATCCCGGATACAGAAACAGTCTCCGAATCCTACATTATACATTCGTATCTTCATTCTTTACTCCACTCCGTTTTTGGCGCAAATGTCATTGAGACAGCATTTCTCACAGTAAGGCTTCGTCCGCGCGGTGCAGACGTCCCTTCCGTGATAGACCAGGCGGTGGCAGAAATCACTGCCCTCCTCCGGCGGAATGATCTTCCAGAGAGCCATTTCCACCTTTTTCGGGTCTTTGATGTTATCCACAAGGCCCATCCGGTTTGTCAGGCGGATGCAATGGGTGTCCGTCACGATAGCCGGCTCCCCGAACACATCCCCCATGATCAGATTGGCGCTTTTCCTTCCTACTCCCGGAAGCTTTAAAAGAGCATTGAAGTCCTTTGGTATCTTTCCTCCGTATTCCTCCTGGAGCATTTTCATGCAGGCGCTGATATCCCTGGCCTTGCTGTGCCCCAGCCCGCAGGGCTTTACGATGGCTTCGATGTCGTTTACATCCGCAGCCGCAAGAGCCTCCACGCTTGGATATTTTTTGTACAGATCCTGCACCACTATATTCACCCGGGCATCTGTACACTGGGCCGCCAGGCGCACGCTCACCAGGAGCTTCCATGCCTGGTCATAGTCCAGGGTACATCCGGCATCGGGATATTCCATCTTTAATCTCCGGATGATCTCCAGAGCCAGTTCTTCTTTTGTCATAAGGACATCCTCTCTGAATTTTATTTATTCCAGCCTGCTGCTGACCTTCTTAAAAGCGAAGTAAAATACGATCCCCTTCACCACAGAAGAGATCGTCAGCGCCCACCAGACGCCGTTCAGCCCCAGGCCCGTATGGGTCAGGAGAAGGGCCAGCGGGATCCGGGACCCGGTCAGCAGGATGCTGATGATGCTGCACAGCTTTGTCCTTCCAAGTCCGGAAAGAGCCCCTACCGTCATCAGCTCCACACACATAAACCCTTCTCCGATCCCGATGACCACCAGGTAGTCGATGGCGGTGGCGATCACGTCCTCTTCATGAAAAAACAGCCCCGCGATCGGTCTGGGAAGCAGTACGAAAAGCGCTGTGACCAGGATCCCCCACAGGATCAGGATCCGCAGGGAAAGGCCGTAGCCTTTTCGCACACGGTCGTTCTTTCTGGCGCCGTAATTCTGTCCTACAAAAGCATTCAGCGCCGCCCCGAAGCCGTCCGCCGTGTTCCAGGAGATGGATTCGATCTGGCCGCCCACTCTCTGGGTCGCCACCGCTCCTGCCCCAAAGGCGGAGACCATTCTGGTCAGCACCATGGAGATCATACAGTAGATCGTCCCCTGCAGCGCCGTAGGTCCGCCCATTTTGCAGATCGATACATAATACCCTCCAGGTACAGGCCGCAGGATCTTCACATTCCGGATCACATTCTGCTGCCGGTCTGAGCGGAAGATACTCGCCACCATCACCAGCATTACCAGAAGCTGCGCCGTCACTGTGGCAATGGCCGCTCCCGCCACCTCGATCCTGGGAAAAGGCCCGATCCCTAGGATCAGCACCGGATCCAGGATCATATTGGTAACCAGTCCGGCCAGGTTGGCCTTCAGGGGCGTTTTGGAATCGCCCTGGGCAGTGAGCAGCCCGGTAAGGGTGATATTCATAAAGGAAAACAGGATCAGCCCGCAGGTGATCTGCATATATACCTTCCCGTATCCATAGGTCACAGGATCATTCAGTTGAAAAAAAGAAAGCAGCGGATCCGTGAACAGAAGACAGACGGCCGCGAACAGCAGGCCGAAAACACAGGTAAGCTGTATGGCCCCCGCCGCATAATTTGCCGCGCTTTTCCGGTCTCCGCTCCCGCAGCACTGGGCCACATGGACCTGTCCGCCCATCCTGGCCAGGGACACCAGCCCCTGGGAAAGCCACACGTACATCCCGCCCACGCCTACTCCGGCCACGGCTTTTGCACCCAGGACGCCTATCCAGGCCATATCCGTGATGCTGTAGGCCGTTCCCAAAAAGGAGGAAGCCATGATCGGAAGGGCCAGCCGGGACAAGGTCTTCAGGATCGGTCCCTCTGTCAAACTTAATTGTCCGTTTTTAGTCATTTTTCATCCTCTTAAGTTCTGTCACATTCTGAGTTTTTTATGAAATTCTTTTATAAATTCTTTTCTCTGGAAAATAAAAAGCCCGACGATCACCAGGAAACTGATCCCGCCGCAGAGCACCGAAGGATACGTTACCTGCACGGCTCCTGCAAAAAGCAGGATAGAAGGGATCCATCCGAAAAGACCTGCTTCGATAAGATAGAACAGGTACTCTGATTTTTCCAGTTTCTTCACTTTTGTGATCACCAGCATGGAGCACAGCACCACCAGAGAAGCAAGAGGAAGCAGATAATCCACCGACCAGCCTCTCCAGCCTGTAAAGCAGTCCCACAAAAGCCCCGCCACGGTAATGATCAATAGCTGCCACATAAGGTTTTTTAAAATATTCCGCCTTTTTCCATAGGCCACCGTCACCACCAGCCAGGTGCAGAAGCAGCCGGCGCCCACAAACAGGGACCAGCTCAAATGATCGTTCAGCATATAATTGACCATTCCGCACACTACCGCGATGGCCACGCAAATAAAAGTAAAGGTCTCAAAGAATTTTCTGACGGCATTCCTGTTGTTCTCCCGCTGGCCGGGAAAGGTGTTTTCCTCCAGACGGCAGGGGATCTCTTCTCTTTCCAGAAGGGAAAGGAGATTTCTCCGGATACTGTCTCCCGGGATCTTGGCGGTCAGCCCCAGCACCATTTCGTTCCCATAGGAGCAGGAGCAAAGCTGCAGGCCGTCTGTGCTGGCAAACAGTCCGAAACGCCGGATATAGGTCTCATACTCCTTTGGCATCCGGATCACGCCTACATTGGAATATACTGCCGTGATCCCCCGACCGCCCAGAGCCGTCCCCGCCTGAAGGGCAAGGGTCTTTGCCTCCAGGGGCACCATCCGCAGGAGGGGATTTTTTTCCAGACGGACCAGTTCGCTCATCCGCCTGCCGATCCTTTCCTTACTCAGCTCCGCCTCAAACTGTGCTTTTACCTCTTTCAGCACATCGGTAAAGCTTGTGTTCTGCTGGAAATGATACCGCACCTCGATCCAGCCGAAAAAATTCGCCATGGACCGGGACGGGAAATAATTCCGCAGGTTCACCGGGATCATCAGCCCCAGGGGCTTTTTTTGCTGGTTTCTGGGTATTTCCTCATGTATGGCGCACAAAAGCATGGCGGCCACCAGGACAGTGACCGATACACCGTAGGATCTGGCTTTTTCCAGAGTCTCTTTCACCGGAAGGGATATTTCCGCGATCTCCATATCCTGCTGCTCATGCTTTTCCCCCTTGAACTGAAAAGCTTTTTCCTTTTTTTCCCGGATCCTGGGCGCGTCGGAATTATAGTACTGGGAGAAGCTGTCTTCTTCCAGATCCTTTTCCGTCACCTTCCCGTCCTCAAAGAGTTCCGGCAGGCCGGCTTCTCTGTGGACGATCTGAAGATAATTTTTCACCAGCTCCTGCAGAAAATGCATGGCCCCGGTCCCGTCTGTCAAAGCATGGAACACCTCGAAATTGATCCGGTCTTTATAATAAGAAACCTCGAAAAGGAGGCTCTTCTTATCCGGTATATAGATCCTGCTGCAGGGAGGCTGGGTTTCTTCCTTCACCATGGCGCGCATTTCCCTGTGTTCCAGATAGAACCAGAACACGCCCTTGCGGAGGACTGCCTGGAACACCTGGTATTTTTCCATGGTCTTATCCAGCGCCTCCTGAAGTCTCTCTCCGTCCACCTCTTCCTTCAACTGGCAGTAAAACCGGAAAACTCTGGTATCTTTTTTCCCCGTCACTGCCGGAAAGGCCAGCGCCGCATTATCCAATTTTCTCCACTGTGATACCCCTGACTGTTTCAAAATTACGAATTCTCCTTTAAAAATGCATTCATATACCCGAAGCTCTCCTGGACATGGAGAAACTTAATGCCCAGGGCAAAATATCCGTGAAAGGCCCCTGGGATCCGATGGATCTCCACCTGGTTCCCCGCTTCCAAAAGCCGCTTCCCATAAGCTTCTCCCTCGTCCCGGAGGGGATCCAGCTCTGCGGTAAGGATCAGCGTCTTCGGCAGGCCGGTGAGATCCTCCGCAAGAAGAGGGGCAAAATATGGATTTTCCCGGTCTTTCGGACTTCGCTGGTACAAGTTCAGATAATCCTCCATCTTTCCCGCTGTCAGAAGATAACCCTCCCCGTTTTCTTTCACCGACGGATAGGAAGAAGCTTCCGTATAACAATTGTTCAAAGCCGGGTAGATCAGGATCTGGCGCCTGGGTTTAAATTCCCCGCTGGCCTTGGCCATAAGGCTCACCGCCGCGGCAAGATTCCCTCCGGCGCTGTCGCCCACGATGGTGATCTCATCGGGGTCTGTATGCAGCAGAAAACGGTCCGTATACAAAGCCCTGGCCGCCGCATAGCAGTCCAGAAGCCCGATGGGGAATCGGTGCTCCGGCGCCAGCCGGTACTCCACAGAGGCAACGATCCTTCCTGTGGACTGGGACATCCTGGCGCATACCCGGTCATAATTTTCCACACTTTCTGTGACCCATCCGCCTCCGTGGAAAAAAAGGAGCACCGGAAGGGCGTGTCCCTCCTCGATCCCCTTGATCATGGCTTCCTCCGTGGGAAAATAAAGGCGTATGGGAACATGATAATCTCCATTATAAACGCTGGCGTCCAGCTTCCTGTAAAAGATCTTCATGGGATCCAGGCGTTTCAGATCCGCCAGTTTCCTGGAGGCTTCCACCTCGATGTTTCCATAGGAAAGGGCGTGGAGCACAGCTTTCATGGTCTTCGTCTTCAAGCTCTCAGTCATGGCGCTCGTCCTCATTGTCATAGCACTCACAGAACCTGGCGGCAAAGGCCGGCGGTTCCCCGTGTGCATAAAGATGGGATGTATCCCCATAGGAGGTCATCCGGAAGGAGGCGATCCCCCTGCGCCGTTCCTCTGTGGCTACTGTGGTCACAGAGCTTGGCGCTGCGCAGAAATTGTGGAGCAGCACCATGGGCGACACACTGAAAAGGTGGGACAGGAGCATGCAGCCCACACCGAAATGGCAGAAAAATACCAGCGTGTCGTTATTGGGCCCTTCCGCCCGGTAATAGTGTCCCTCCCGCACATAGCCGTGCTCTTTTAAAAGGGCGTCCAGGTTTCCTGTGATATAGTCGTATTCTTCTTTTACATTGGCTTCCTGCATGATCTCTGTGGTATACCACTTATCGTAACGGTAATATCTTTCATCTGCAGTCCAGTCCGCCGGAAGCCAGTCCCAGACGATCATCCGTTTCTCTTTTACATCCGGCCGGCGGATGCGGGCGCGCACCTCCTGGAGCCAGTCGCACTGGATCGCCGTCCGGTTCATCTTCTTTAGTGTAAATGAGGCGGTATCCTTCGCTCTTCCCAGGGGAGAAACATAAAATTCCTGAATATCCATCCTGCAGAGCTTTTCGGAAAGGTACTCCGCTTCTTTCCACCCCTTCTCTGTAAGGGAATCAATGGAATAGTCCGGGTCTCCGTGCCTCACGATCAGTATCTTCATATGCTGTTCCTTTCTCTGTCCTGTCTGTAAAAACGTCTTTTCATCCATTATAATATGTTCCTTCCGGTTTTGAAAGTATTTTGTTGAATCAGTCCCCGGGATATGCTATAGTAAGAATACAGGCAGGACAAAGACGTTCCCGATGGAGCTTCTTTGTCCTGCTTTTTTACGTTTTCGTATGGAAAAATGAAAGGAGGTTGCTTATGGCAGCATTTGATAAGATAAACAGCGGCTTTCCTCAGATGGATGAAATCCTGGACTATATCCGTCTGGGAGACAATGTTGTATGGCAGGTGTCCGATATTGAAGAATTCCGTTATTTCGCCGGGCCTTTTGCCAGGCAGGCGGTGTCCGACGGCAGGAATGTGATCTATATCCGTTTTGCCCAGCATGAGCCGGTGCTTTCTGATCTCACCGGGATCAAAGTGTATCACTTCAATCCGGATGAAGGCTTTGAAGCCTTTACGGTCTCTATCCATGAACAGATCACCCGGGAAGGCCGGGACGCCTTCTATATCTTTGACTGCCTCTCAGAGCTGCAGTCTGTATGGTACACGGACCTGATGATGGGGAATTTTTTCCAGGTGACCTGCCCCTATCTTTTTGAACTGGATACGGTAGCTTATTTCCCCCTTCTTAGGGGACGCCATTCCTTTGACGCGGTGGCAAGGATCCGGGATACCACCCAGCTTCTCCTGGATGTCTATTCCGGCGATACAGATCTGTATCTGCATCCTTTAAAGGTCTGGAACCGTTACTCCTCCCGTATGTTCCTGCCCCACTGCTGCCGGAAAACAGACGGCAGCTTTACCGCAGCCGCAGACGGCGTGAGCATGAGCCGCTATTACCAGACCATCCAGCGTTCTTCCGCTAATGCGCCGGATCAGAATTACGACAGCCATGACCGCTTTTTTGTCCAGGCAAAGCTGGATTATTCCCGGGGATATTTTACAGAAGAAACAGAAGATCTTATCATCGACAGTACCATGACCAAGGACGGCCGCCTGAAAGCTTTGGTAAAACGCTATTTTAAGCCGGAGGATTACTTCATGCTGCGGGACAGGATGATCGGCAGCGGCGCCATAGGCGGCAAGGCATGCGGCATGCTCCTGGCACGCAAGATCGCCGAAAGCGAGATACCGGAATTTTTATCCTACAGTGAACCTCACGATTCTTTTTATATTGGTTCAGATGTGTTTTATACCTATATCGTGTCCAATGGGTGCTGGCGCCTGCGTATCCGCCAGCGGACCAGGGAAGAATACTTCAGCGCCGCCAAAGAGCTGAAGGAACGGCTTTCTTTTGGAGAATTTCCCGGAAAGATCCGGGAGCAGTTCCAAAACGTCATCGAATATTTTGGCCAAAGTCCCTTTATCGTCCGTTCTTCCAGTTTTCTGGAGGATGGCTTTGGCAACGCCTTTGCCGGAAAGTACGAGTCCGTGTTCTGTGTAAATCAGGGAAGCCCCCAAAAGCGGCTGGCAGAATTTGAGCAGGCCGTGCGCACCGTTTATGCCAGCACCATGGATTATTCCGCTCTGGAATACCGGCTGCTCAGGGGACTGGAAAAACAGGATGAACAGATGGCTGTCCTGGTACAGCGTGTATCCGGATCTTACCATGAGAAATATTTTATGCCCTGCGCCGCCGGAGTGGGATACAGCCACAGCGCTTATAAATGGTATCCGGATATGGACCCTTCGGCCGGCATGCTGCGTATTGTCATGGGGCTTGGCACCAAGGCGGTAGATCGGACAAAGGAGGATTATCCCCGGCTGGCAAACCTTGACCGGCCCACCGCCACCGTTCTGACCACAACGGAACAGCGGCACAAATTTTCCCAGAGGAATATCGATGTGCTGGACTGCAAGGAAGATGTCTTAAAGGAAGTCCCTTTGGAGACACTGCTCCCTGTCCTTCCCTTATGGTATAAAAAAATGGTGCTGGAGCATGATCATGACGCGGAGTACTGTCTCCGGCAGATGGGGCGGTACCAGGATGTATGGTTTGTAAGCTGCCAGAAGCTTCTGGAAAAGGAAGCCTTTACTTCCCTGATGCAGAAGATCCTGAAGACCCTGGAGCGGGTATATGAAAATCCGGTAGATATCGAATATACGGTAAATATAGACGAAGCAGGCGATTTTGTGGTAAATCTTCTTCAGTGCCGTCCTTTGTACCTGGGGCAAAAGGGAGAGAAGATCGATCTGTCTGCCCTGAAAATGAAAGATGTGTTTTTTAAGATCCAGGATTCTTCCATGGGAAATTCCGGAAAACGAAGGATGGATGTAGTCGTTCAGGTGGATCCGGTACGGTATTATCAATATCCCTACCGAAAGAAATATGATGTGGCGGCTGCCATCGGCCGGATCAGCCGGTACTACCGGGGAAGCCATAAGAATATCCTTCTGATGACCCCCGGCCGGATCGGCACCTCTTCGCCGGAGCTGGGCGTCCCGGTGACCTTTGGAGATATTTCCAATTTTTCCGCTGTCTGCGAGGTTTCTGACAGCCGGGCCGGCTATATGCCGGAGCTAAGTTATGGAAGCCATATGTTCCAGGATCTTGTAGAGGCGGAAATCTGGTATGGCGCGATCTGGAACAACCGCAAAACTCTGGCTTATCAACCGGATTTCTTTGCTGCTTCGCCGGATCTTTTCCCCCAGATCTGTCCGGATCTGCCGGAGCTTGACGGGATCATCCGGGTACATCCTGCCGAAGGGCTGTATTACTGGCTGGATGCGGTTTCCAACCAGGCCGTATGCGGGACCCTTTCTCCAAAGCCGGATTAAGGATTCTCCCGGCGGACCGTGATCTCCTTAGGCGGCTCGATCTCTCTGGCAATGGTATGCTCTGTCAGCTCTGAGAGCATCCGGATCCGCTGGTTCAGCATCTCCCGCATGCAATTGGGCACATGCTCCTGATGGGCTCTGTGGATAGCCACGCACTCTTTGCAGTTGCCGTGGTATCTGCAGGCCTTCTGGCAGGGGCAGTGATCCTTTTCCTTATATTCTTCCCGGAATTGTGATGCAAATTCCTCCTGAAGGCGGAGTCCCTCCGCCCGGTTTCCTTTATGGAACTGTTCCATTGCAGCTTTTTCCAGTTCGTTTCCTTCAATTTTCATGTTCTTTCTCCTCCGTTGTTTTAGCATTAATAGCCTTTTTCGTAAAACCCGCTTTCCTTTTCCAGGGGAAGCTTTCTTGCTCTGACCGCCTCGATAGAAATGTACCGCTGGCTGTCCAGATACTGGATAAGGAGATCGATCTTCTCTTCCTCTCCCTGGACCTCCATTTCCACGCTTCCATCCTCAAGGTTTTCCACCCAGCCGGTAAGCCCCAACTGGCGCGCCTTGTTTACCGCATAAAAGCGAAAACCTACTCCCTGTACTCTTCCGAAAAACAGAAGACGTTTCCGGATCATCCCTTCACCTCCCGGCATTCTAGTCAATGACCGCTGTTTCAAATTCCTGGCCGTCACAGTATTTTTCCAGAAGTCCGCACAGCTTGTTTATATCCTCTTCCATGTCCGCAGTGCCGGAAAAGCCAAAGATCACCATAAGGATCTCTGTGGTCTTTTCTGTGATCCTGGTACGGACGGAATCGCTGGTGGGGTTGCCGAAAGGTCCCTTTTCATCACAGAATACAGGAAGGAATTCCACGTTGATCTGATCCTTTCCGATCCCCTGATAGTGCGCCCCTTCTTCCGCCACCTTCCAGGTCACGGCTCCTTCTATCTGCCGTACATCATAGGCTCCCAGGGAATAGCCGCTGGCAATGGAAAAGAGGTTGTTGCACTCCACCACGTTGTTGATATTGTACAGTTCCTTTCCCTGTACCAGTCGGCGGCACATAGCCTCCGCAGAACTGCGGTAGCGGCTGGGCTCCTTGCCGAAAGCCTTGTAGGCCGAACGGTTGTCCCTGATCTTTTCTCTCTTTGGCAGGTCCGCAGGTTTTTCATAGGTCTTTCGGATCCTGCTGCATTGGGCTTCCAGATCCTCCAGAAGCTCCCTGGAGCTCTTTTCCACAGAAACCCTGCACTGGATACATCCCAGGGCAGACTGAGGCCATAATTCTTTCATCTTTTGGTCAATGGTGATCCCTATCATTTTCTCCTCTTTCCTGACGCATTGGCGCGTCATCAAAGTATTTCTGCACTTATTTTTCCAGCCCGGCAAAAAACAGCTCATAGAAGTCGTCTTCTCCCTCCAGCATAGGGGAATTTTCCCCGCCGCCGTTGGTGCTGCGCTTCATCTCTGCGTAGAACAGTTCGCCGGCATTGATCAGATCCATCTCATAGATGGGATATCCCAGTTCCCGGCATTTTCTGCAAAAGGAGCTGACCGGATTTTCCTCTGCCTTTGTGGCCAGGAGCTCTTTCCTCAGCCTGCTGTCTTTCAGCGCTTTTTCTTTTAATTCGTCCAACATTTCCGGAATGTTCATATTTTCTCTCCTTTCCTGACGCATTGGCGCGCCGTCCGTCTTTCCCTTCCTTCGCTTCCATCAGGAGCGCCGGAGGGATGGTTTCATCAGTTCATAATAAAAGATATACTGCTGCATGATCCCCTGCATACCCTTATATCTTCTCTGTGGAAAGCCCCTCTTATAATGGGCGTCCAGAGCCTGGCGGATATGGGTATCCACAGGAAAGGCTTCCATCTTGTGAAGGCCGAAAAGGCAGATACAGTCCGCCACTTTTTCTCCCACGCCATACAGCCTGCGCAGTTCTTCTTTTGCCTTTTTATAGGACAGTTCCGGAAGCTTTTCCAGATCGATCTCTCCGCCGGCAACACTCTTTGCGCTCTGTATTACATATTTGGCCCGATAGCCCAGATTGCAGGAGAGAAGGTCTTCCTCACTGGCAAGGGCCAGCGCTTCCGGCGAGGGAAACCCATAATATTCCCTGCCGGACTCCCCGGTCTTTTTTTCTCCGTATTCCCGGCAGATGTTTTCAATGCAGCGGCGTATCCGGGCGATATGGTTCTGCTGGGAGATCAGAAAGCTGATAATCATTTCCCATACATCCTGGCGCAGGATACGGATCCCAAAGCCCAGTTCTGCGGCGGTTTTGAGATACTTATCATTAGGATTTACAGCCGCCTGGTACACCCCGTAGTCCTGCTCCAGGTCAAAATACCCTTTCCAGAAATTTTCAAATTCCTCCTGGGAACAATAGAACCAGACCTGCTTTCCTTCCTGCCCTGCCTCCAGATACCGGCCGCCGGCTGTGACCGAAAAACGATTTTCTCCTATTTCCCTCATCCGGAAGCACTGCCCCGAATTGCAGATCTGCCGGAGGTCGAAAAATTCTATCTCTTTTGTAAGCATACAAGTCCTTTCTTACTGTTTTTAAGGCTTCAATTCTGCCAGTTTATATTCTGCTCCGTATTCAGATCATAGATCAGAAGCCGGCAGCCCTCCAGATCCTTTTCCGTCATACGGACCGCCTGGATCTGGTTATTCTCGTAGGTTTTATAATAATAAATACCCTTGTCTGCGTTGATACAGCAGGAATAGGTGGTAATGTCGCATTTTCCCTCCGGAGTCATGACTGAGCCCCGTACCATGGAAACGTTGTCCAATATGTGGAAAAACTGGGAGAGGTTCGCCTTTTCTTCCTGAGGGCATGTGGAATTCCACTTTAAAAATGCAGTTCGGACAAAGCGGGATGCAGGAGAAGCGTCCCCCGGAAGCCCGATCCCTCCCATCCCCTGTCCGTATGGTTTTAAACCCAATCCTGATGAGAAGCGATTCTCTGCCGGCTGGCTGGACAGATTCATATAATTGCATAAATAAGACTGGTAAAAAGGAAACGGCGGGTTATTGGTAAGCACACCCCAGGGATTTTCATAGATCTTCACCCCTTCTTCTACAGCCTCGATCACGATACATTCTTCCCGGTCCGCAAGCATCCAGTGAAGAGGCGCTGCCGGGAGTTTTTCTGCAAATGACACATTGGTGATATTCATGTTTTCCAGCATTTTTCCGGCTTCTTTTACTGTTGCGCAGCGTCCCAAAAGCCAGGGAATGATCTCAAAAGAAGCCACATTGACCGCGCCCCTTTTGACTTCTTTGTAGCAGGCATTTCCAGGGAAATTCAGTCCTGCCATGCACAGGCCTTTTTCATTGGCCGCCTCTGCATACAGAGGATAATTTCCCGCCACAGTCGCCATGCCGATCATTCCATAGTGGGTGGTATATTCCGGATTTTCTTTGAATTTTATCACATAATTTCTCGGTGTGATGACCACCTGTTCACCGAACTGGTACTCCAGATCCAGGTTTCTTCCGAAGTAAAAATCGTTGTTTTTAAAGGTTATACAGGTACACATAGAGGGCTCCTTTCTGCTGCGATATATTTATGGAGATTAGTTACACTTTTCCGGTTATTGCGACTTTTATCCTTATCAGTTTCAATATACTCTTTCTATTATGTATTGTCTACGTTTTTTCTTAACTTATCTCTATACCCAGAATTTCATTTTTGGTTGGAAAAATTATAATTACTATACTATTGACTTTGAACAGTCATATGCTAGAATAGTAACAGAAGATAGCGGCAAAGATCAGCTATCGTTGGCTATGAAACAATAGACTGTTTCGGAATGCAGCCTATTGCGGAGTCAGATCATGGGTTATGCGGCAACCACAAACCGAATAGATTCTTTAGAGTCGAACAAAAACGCAAACTAGGTCTTGCAATGCAAGGCCTAGTGTTTTTTCGAAAGGAGGGGAGGCATATCTGCATATCTCCAGAGGATATCTTGTATCAGGCAGCGTCCGTTTGGAATGAGATGACTGAATACAAGTACAAAATTACATACGGTTATAAAAAGAAACTATATCACATTAATCTTTCTTTCTCTCCGGAGGATTTTCCTCATCTTGCTGGTTTTCAGTATCTTAAAGACCTTTCACTTCCTCGATTAGAAGCTCTGGTAAGACTTAAGAGAACCCTGGATTCAGACTTCATGTTGTTTTCTTTTTTTCCTTATATGTATCCGTTCTATACCCAAATCAAAGCAGACTTCTTAATTTCCAGCCACACAGATATCGTAAGTTTTCTTTTCATTATCCAACCACAACCAAATAGAAATGTTGCTTCTGACAATGATTATCTCTGCTGTTCAGCATTTAAACAGGAAATTCATAATTATGAGATAAACCAACGCCCCCGCGCTATATTGAAAAAAGAACGGTTTCATCTTCCCTTTAACACGTCAACAGTTCTTATAGACAAGCTTACTCCCTAGGTCCATACTTCCAGTACACGTAAAACGACAAGATCACCGTCAGGATGTCTGCCGCTGCCTGGGACCAGACGATACCGTACATACCTACAAGGCGGTTCAGCAAAAACAGCATGGGAATATTGAACACCAGCCATCTGGCCACGCCAAGGAACAGCGCGATCCGGCCTTTGCCGAAAGCCTGAAACAGATAGACGGTAAAAAAGCTCAGAAACATCAATGGCGTTGCCAGCACACGGATCCTCAGAAAGTTGGACGCCATATGGATGGTCTGGGCATCGGATATAAAAATACGGATAAACTGAGCAGTGAACAATTCATACAGCACGATGCTGATCAGGGCGATAAGAAGTCCCAGTCCTCTGGAAAGACGGACGGTGTCTTCCATCCTTTTTCTGTTTCCTGCCGCATAGCTATAGGCCACAAGGGGCATCATCCCCTGGCAGATCCCGATCCCCACGTTCAGAGGGAAGCGCTCTACTTTCAGTACAATGCCGATGGCAGCCAGCGCAAGGTCGTGGTAAGAGACCATGAGCTTATCTATGATCACATAGTCCAGATCAAACAAAAGCGTAGCTATTGCAGAAGGGACTCCCACCGCAAATACCGCAGTCATATTTTCCCTCTGCGGCCTTCCCTCCTTCATCCCGAACGTGATCACAGAATTTTTACCCATTTTCACCAGGACAGCGACAAAGTACAGGCAGGCAATACAGTTGGACAGCGCAGTGGCGATACCCGCTCCCAGCACTTCATATCCCGTGGGAAGAAGTACAAACATAAAAAGAGGATCCAGGGCTATGTTCAAAAGCCCGCCCAGTATGATCCCGGTTCCCGCCTCTTTGGAGCGTCCAATGCTTCGGATCAGATTGGAAAGCACATTGGACAGCACCGTGGGGATCCCGCCGAAAACGATCACACATAAAGCATACTGCCTGGCGAAGTCGTAGGTATTCTCCCCGGCGCCTAAAAGGGTCAGGACCGGCCGCATAAAAGGTATCCGCCATATTATAGATCAGCACGATCAACTGACTTGCCACCGCCGGAACGATCATCACCCGCAGGGCCGAGGGAACGGAAAGCCTTTCAAATACTTCCTCCTTATCGCCTGCGGATACCGCTTTCTTCTGGCTGTTCATATTGTTCCTCCCTTTTCAGTCCTCCCGGCCCTTCTCCCGAAGATCATACAGGTCATACAGGGAAAGCATATTCTGAAACATCATCTTCCGTCCCATAAGCTGCTGGTAGGTGGCAGATTTTACCCTGCCTTTGGCCTTAAGGTCCTCCATTTTCCCCTGGATATCCTGATATTCCTTTTCTACCGCCGCAAGCATCTTTTCAAAGGACTCCAGGCGCTTTTTCTCCAGGATATCTTCCTGTCCGGAAGGATCGCCCGGCCTCCCGTGGGATCCATTTTCCAGTTCCACGTACTCGTCTTTATCAAGGGAGACCGGCACGCCTGTTTTCCCCAGGATATGCACGCCGCCGTACCAGGTTCCGGAAACCTCAAATACATCGCCCACGCTGTATTCTGAATTGTATTCATCGTTTTTCTTTATGATCTTGATCTTTCCCATTACTTACCCTCTTGCTTTTTATCCATTCTTTATTTCTTTATATCAACACACTTTCCCGCTGCTGCTTTTCTGCAGGAAGATTTTTCTGTCCTTAGTTCATCCTTCCCTTTTCTGTATCCTCCTGTAGAATATGACCGCCACGATCAGAGAAAGGCTGTCTACGATGGGCTGCACCCACATGCATCCAAACAGCCCCCAGAAACGGTTCATAAAAAACAGCAGGGGAATATCCAGAACGCCTTTGCGGAGTATGGAACACACCAGGGATTCCTTGAACTTTCCCATGGCCTGGAACTGGATGATCATCGGATAACATACCGACATCATAGGCATTGCCGTTACCATCTGCCGAAGGAATCTTGCCCCGTAATCGATCGTTTCCGGATCCTCGATAAACAATCCTGCAAGACCGGGAGCAAACAGCTCATAGATCACCAGGCAGAACAGGGCAAAGGCCAAAGAGATCGTGCATCCCAGCCTGAAAATCTCTCTTCTTCGCTTCTGGTTTCCGGCAGAATGATTATATGCCAGAAGAGGCAAAAGCCCGTTGGCTGTACCGATGGAAAAATAAAGGGGGAGCTGATCCAGCTTTTTCACGATCCCCAGCGCAGCCACCGCCTCCGTGGTATACAAAGACACAAACCGGGACTGAGCCGCTATCGCCACAACGGTAAGGGCATACTGGATCGCCGATGGAAATCCTATGGAAAGTATTTCCCCTATATGAGCCGCCGTATACCGCAGCCTCACAGGATTGATATTTACTACACTTTTTTCCCGTTTCAAAAATATGTAAAGGAGGAAAAACACCGTTGCCGCCATATTGGAAAGGGCTGTGGCGATCCCGGCTCCCACGGCTCCCATTCCCAGAAACTGAGGCAAAACGAAAAATGGGTCCAGTATGATATTTAAAATCCCTCCCATGGATACCCCTGCTGCCGCTGTACCCGCGCTTCCTTCTGCCCGGACCAGGTTTGCAAGGAGGGTATTCAGGATCGTTCCCGGTCCGCCGATCACCACTACCCATAAAGCATATCCGAAAGCGACCTCATAGATCTCCGGCGTAGCTCCGCACAGGACAAGCACCGGACGGGCAAAGGCCAAAAATAGCAAAGAAAAAAGAACCGCGCAGCTTAATCCTCCCCAGAAAGAAACCGCGGAAATCCTTTTTGCCGCCTGGATATCTTTTCTGCCCAACGCTCTGGAAAGGGCGCTGGCGCCGCCCACGCCAAAAAGGTTGGAGATCGCCGTAAGCATTACAAAAGATGAATAGGCCACCGTGATCGCCGCCGTCTGATGAGGTTCGTTCAGCATCCCCACAAAATAGGTGTCCGCCAGATTATAGATCAGAGCGATCATCTGGCTGGCGATAGCCGGGATGATCTGCATCCGCACCGCCTGGGGAACCGGCACCGTCTCAAATACGGCGGTTCTGTCTATGGAACGTTTCACAATGATTCCTCCCTTGGTCTGTTTGTTAATTCCATTGCTATTATAATCCTATTGCCCAAAAATACCAAGGGGCAGTCTCACTAAATCTCATTCTCATTCCGGATAAACCAGGACACAATCTCCCTCTGTGCTTTCTCACTATAAAATATGTCCTCATACTCCGTCCCTTTTTTGCTCTTACGGATACCCAGGATCAGTCCAAAGTTTGCTCCTTCTTCTGTTACAGAGCGCACCATCCTCCCATATATCCGCTCCTCTTTGGCATACCCCTTCGCCAGAATTCTCCTGAAGATTTCTGCTCCGGAAGTTTTCTTTACTGTATTTTTGTCACGGAGTTCGTTCATTTTCTCTGCCAGTTCTGTGGCAAGACAGGGCTCTCCATAGGCAATCTGTTCCGTCTGTTCCCTGGTCAGATAAAAATCCGCCTTTTTTGCTACTGGCTTTTCTCCCTTTCTCTGTGCCGAAAAACCAGACTCTTTTTCCGCCTCCTCCCGTTCTCCAAAATACATCTTTTCGCGCTTTCCCTGGGTAAAATCTCGAATTTCTTTTATAAATATCTCTCCATAACGCTGGAATTTATTCTGCCCCACGCCGGACACCTCCAGCATTTCCTCCTTTCCCAAAGGTACCTTCACGCACATATCCACCAACGTTTTATCCGAAAAAATAATATATGGCGGCATTCCCGCTTCCCGGGCAAGCTGCGTCCGTAAGATGCGCAGCCGGTCAAAAAGTTCCAGTCCTCTTCCATTTAAAATGTCCGATCTTCTCGCCTTCCTGGAAGATGAGGTGCTCTGTTTTTCTTTCTCTTCTTTCCTCCGCTTTATCGTCACTATATGTGTCCCATCCAGAACTTCACGGCATTGGCCTGTTAATTTTAAAAGAGCATACTTGTCCTTTGTCACCCGCAAAAGGCCGTCCATCTCCATTTGACCGATGAGCCCTTTGATTTCCGGCTCGCTCATTTCCTTAAGGCTTCCAAAGGAATCATAACCAGCCATTTTATACTCTCTGAGCTTTGCCCGGTCGTTTCCCGCCAATGTTCCGGCGATCACATTAATCCCATACCTCTGGCCGGTTTCACGAATACAGGCAAGGATCTTTTTCGCCTGTTCTGTCATGTCTGCCGTTTTCATTTCTGCCAGGCAGTTTGCGCAATTTCCGCATTCCGCGACTCCCGCTTCTCCGAAATACCTTAAAATATATCCCCGAAGGCATTCCGTAGTCATACAATAATAGGTCATGCTGCGCAGCCGTTCCTCATCCCGCTCCAGGATCGTATCCAGTTCTTCTCTGGTAAACTCGCTGTTCTGCTCTTTACTTTCCAAGAGGAAACGGTTGATCATCACATCCTGGGGAGAATAAAGCAGGATGCATTCTGCCGGTTCTCCGTCACGTCCCGCCCTCCCGGCCTCCTGATAATAATTTTCCATACTCTGGGGCATATTGTAGTGAATCACATAGCGCACATTAGACTTGTCAATCCCCATGCCGAAGGCATTGGTCGCCACCATCACCGGAAGGCGGTCATAGATAAAGTCCTCCTGATTCTTCCTGCGTTCTTCGTTGGACATCCCCGCATGATACCGGGAAACGGGAATCCCTTCCTCTGCAAAGCGATGATACAATTTATCCACATTTTTTCTAGTGGCGCAATAAATGATACCGCTGTCGTTCTCATGGTCTTTTATATAGCGAAATATATAGTCCTCTTTTTTCCTCGTATGTTCCACGGAAAAAAACAGATTCTTCCGGTCAAAACCCGTAACCAGTACTTGGGGATCCTTAAGTCCCAGCACACAGATAATGTCTTCCCTGACATTTTCTGTGGCAGTAGCAGTGAATGCACCGATCACAGGCCGGCGGGGCAATACCTGAAGGAACTGAAGGATCTTCAGATAACTTGGTCGGAAGTCCTGGCCCCACTGGGAGATACAATGTGACTCATCTACAGTCAGCATCGAGATTTCTACATTCTGGGCAAACTGTACAAATTCGTAGGTTTCCAGACGCTCCGGAGCCACATATATGATCTTGTACTGCCCCTCCCGTGCCAACCGCAGAGCCTTTCGGATCTGTGTTTCTGTCAGAGAACTATTAATATAGGCAGCATGGACGCCAGCTTGGTTCAATGCCTGTACCTGATCCTTCATCAACGAGATCAAAGGGGAAACAACCAAAGTAATCCCGGGCAGCATAAGAGCCGGGACCTGATAACACAAAGATTTTCCCGCCCCGGTAGGCATGATGCCAAGAACATCCCGGCCTTCCAAAATCGAATCAATCAAAAATTCCTGCCCGGGGCGAAACTGATCGTAGCCAAAATAATTTTTTAAGATGTTGAATTTTCCCATTACCTCTGCCATATCGTTTTCATTCCATACACCGGATCGCAGTTTTGATCACCTTATCTTCCCTTTTCTCAAACAACTCATATGCCTGGGAAATCTTTTCCAGGGGATACACATGCGTGATCAACGGGGTGGTGTCGATTCTTCCATCTGCGATCAGACGAAGGATTTCGCCGCAATCGCAGCCGTCTACTCCTCCCGTTTTAAAGGTAAGATTTTTTCCATACATTTCCGGAAGGGGCAATGTCTGGTCTTCCTCATACAAAGCTACCACGGTAACTACTGCATTGGGTCTTGCATACTTCCATGCCATCTGAAATGTATCCTTTGCTCCGGCCACCTCAAGCACAACGTCTGCCCCGCCGCGGGGGCATACCGCTTCTACTGTCTTCTCCAATTCGTCCGGGCTTACAGCGGTTACATCCGGGTAATGTTCTTTTACAAATTCCAGCCGCTCTTTGTCCTTTTCACACACTATGATCTTTGCAGGATTCTTAAGTCTTACGCAAAGCAGCGTGCAGATCCCTGTGGGACCTGCACCCAGGATCAGCACCGTGTCTTCTTCTTTAATCTCTGAAATACGCGCAGCCCAAAAGCCAGTAGCAAGAATATCGCCCACAAAAAGCGCCTGCTCAAAGGAAACATTTTCCGGGATCACCGTCAGGCCCTGGTCTGCATAGGGAACGCGCACATACTCCGCCTGTCCCCCGTCAATCCTGCAGCCCAGTGCCCAGCCGCCGTTTGGGTCCGTACAGTTATTTACATATCCGTGCCGGCAGAAAAAGCATTCTCCACAGAAAGTCTCCACGTTTACTGCAACCCGGTCCCCCGGCTTTACTTTAGAAACCGCCGTTCCCACCTGCTCTACAATGCCCACCATCTCATGCCCCACCGTGATCCCCGGCACAGCTCTGGGCACTGCCCCGTGTTTGATATGAAGGTCACTGGTGCAGATGCTGGCCAACGCCACTCTTACGATAGCATCTTTTTCATCTGCAAGTTCCGGTTTTGGTTTATTCAGCAACTGAAAATTTCCGTTTGAAATATAGGTATATGCTAACATGTCCGGTCTCCTTTATACATCTTTTACCAAAGCGGCATTTCCGCGCTGTCCCCGGAGGCAAAGGGTCCCGGAAGCACGCGGACGCCCCGGTGTCCTCCGAAGTAATCCCGGTCAAAGGTGATGTCTGTTCCATCCGGATTTTCAAACCTTTCTTCCGGTTCAAAAGCGTAACCCAGGATATCGCTGTTTACCATACCTGCAGCATGATCTCCCAAAAATTCATAGATATTGGTAGACAGTACCGGACGGCCATCCCGGACTTCCAATTCTACTTTTACTTCGTGTTCTGTGTCCACCAGCGGGTCGGCCTCTTTTTTCCAGGCCTTCGCGCCGTTTAAGTAAACATTGCCTTTTGCCCACACCGGGAGCTTATGTCCGTGGGCCGGTTCCAGCTTCATCATATCCGGCGTGTCCGTATCCATATCAAACATTTCAATCCATTCTTCATAGGTGGGATATTCATCCATCACATGGGTGCCCACTTCGCGGTTCTCCACATCCGTCCCCTCTGAGCTGTCACGCAGGGTCGTGAAGGGATCCGCCGGCCATTTCTGGACAAAAATATTATTATAGAAACGGTCGTCCCCGTGAAGGATGGTCATAAAGCCCATCACCTCCGTGCGGTGGGGGATATGGTAGGGTGTATAACGGGGGCCGGTTCCCCCGCCCACACAGGTCAGCGCTCCGCAGATCAGATTATGGACCATGGCAACTCCTTCTGTGGCCATACGCAGGGATACATCTGAAAGAAGGATATTGTTGTCGATCAGGGTCGGGCCGTGGCCTACTTCCACGAAAATATCCTGGCTCATCATGCCGCCCTTAAGCTGTCTGGCAAAAGCGGGGCGCTGGTTGTCATGGAACAGGTTCTGGGTGATGCGGGTGCCCTGTGCTTCCCAGTCGCACCAGATCCCCATTGTACAGTGGTGGATGCAATTGCGCCGGTAGGTCACATCGATAGCCGCGTGCATCTTGATACCGGCGATCTCGGCGCCGCCCAGCTCCATCATGTTGTTGATGTGGTGGATGTGGTTATCTTCTATTATAGAGAATACGCCGCCCATACGGCCGATGATGCCGCCCTGTTCGCAGTTGTGGATATTACAGCGGCGGACGATATGGCTGCCCACCTTTTCCTTCAGCCAGCCATGGTACTGTCCCCGGCAGACAGCATCCCGCTCCATCTGTGTAGGGCTTTTTACATGTTTATAGGTAAAATAGTGGTCATTGTCCGGATCCAGATATTTCCCCAGGGAGATCCCGGCGCATTTGCTGTTGCTGATCTCACAGTCCTCGATGATCCATCCTCTGGACCAGTGAGGCCCGATCATGCCGTCCTGGTATGCGGCGGGCGGTGCCCAGGTGGTAGCTGCCTTTTCGATGGCAAAACCGCTGACTGTGATATAACCGATCCCTGTCTCAGAAGGCATAAAGCATTCCCGGCGTACATTGATCTCTACTTTTTCTTCATTGGGATTTTTCCCCTGGAAATTTCCATAAATGACCGTTTCGCTGCCTTCCTGCAGGGCATACCATTTATAGACGGATGCTTCCGGTTCCCAGGAGCATTCATAAACTTCTCCTTTGATGCAGGCATCCAGGCTGTCCGCCTCATACAGCATCTTATCGTTAAGATATACTGCTCCAGTGTGCCTGCTCCGGCCTGCAAAATACCAGTCCCCATATACATAGGTGGTATAGGGGTTGTACCCTCCGAAGACAGAATTATCGATCCGGCAGACCCACACGTTTTCCTGATAATGTTTCCAGTCCTTCACCTCTTCTGCCCCGGTGATCACCGCCCCCAAAGGCTCTGTGCTCCGATAGGTGATCCTGGCTTCTTCTGTCCCGGCATATCTGGGGTTTACATATTCCCTGTAAACGCCGGGCGCCACCAGAACCTCATCCCCCGGCCGGGCGATCTGGGCTGCATCATTGATATGGCGGAACGGCATTTCTATCGAACCGTTTCCATCACGGGAAGCATTTGCGTTTACATAAATTTTCATAGGTCACTGTCCTCCTTAAGTGTAGTCGGATTTCTCTTCCTTTGCCTTTATACTACGATGATAGCATATGGTCAGAAGATGTCAAGCACAACGGCAGCCCCCGTAAGGATCAAAAGGAACCCTATATTCCACAGCGTAAAGGCCTTCATAAAAGCCCCCTTCTGCCCGGGGTATTCCCGTGCATAACACTTAAAAGAGATCAGACTTGCCAGGGAAGCGATCAGCGTTCCCAGGCCTCCTATATTTACTCCTGTGATCAGCGCGGAAAAATCTTTGGAAAATCCCGACAGCAGGATCGCTGCCGGCACATTGCTGATCACCTGGCTTGTAAGGATCCCGGTGATCAGCTCTCTTCCCTGTACCACAGAGACAAGAAGGCTGCTGACCTCCGGGATCCGCTTCATATTTCCGATGAAGATAAAGAAGCAGAAAAATGTGAGCAGCAAAAAATAATCCACTGAAAAAAACAGTCTCCGGTCTACAATAAAAATCACAACGGCTACGCAGAGAAGGACCGGCAGGTATGGAAGGATACGGAATACCACCAGGAGACATAGGATCAGCAAAGCAAGAAAAGGCAGCATTTTCCTTATGGTTTCCGATCCCAGGCCATTGGCGGTCTCGTTTTCTTTTCCCTCTTCCGGAAGCAGTTCGTTCCTGCCTGTCCAAACTGCCGCCATGAGCAGCAGAAGAGCCAGCCCGGCATAAGGGAGCACTGCCCAGGCAAATTCTCCCATGGAAAGGCCCGATATGGAATACAGATACAGATTTTGAGGATTTCCCACAGGAGTCGCCATACTGCCCAGATTGGCGGCGATGGTTTCCAGTACGACCAGTTTTAAGATTCCCTGCTCCTTTCCGCTCATGCGGAAAACCAGAACCGTAAAAGGTATAAAGGTGAGCAGAGCCACATCATTTGTGATGATCATACTTCCGAAGAAGCACAGCAGTACCATAATAGCAGAAAGGCCGCGAAAACTCCCTGCTTTTTTCAAAAGGTACTGTCCTATCATGTGAAAGATCCCCAGCGCATGCAGTCCTGATACGATAGCCATCAGGCAAAACAGAAGCGCGATCGTCTTGTAATCCGGATAGGCAAGATATTCTTTATCCGGCCGGACCAGGAATGCAGACAGCACAGCCAATAGAAAAGATACACAAAAGACGGTTTCCTTTTGTAAAAGGGTTTTTAGATTTTTCATTTTCATAACGCTCCTAATAAAAAATACCGTCTATCATTCTAGCATATTTTTCCGGCTGTTCAAGTCTGGATTTTCTCTGGTCCGGGAATGGATCTTTTCACAGAATGTTATTGTTGTTCTATCAATTCCTGCCATCTTTTGTCGTTTTTTAAAAATCCGAAGCTTTCCTCGTCTCGGAAACATTTCAGCAGATTTTCCCTTAGTTCTGTTAAAAATTCATCGCTTGTTTCTTTGAAATCAAGATGTTCATATAAAGATGCTTTTCTGAAGTTTCCGATTTGGTCGAGGCTGGCAAGCATCTCCTTCATTACAGCCAAAACCGTGTCTGCATCCTTTTCCAGCGCTGCAATTTCCAGTTTATTGGAAACTTCATAGTATCT
>DXBU01000090.1 GCA_019116385.1 Candidatus Blautia faecigallinarum | reverse complement strand
ACTGTGAAATTTTTTTATATTATATAGTATATGGCGCCATAGCCAAGTGGTAAGGCAAAGGTCTGCAACACCTCTATCACCAGTTCGAATCTGGTTGGCGCCTCTAAAAAACCCTTGTTGATCAAGGGTTTTTATTTATGTAAAAGGAAAGCAGAATATCTTGAAGGGAGTACATCATGTATACTTTATTACTTGCAATTATTTACATCGCTTTTATCAGCCTAGGACTTCCTGATTCTCTTCTAGGATCGGGCTGGCCTGTGATGCACCAGGAACTGCAGGTGCCAATCTCTTTTATGGGGATTATTACGATGATCATTTCCGGAGGGACGATCATATCCAGCCTTTTTTCCGATAAGCTTACAAGGAAATTTGGCACGCAGATCGTGACTTTGGTCAGTGTGCTGCTTACGGCTGCTGCTCTCTTAGGTTTTTCTGTATCCAGTGAATACTGGATGCTCATTTTATTTGCAGTACCTTATGGCCTTGGCGCCGGAGCAATCGATGCTGCATTAAATAATTATGTGGCTCTCCACTACACTTCCAGACATATGAGCTGGCTGCACTGTTTCTGGGGTGTGGGGACGATCGTCAGCCCCTTTGTAATGAGCTATGCGCTGACAAATTCTACCTGGAATATGGGCTACCGGATGGTTGGACTGATTCAGATGGGAATTGCACTTCTTCTTCTGGTCACACTTCCGGTTTGGAAGGCAAATTCGTTAAAGGCGGAATATACATCCCAGAGTAAAGGGCTGCTCAATGTATTAAAGATAAAAGGGGTGCCCAGTCTTTTACTGGGATTTTTCGGATATTGCGCAGCAGAAACGACTACTATGTACTGGTCCAGTACTTATCTGGTGGAGGTAAAGAATATCACAGCGGGACAAGCTGCAAGGCTTGCATCTTTGTTTTACATAGGAATCACGATCGGAAGATTTCTCGGCGGATTTATTATGAATAAATTGGGAGACCGGAAAATGATCATTCTTGGAACTTGTATCTTATCCTGCGGTATCCTTGCCCTGGTGATCCCAACGGCGGATCCAATGCTATCTTTTGCCGGGTTTATCATTATCGGATTTGGCTGTGCGCCGATCTACCCCTGTATTATCCACTCTACACCGGCCAACTTCGGTCCGGAAAATTCCGGAGCAATTATCGGCATACAGATGGCCAGCGCTTATATAGGATCCACTTTTATGCCGCCTCTGTTCGGACTTTTAGGTAATTTGATCAGCTTTAAGATTCTGCCGGTGTATCTCCTTGTATTTATTGTGCTGATGATCAGTATGACAGAAATGACTTTTCGGACCACAGGCGCCGATGATCGAAAATAAAAGAGGCTTTAGGAATATATACTCACCCATTTTAGATGGTAAAACGGGTAATAGAAATCCTCCTTTTTCTTAAGTATAATTAAAATGTTAATAGAAAAAGTCAGGTCCATAGAAAACGTGAATGACTATGCGTAAAGGATGGATCCAACGTAAAAAAGGAGGGTGACAAAATGAAAAAGTATCTCGGAAGATTGATCGCAGGGTGTTTGATAATTTCGATGCTTGGCACAGGCGGAACGGTCTGGGCAGCGGAGGAAGATTTTACAGATCAGCCAGTAAAGGAAACTTTTGGAGATTTTTCTGAAGAAGGAACAGAGGAAATCTTTGCAGATAAATCTTATGGAGAAGCCGATGTTTCACAAGAGAAGTTTTCAGACGGGACGTCAGAAGAAAGCGAACAGATCCTTTTAAACGGGCTGCCGCTGCTTGGAGAGTCTGCGGATGAGATTCCGGAAATTCCAGCGGTTTCTGTACAGTATGTGGCTTTGGGTGACAGTATATCTGCTGGATATGGTCTTGGGGATCCAAGCCAAAGCTTTGTAAACCTTTTAGCCCAGGAGACAGGGATGACCACCTTAAATGCTTCGGTGAGCGGAGCCGTTACCCAGGCGGTGCTTGCCCTTTTGGCCAGCGGAAACCTGGATGCACAGATTTCCGGTGCGGAGGTCGTTACCTTGACTATAGGCGGTAATGATATGATGGCTGCTTTTTATGAAGTAATCGCAGCTGCGTATACCGCTGCATCAGGAGAAGAGATTTCTGCTCTTCAGGTGCCGGTTATCCTTGCTGATGCCGACGACCCCAGAAATGCAGCCTTGACGGAGAGTGCTCTTACGATCATCATGGGCGGGTACGAGCAGATCCGTCCGGCATTTGCTTCGGTGCTTGCTTCTGTGGGAGAGAACCTGAGAAGTATCGCCGCTTATATCAAAGAGAAAAATCCGGATGTAACACTGATCGTAGGTAATCAGTATAATCCATATCAGTGGCTGTCTGCACCTTATAACATGATCGGTGGATTTTTTGCCCAGGCGGTAAGTGATCTGAATGGGGTGATCGGGAACGGAGAATATGGAGCAGGATCTTTATATACCACAGCCGATGTTTATACAGCATTCGCCGCGTCGGCGGAAAACCTGAGCAATGCTTCTTCTATGCCTTTGAATCTGGATTTTCATCCAAACAGCAAAGGACATGAGGTATATGCTTCTGTATTTTCTGCGCTTTTAGGAACACCGGAAATTGTAGGCAAAGCAGAAATCGCCGGGGTTAGTGTTGAGGGGAATACAGTTAAAGCGCTGCTTTCCTCAATGGTGGAAGGTGCACAAGGCTACGACTTTGTGATCGGGAAAAGAGAAGACTGTATCGAGACAAAAGAGTATTTTCAGATTTGTAAAAATCAGACAGATCTGCAGGCCGATTTTTATTATATTCCACAGGGCAGTTACTATGTTTTCTGTCACGCATGGGTGAAAGGTGAAGACGGACTGAAGGAATTTGGCAAATGGTCAGAAGGCTGTCCGGTTACCGTTACGGCTGTCACACCACAGACACCTGTTTTGGAACGTGCAGTTGTAAAAGGAAATTCCGTTACACTTACCTATAGTTCCTGTCAAGATGCCATAGGATATGATCTGGTACTTGGAAAAGAACGGAAAAAAGTAAATGTAGAATACAGACCAGTTTCTTATGGCGAAAATGTAATAAAGGTAAAAAGAGCAGACCGTCTGACGGTTACCTTTAAAAATGTAGAAGAAGGTACCTATTTTGCAGGTCTCCATGCCTATAACAGAACTTCAGAAAATGGCAAGAAAGTATTCAGTTATTGGTCTAATACACGTAAAATTGTGATCAAATGATCAGAGAAAAAGAACCGCAGACAAGCCTGTGGTTCTTTTTTCATCTTGGTTATTCTTCCATAGCCAGTACGGCATCTTCCCGGGCACGGAAATAAGTCACGCTGTCAAAAACAAGCTTGTCCAGGATTTCCGGAGCTGTTTTGGAGTGCTGCATGGGATAGGGGTCTCCCCCGGGACCCAGAGGCTCTGGGGTTACAAAGCAGTTTTCATTATTATTATAATCCAGCAGATAAAGCGCCATGATGATGGTATCAATATCCAGGAAGCCATAACCCAGAGCACAGCGGTTGGAATCAGCCATATGCAGATTGGTAAGCTGCTCTCCGGCATCCAGGAGTGCCTCTCCGATGTGGCTTTCCTCTACCAGCATATGGTAAACATCGCCGTTGATATGCTGTACGCCTGGATGAGCTAAGAGACGGATATAATTTTTAGCATCAGCGATACTGTGTACAAGTGTGGTTTCGGCAGAGCGGATGGGCTCGATAGCGGCTCGGATTTTGTGTTCCACAAACACATCTGCCACCCTGGACAAGCTGTCAAGACTCCGCTCCAGCTCGCTGTCATCATATTTCTTGCTGCGTCCCACAGCTGCAGGGCAGACCAGCATATATCTGCCGCCTACGGCCTCAGTAAATTCTGCTTCTCTTTTAATGTAATCAATGGCTGCCTGACGGTGGACCGGGCGATTGGAAGAGAGATCGTTGTCGGCGGAAAACATTCCACATACTCCGCCGGCTTTAATACCATAGCTGTTCATGATCTTAAGCACTTCCGCTGTATTGTAGCCTAAATCCGGCCCGTAATGATTGCCGTGAAGCTCTATATAGGAAATGCCTGCTCGTTTCAGACGGTCACAGGATAGAGAGAAATCCTCCAGGCCAAATCCCCAGTTGCTCCAGGAAAACTTTAGGCGTTGTTTTAGTTTTTCCGGATGTTCTTTTTTATACTGGAAGAAAGCCTGATGGATCCGATCGGTTTTGATTTCATAATTTTGTTTCATATCTTTGAACCTCCTTTTTTAAATTTACGTAATACCTGTATTTTTACCATAATCTTTTTTCTAAAAAGAATCTAGGCATATCTGAACAAAAAATAGCAAAATATGAATCAAAAAGAAAATAGAAGTTGGATATTGTGGGAAATAATGATAAAATATGAATGATTTAAGAAATTGGGAGAGGGTATACAGGTATGATATACGCAGTAGGTCTAACATATGGACAAAAGCATGAGGAAATGCTGGAAATGGACAAGATGGCATTTCCCTATACCTGCTATTACCGGGAGATGAATCGGAAGTTTAACGCGGTAGTTCCATGGCACTGGCATAAGTCTATCGAGATGGATTACCTTCTGGAAGGAAAAATGGAACTGGTAATGCCGGAGCAGACGCTGCTGTTGAAAGCTGGGGATATATGTTTTATCAATTCCGAACTGCTCCATTCTTTTCATATCACCCAGACAGCAGAATGCTGCAGGTTTTATGCGCATCTATTTGACGCATCCCTTCTTTACGGCATGCCGAACAGCCAGATCCAGCAGAAATATATCCTCCCGGTACTGGGAAATCCTTCAGTCACTACGGTCCACTTTCCGGATGGATCCAGGAAACACAGGGAAATAGAAAAGGTATTTTTGGACATTGTAAAGAAAGATCAGGAACATCCCTGGGGTTATGAGTTTTCTGTGCGGGAAGGACTTTCCAAACTTTGGTGCTTGATGTTTGAGGATTTCTGCAGCGGACGGGAGACTGTCCTTTACAAGGAAGAAGCCGGAAGCAAACGAGTGAAGGAAATGCTTCGCTATGTTCATGAACACTTTCGGGAACCTCTCTCCTTAAAGAATATCGCCGGAGCTTCAGGGGTCAGTCCCCAGGAATGCATGCGGTGTTTCCGGAAAAACATCCACCTTTCACCCATTGCCTATCTGACGGAATATCGGGTGCGCATGGCTGCGGAAGAGCTGCTCCATACAGACCAGAGCATCCTCACCATCAGTGAAAACTGCGGTTTCAGCTCCAATAGTTATTTCACAAAGGTTTTTCAGAAGATCATGGGCACTACGCCAAGTGCCTACCGGAAGAACTGCCTCAAGGACGGCCGTATCCCATCATCCAAAAGGTACGGGATTTCATAGGGAGATTTTCTTATAGACGAAAAGGAAAAACCGCGTTATACTATCTGAAAAAGGAAGATATTTCCATAAAATCTCAGTGGAAGGAGAGGCAGAATGAGGGAAAAACTCAGAAAATTTTTGAAAGGGCAGGCCGCGACATCTATATTTTATATCCTTTTAGGTCTTTGCCTGGTGGCCATGCCTGTGAAAATGGTAGATGTGATCTGCAAGGTTGTGTTCGGCCTGGTGCTCATCGGAGCCGGATTGTATCATATCCTGATCTATGTGAAAGAAAAGATAAATACCACTCTGCTGGATATGTTTTCCGGCGTGATCCTGCTGGTGCTGGGAGGCTTTTTGTTTTTTAATCCTCAGATCGTTATCAAGCTTCTGCCGGTGCTGCTGGGAGCTTTTATCCTGCTGGACAGCATCTGGACCATCCGGGGATGTCTGGAGCTGAAACAGAAGTATCGGCCGGAGTGGCAGGTATTCCTGCTTCTGGATCTGATCTTTGTGGTCCTTGGCATTGTCCTTATGGCAAATCCCTTCTCGGCGGTAAAAACCACGGTGATCTTTGCCGGATGGATCCTGCTGACTGATGGGATTTTAGATGTGGCCTTCCTGATCTTCTTGAAAAAAGCTCCGGCAAAGTCTGCCCCCTATGAGGAAAAGACAGAAGTTTCCCAGAAAGAGGAAGTGATCGAAGAACCGGAAGTCCTCCCGCCGCCGGTGGAGGCAGAGCAAGTGGTTGAGGAACAAGCGGCCGAGGAACAAGCAGCTGAGAAACAAGCGGCCGAGGAACAAGCACCTGAGGAACAAGCGGCCGAGGAACAACCGGCTGAGGAACAAGTGGTCGTGGAACAGGCGGTTGAGGAACAACCGGCCGAGGAAGAGACTGCCGGAGAGGAACCCCAGCAGCAAAAAGAAGAACAGCCGTCTTCCTGGTTTTTTTCCGATGAAGAACCCTTGGAGGAGTGGAAGGATTAAAAATGTGCAGGTAAAAAATAAGGCTTTTGGAAAAAATTTTCCAAAAGCCGTTTGTTTTTTAGCCGTTCAATTTAGCCTGATCTGCCGTTTCTGCTGCCGGAAGCTCAGAAGTACAATGGGGACATCTGGTAGCATCAATGGGGATCTCACTGAGGCAGTAAGGACATTTCTTAGTGGTAGGCGCTGCAGGAGCTTCTTTTTTCCGTCCAAGAGAAGCAAGTTTGTTTACTGCTTTTAAAAGACAGAACAGCACGAAAGCCATGATCAGGAAATTCACAAGTGCAGATACAAAATTGGAAGCAAACTTGGAAACATCCTGCAGACTATACACCTCTGCTCCTGTAACTAAATTTAGGATCGGATTGATGAAGTTATCTGTCAGTGAGGTGACGATGTTGGAAAAAGCACCGCCGATGATAACGCCGACGGCCATATCCATCATATTGCCGCGGAGTGCAAAAGCTTTAAACTCTTCAATAAACTTTTTTATTTGTATTTTTCCCTTCTATAGTTTTATTTGCCATTATCTGACATACTTTGCTTAATATAGCACATAATCAGCAGAAAAAAAATACTTTTTTAAAAAAAGTTGAAAAAATAGTGCCTAAATTTTTTATAGCCGCGTCAAGTTGCAGAAAGGGAATGTCCATGATAAGATGTATGTATGAGCAGAGAGAGTAAATTTGAAATTGTACTTATGGATTTTTCCGGAATATACAGGCAGGAGCGCTTCCACGAGGGAATAAAAAATAGCAGCTGGGTGGAGGTACAGGGGCTTCCCGGAAGCAATTGCTACTGCGACGAAGAGGCAATGGATAGCATTCGGAAAAAAATACAGAAATTTTCGGCACAAGGGATTCATTTTATTGATTCCGGGAATTATCATTATATGAGCCGGATCTGGCTGGAAAAGATCCAGGAGCCCTTCCGGCTGCTTTTATTTGATAATCATACAGACATGCAGCCGCCGGCATTCGGCGGGATCTTATCTTGCGGCGGATGGGCGGCAGACAGCCTTTCTTCTCTTCCTTATCTGAAAGAAATCGTTCTGGTGGGACCTTCGGAAGAAGACTTTCTACAGATCGATCCTTCTTTTCAAAAACGGACACGGTTTTTAGGAGGAAAAGCGGCCGGACAGGAAAACGTCCTGTATGATTTCCTACAGGAGCTTCCTATGGATCTGCCCTTTTATTTTTCTATTGATAAGGATATTCTTGATAAGGCGGACGCAGCGACTGCCTGGAGCCAGGGTGAGATGAAACTGGATACCCTCTTGGAAGCGCTGAAAAGGATGGGAAAGAGAATGAAAACATCCGGTACACCTCTTCTGGGGGTAGATATCTGCGGCGAATGGGATGGAGACGCCCTGGAGGGAAAGGAAAAAAATGACCGGGCAAACCGACGTCTTTTGGAATTGTTTGTTTCGGAAAATCTTTTGTGTAAAGAAGAGGATAAAGATCAGATATGAAAAATGAATTACTTACCATAGGGCCGTTTACTGTCTACGGATACGGGACGATGATCGCCCTGGGCATTCTTTTTGCCTATTTTACAGCGGAATACCGGGCAAAAAAACAGAACCTTCCCTATGAACAGGTATTTTTTTTGACCATATGGTGTGCTTTAGGGGGCTTTTTGGGAGCTAAATTACTTTTCTGGATCACGGAATGGAAAACACTTCTTAGGGATTCCGGCTTTGCGATCCGCACATTTACAGATGGCTTTGTGGTATACGGAGGAATTCTTGGAGGGATACTGACGGGGTATCTTTTTTGCAAGAGGAAAAAATTAGAATTTTTAAAAATGTTTGACCTGGTCATGCCTTCTATTGCCCTTGCCCAGGGCTTTGGCCGGATCGGCTGCCTGCTGGCAGGGTGCTGTTATGGGAAGGAGACCCCTTCGGCTTTTTCCATTACTTTTAAAAATTCAGATTTCGCCCCCAATGGTGTTCCTTTGATCCCCACACAGATTTATGCCAGTGTGCTGGATTTTCTCCATTTTACCATTTTGATTTTTTTGGCAAAAAGAAAAAAAGCGGATGGACAGATCGCCGCCTGCTATCTTTTGTTCTATAGTATCGGACGGTTTGTGCTGGAGTTTTTCCGGGGAGATCTGGTACGGGGAAGTGTGGGCCTTTTATCCACCTCTCAGTTTATCAGTATTTTTACAGCTGCGGCAGGCATAGGGATGCTGCTGTGGGTGTTCCGGCGTCCTCAAGACAAAAGATGTCTGAATAAAGAAAAACAAAAGAAAAATCATCTTGACGATATCTGACATTTAAGGTATAAATACAGTTATAAGCGAAAAAAAACTGCAAACAAAGAGCTAGGAAAAAGCAAGGCGGTGAGACAATGATAGAAGAAGCTGTTGCTGCGGTAAAAAAAGCAGAAAGTCAGGCAGATGACCTTTTGCGCCAGACACAGGGCAACTGTGCCGGGATCATACGGGAAGCAGAAGATAAAGCAAAGAAACAAAAAGAACAGCTGCTGAAAGAGGCCCAAAAAGAAGCAGCAGCCCGGATGGAACAGGCCAAGTGCCAGGGAGAGATAATTTTAGCAGAGTCGGCACAACAGGCAGCAAAAGAAGCGGACTCCATAAGGCTCCTGGCCAAAAGTGAGGAAGAAAAAGCAGTGGAAGCGGTGCTGAATGCCCTTATAGAATAGGAATGGGCGGAAAGGAGGGAGGCATATGGCAGTTCTTAAGATGCAGAGGCTGGGAATCTGTGCCTGGAAGAAAAACCGGAAACAGATCCTGGAGCTTTTGCAGCGCCGGGGCGTCCTGGATATCGATACAGATTCCGCCGAGGATGAGGTGTTTAAAAAAACCGACACCTCCAGGGAGCAGGGACGCTTTGAGCAGAACATACAGCTTATAGAGGGCGCCCTTGAGATACTGAAGAAATATGTCCCGGAACAAAAAAGCATTTTTTCTTCCCTAGAGGGAAAAACACAGGTGGATTCCCAAGAATACCGTAAGATGGAATCCGCCGGGGAAGTGCTCCTTAAAAAGGCAGAAAGGATTGAAAACCTGTCCGGGGAAATAAAGGAATGTGAGGAAGGGATCCGCAGTCTGGAAAACGAAAGAGACAGTCTGGATCCCTGGAAAAATCTTCAGACTCCTATGGACTTTCCCGGAACGAAAAAAACAAGGGCAATTATAGGTACTTTTCCTGGCCAGATCCTTTTGGAGCAGCTTTGCGAATCTGTGGAACGTGCCCTGCCGGAAGGGGCGGGATATTATGCGGAAGTAGTTTTTGCGGACAATGCACAGAGCGGCGTTTTTATCCTGGCAAAAAAGGAGGATGCGGCTGGTTTGGAGGAAACCCTGCGGTCAGAGGGATTTTCCAGGCCCTCCCGCCAAGAACATACAAAACCTTTGGCGCGTCAGGAGGAACTGACAAGGGAGATAGAAAAGCTGACAGAAAAAAAGAAGGCGCTGGAACAGGAAATGCTTTCTTTCGGGGAAGAACGGGAGGAACTGAAGCTGGCAGCAGATTACTATAGGATACGCCGGGAACGGTATGAGATTTTAGGAAGTCTCCTTCAATCAAAAAGGACATTTCTGGTTACAGGCTATGTACCGGAAAAAAACGCGGATGCTCTTGCAAAAGAGCTTTCCGGGAAGTTTTCCCTGGCTTTGGAACTGGCAGATCCGCAAAAAGAAGAAGAACCGCCGGTGCTGCTGGCAAACCGGACGGTACCCTCTTCCTTCGAAGGGGTTGTAGCAGCGTTCGGCCTTCCTAAAAAAGGAGAGATCGATCCTACAACGGTCATGTCTGCCTGTTATATATTTTTGTTCGGACTGATGCTCTCCGACGCGGCCTATGGATTCCTTGTTTTTGCAGGGTGTCTGGCAGCTCTTTTAAAGTTTCCCAGAATGGAAGAGGGCATGAGGAAAGCCCTGCGCATGTTCATGTACTGCGGCATCTCCACCATGTTTTGGGGTGTGATGTTCGGCAGCTATTTTGGAGATGTGGTAGATGTAGTCTCAGAGAATTTTTTCGGAAAAAAGATCACGATCCCGGCGTTGTGGTTCGTTCCTCTGAACGATCCTATGAAAATGCTGGTATATTCCATGCTCTTTGGAGTGATCCACCTGTTCCTGGGGCTGGCAATGAAAGGATACATGCTTCTGCGGGATAGAAAATATCTGGACTTTGTCTGTGACGTGGTATTTTGGTACCTGCTCCTGGGAGGACTGATCCTGATCCTCCTTCCCAGCGAGATGTTCCGTTCTATCTCACAAATGGAGTTTGTTTTCCCGCCGACTTTAAATTTTTTTGCAAAGTTTGCGGCTGTTTTTGGCGCGGCTGGGATCCTGCTGATGTCGGGACGGGAAAGAAAAAACTGGTTTTTGCGGGTGGCCCTTGGGGCTTATGATCTTTATGGCGTTACCAGCTGGCTTAGTGATGTGCTTTCCTATTCAAGACTTCTGGCTTTAGGACTGGCCACTAGTGTGATCGGTACGGTCATTAATTCCATGGGGGCAATGCTGGGAAGCGGGATCCCGGGAGCGATCGGGTTTCTCCTGGTATTTTTGATCGGACATTCCGTAAATATCGGGATCAATCTTTTAGGCGCATATGTGCATACCAACAGACTTCAATATGTGGAGTTTTTTGGAAAATTTTACGAGGGCGGAGGAAGACCCTTCAACCCGTTTTGCATAAAAACAAATTATGTTGAGATCAAGGAGGAAAATGAATGATGTTTGACAGTCTGGGAATTGTTTATGCGGTAGTGGGAGCGGTGCTTGCAGCGCTTATGGCAGGGATTGGTTCCGCAAAAGGTGTTGGCGCGGCAGGACAGGCCGGCGCAGGCGTAGTCACAGAGGATCCGAGCAAGTTCTCCAAGGTGCTGCTTTTGCAGCTCCTGCCCGGCACCCAGGGAATTTACGGGCTTCTGGTGGCTTTTTTTACCTTAAATAAGATTGGCGCCTTAAGGGGCAGCCTGGTGGAAATCGATGGCGCAACCGGTCTGATGCTGTTCTTTGCCTGTCTTCCCATGGCTGTTGTAGGCCTGATCTCTGCCATCCATCAGGGAAAAACATCCATTGCCAGTATTGGTCTGGTGGCAAAAAAACCGGATCAATTCGGTAAGGCTATGCTGTTCCCGGCTATGGTAGAAACCTATGCGATCCTGGCTCTTTTGATATCGATCCTGGCGATCAACGGGATTCCTGTATAAAGGAGAAAAAAGTTTGGGAGTTGAGGAGGAAAATATGACAGGCTTGGACAAAATGATAAGCCAGATCGAAGAAGAAGCAAAAAAAGAAGCCGAAGGCTGCCTGGAAGCGGCTGAGAAAAAAGCCGAAAGCCTAATGGCAGAGGAAATGGAAAATGCCAGACTTAAGGGAGAAGCCTATGTAAATAAGGCGGCGGAGGAAGCAGCACGTTATCTGGAACGTACCCAGGCTCTGGCGGAACGAAAGCACAGGATCACCCTTCTTCAGGCAAAACAGGACGTGATAGACGGGGTTTTAAAAAAGGCTTATGTGCGCTTGGACCATCTGGATGAAAAAGAGTATTTTGCGTTTATCAGCCGGCTGCTTCGGCAGTATGTACAGCCCCTTGAGGGAGAGATCCTTTTTTCCAAAAGGGACAGAGAACGCCTTCCCGCTGGATTTGAGGAAAAAATCACAGAAATTGCTGAGGAAAAGGGCGGGACGTTAAAGCTTGGAAATAAAGATGGGGATATCGAAAACGGTTTTATCCTGGTGTACGGCGGCATAGAAGAAAACTGCACCTTCCGTGCACTGTTTGACAGCCGCAAAGAGATCCTTAAGGATACCGTGCGCAGGATCTTGTTTCCTTAGGCCGGGATAGGAGGTTGGATATATGACGGATATGGATTACGTGTACGCAGTTGCACGGATTCGCTCAAAAGAGCAAAGCCTCTTTTCCGGAGCAGTCATTGAGCAGCTTCTTGGGCGGCCGGACTATGAAAGCTGCGTGAGTTTTCTTATAGAAAAAGGGTGGGGAAGCGCGGATACGCCAAGGGATGGAGATGCCATCCTTGCACGGGAAAGGGAAAAGACCTGGGAGGATATACGGCAGCTGACACCGGATCTTTCGGTTTTTGAACTGTTGGACTACCCCAATGTTTTTCACAACCTGAAAGCGGCCATTAAAGCAGTGTGTACAAAGACAGACAGGGATCATATTTTTTATAAAGATACCAGCCCTTCCCCAAAGGAAATCCTTCTGGCAGTCCAGGAAAAAAATTTTGTTTCTCTGCCGGAATATATGAGGGATGCAGCAAGGGAAGCCTTTGAGACCCTCCTTCGTACAAAAGACGGGCAGCTTTGCGATGTGATCGTAGACCGGGCGGCGCTGGAGGCCATATACCAGGCTGGGAAGAATGCAAAGACCCCGGTGCTTAAGGATTATGCCCGGGAGGTGGTTTCCTGTGCGGATATCCGGATCGCAGCAAGGTGTGCAAGGATGGGAAAAACCTACTCCTTTATCGCACAGGCGCTGGCCCCCTGTGATGCCCTTGACAGGGAACAGCTGGTACAGGCGGCCGCCCAGGGGGAACAGGAGCTTTACAGATATCTTGACGGGACAGCTTTCCAGGGAGCTGTCAGGGCTTTAGAGGTGTCTTTATCGGAATTCGAACGCTGGTGCGACAATCAGATGATGGAGGCTATGAAACCCCAAAAATATAATCCGTTTTCTCCAGGGCCGCTGGTTGCCTATGTATTGGCACGGGAGAACGAGATCAAAACCGTGCGTATTATCCTGTCGGGAAAACGGACGGGGATGCCGGAGGATAAGATCCGGGAAAGGGTAAGGGAGATGTATGTATAGGATTGCAGTTCTGGGAGATTATGACAGTATTTACGGATTTTCTGCTCTGGGACTGGATATCTTTCCCCAGGAGGATCCAAAGGAAGCCGCGAAGAAGCTTCACGAACTGGCAGAAAGCGGCTATGGCGTGGTGTATATCACAGAAAAGCTGGCAGCCGAAATGGATGCTGCCATAGAAAAATACAGGGAGCGGGTTCTTCCCGCGATCATTCTGATCCCGGGAGTATCCGGCAATACCGGACAAGGGACACAAAGTGTGCGCAGATCCGTAGAGCAGGCGGTGGGATCGGACATTTTGTTTTCAAAATAAGGTTGCAGCTTGCGGCAGAAAGGTGGAGATTCCTCTAAAATGAGTACAGGAACGATAAAAAAAGTAGCAGGACCTTTGGTCATCGCCAAGGGAATGCGGGACGCAAATATGTTCGACGTGGTCCGTGTAAGTTCCAGGCGCCTGATCGGAGAGATCATAGAGATGCATGGGGATGAGGCTTCTATCCAGGTATATGAAGAAACTTCAGGCCTGGGGCCGGGAGAGCCGGTAGAGTCTACAAATGTCCCTTTGTCTGCGGAGCTGGGGCCGGGACTGATCGGCAGTATTTTCGACGGGATCCAGCGTCCGCTGGATGAAATAATGAGACTGACGGGAAGCAATTTAAAACGGGGCGTTGAGGTGCCAAGTCTCAGCCGTACCCGGAAATGGAAATTTGTCCCTTCCGTCCAGGCCGGGGAGAAGGTACAGCCAGGGGATATCCTGGGAAGTGTCAGAGAGACAGAGGCGGTAGAACATAAGATCATGGTTCCTCCAGAGATATCCGGTACGGTGAAGGATATCCGGGCAGGGGAATATACGGTAGAAGATGTGATCGCGGTCGTTGCAGGAGAGGACGGAGAGAAAGAACTTACCATGATGCAGCGGTGGCCGGTGCGCAAAGGCCGCCCTTATAAGGAAAAGCTTCCGCCGGATATGCCGCTGATCACGGGGCAGAGAGTCATCGATGCACTGTTTCCCATTGCCAAAGGGGGCGTGGCCGCAGTGCCCGGGCCTTTTGGCTCCGGAAAAACCGTGATCCAGCATCAGCTGGCTAAATGGGCGGAGGCAGATATCGTGGTCTATATTGGCTGCGGTGAGCGGGGAAATGAGATGACCGATGTACTGAACGAGTTTCCCGAACTTAAGGATCCCAAGACCGGACGGTCGCTGATGGAGCGAACCGTTTTGATCGCCAACACCTCCGATATGCCTGTGGCAGCCAGGGAGGCTTCTATTTATACAGGGATCACCATTGCGGAATATTTCCGGGATATGGGGTATTCGGTGGCTTTGATGGCAGATTCAACATCCCGGTGGGCGGAGGCACTCCGGGAGATGTCCGGACGTTTGGAGGAGATGCCCGGAGAAGAAGGATATCCGGCATATTTAGGCTCCCGTCTGGCTCAGTTCTATGAAAGAGCAGGCCGTGTGGTCTCCCTGGGAAAAGAGGAGAGGATGGGAGCGCTGTCGGTGATCGGAGCCGTGTCTCCTCCAGGAGGAGATATTTCAGAACCGGTATCCCAGGCTACGCTGCGTATCGTGAAGGTGTACTGGGGACTGGATTCGTCTCTTGCTTATAAACGTCATTTTCCGGCCATCAACTGGCTGACCAGCTATTCTCTGTACGTGGACAATATGGGGAACTGGTTTGATGAAAACGTGGCCCCGGACTGGATGGAGCTGCGCCAGAAGATCATGTCTCTTCTCCAGGAAGAAGCACAGCTGGAAGAGATCGTAAAAATGGTAGGAATGGATGCCTTGTCCGCTCCGGACCGCCTGAAAATGGAAGCGGCCCGTTCTGTTCGTGAGGACTTCCTCCACCAGAATTCTTACCATGAGATCGATACCTATACGCCCCTTCCCAAGCAGTATCTGATGATGAAATTGGTACTGGCTTTTTACGAGCAGGGCATGCAGGCTTTGAAAAACAATGGATCCATTTCCGCTCTTTTGAAGATGGATGTGCGGGAGCGGATCGGCAGGTACAAATATACACCCAATGAAAAGGCAGAAAGGGAATTCGAAGAAACGATGGCCCAGCTTGCTGGCGAAATCGCGGACACAGTGAGAAAGGAGGACTTCTAAATGCCAAAGGAATACAGAACCATACAGGAAGTTGCCGGTCCGCTGATGCTCGTTCAGGGGGTGGACCATGTCACCTACGATGAGATCGGAGAGATCCTTTTGGCAAATGGGGAGACCCGGAGATGCAAAGTCCTGGAAGTAGACGGAAGCAATGCCCTGGTGCAGCTTTATGAAAGTGCGGCAGGGATCAACCTTTCCAACAGCAGGGTGCGGTTCTTAGGAAGGACCATGGAGCTTGGCGTGTCTATGGACATGCTGGGCAGGGTATTTGATGGGCTGGGACGCCCCATCGACAAAGGGCCTGAGATACTGCCGGAGGAACGCCGGGATATCAACGGCCTGCCTATGAACCCGGCAGCCAGGGATTACCCCAATGAGTTTATCCAGACAGGGATTTCCGCGATCGATGGCTTAAATACTTTAGTCCGGGGGCAGAAGCTTCCCATTTTTTCCGCCTCAGGCCTGCCCCATGCACAGCTGGGAGCGCAGATCGCCCGTCAGGCAAAGGTAAGGGGAACCAGCGAGCCTTTTGCTGTTGTGTTTGCGGCAATGGGGATCACCTTCGAGGAGGCAAACTTTTTTACAGAAAGCTTCAAGGCAACGGGGGCGATCGACCGTACGGTGCTTTTTATCAACCTGGCAAACGATCCGGCTGTAGAACGGATCGCGACCCCGCGTATGGCCCTTACAGCAGCAGAGTATCTGGCGTTTGAGCAGAATATGCACGTGCTGGTCATCTTGACGGATATCACAAACTATGCAGATTCCCTTCGGGAGGTTTCCGCCGCCCGCAAAGAGGTGCCGGGACGCCGGGGATATCCGGGTTATCTCTATACAGACTTGGCTACAATGTATGAACGCGCCGGCCGACAGAAGGGAAAAAAGGGAAGTATCACCCTGATCCCTATTCTTACTATGCCGGAGGACGACAAGACCCATCCGATCCCAGACCTGACTGGCTATATCACAGAAGGGCAGATCATCTTAAGCAGGGAGCTTTACCGCAAAGGACTGCAGCCTCCTATCGATGTGCTGCCGTCTTTGTCCCGACTGAAGGATAAAGGCATTGGAGAGGGAAAAACCAGGGCGGATCATTCCAATACCATGAATCAGCTTTTTGCAGCTTATGCCAGGGGCAAAGAGGCAAAAGAGCTGATGGTGATCCTGGGAGAAGCAGCCCTTTCGGATATGGATCTTATCTATGCAGAATTTGCGGATGCATTTGAGGAAGAATACGTAAATCAGGGCTATCAGACAGACCGGGATATAGAAGAGACCCTTTCCATCGGCTGGAAACTTTTGTCGATCCTTCCCAGAAGTGAACTGAAAAGAATTGATGATAAATATCTGGATCTGTACTACGGCAAGGAATGAATTGAGGTGAGACTATGGCATCTGCGGCAGTGACACCCACTCGGATGGAACTGACAAAACAGAAAAAGCGGCTTGCCACGGCAACAAGAGGCCACAAGCTTTTAAAGGACAAAAGGGATGAGCTAATGCGCCAGTTTATGGATCTGGTACGGGAAAATATGGCCCTCCGGGAAAAGGTAGAGGAGGGGATCCGCTGCGCAAATGCAGATTTTGTGATCGCCAGAGCAGGAATGTCGGAAGAAAGCCTGAGAGTTGCTTTTATGGCACCAAGGCAGGAGGTATCTCTTGAGGCTTCCAAAAAAAATGTGATGAGTGTGGACGTACCGGTCCTTCAGTATAAAACCAGGACAGCGGATATGAATGACATCTATTCATATGGCTATGCATTTACCTCAGGAGATTTGGATGCCGCCGTGAAATCTTTATCGGATATCCTTCCGGACATGATCCTTCTGGCAGAGAAGGAAAAAGCCTGCCAGCTTATGGCTGCGGAGATCGAGAAGACCCGGCGGAGGGTAAACGCTTTGGAGCATGTGATCATCCCCCAGGCCCGGGAGAATATCAAATATATTACCATGAAGCTGGATGAAAATGAAAGAAGCACCCAGATCCGGCTGATGAAAGTGAAAGACATGATGCTGGAGGAAACCTATCATTATAAAGAGAGGCAGCAGGCGTAAGCCGGCAAAGGAGGCAGACGGAAAAGGTCTGCCTCTTTTGCGGAAAAGCGGCAGGTATAAAATCAAAAAAAGGACATAGTCTGTAAAGAAAATTTAAAAAGGAAGCAGATCGATGTTCAGTGACAGGGACCAAGAGAGAGAGTTTTGGAAAACCCAGGAAAGGAACGGCCTTCTTCCGCCGGCAATGGATGAAGGGTACCAGAGCTTTATCGTAAAATATAATCAAAATGTATATGGACCAGGAACCTATACCTCCAGTGAAAACTTTCAGGTTATCAATGATTATTTCGCTGTGGCATATACGCCTCTAGAAAAAGGAAACGGGCCGGAGATCACCAGTTATTCTTATCATTCTATTCCCAAATGTTATACTTACATGGATATGGAAGCACTGAATGCCTCCGGCGTAACAAGACTCCATGAACATCCTTATTTGCAGCTTCGTGGAAAGGGAACTGCTGTGGCGGTGATCGATTCCGGGATCGATTATACCAGCCCGGCCTTCTTGGATGAAAACGGAAGCAGGATCCTCTGCCTGTGGGATCAGACTATTTTAGGAGAAGGAAAGGGAGAAGTACCCTTTGGGCGGCTGTTTGTAAAAGAAGAGATTGACCGTGCACTTATGGAAGAAGATCCTTTTCAGGCAGTCCCTTCTATAGATACAAATGGACATGGTACCATGGCAGCTGGAGCTGCCGCAGGAAGCCGGATCCAGGAGGAGGACTTTTCCGGTGCAGCGCCGGAGGCCTCCTTGATCATCGTAAAGCTGAAGCCGGCAAAAAAATATCTCCGGGAATTTTATCTTATTCCTTCAGACGCGGAGGTATTCCAGGAAGACGACCTGATGCTGGCGATTTCCTTTGCCATGGAACAGGCAAAAAAATACCGCATGCCCCTTTCCATCTGTATCGGACTTGGGACCAGCCAGGGAGGGCACCTGGGCTATAGCCCTTTAAGCCAATTTGCCGGCAGTGCGGCAAGCTTTTCCCAGAATGCCATTTCTATAGCGGCGGGAAATGAGGGTATGGCACGCCATCATTTTGAAGGGGATATTGAGAGCGGCAAAGAGGTGACGGCAGAACTGCGGGTGGGGCAGGAGATGGAAGGATTCACCATGGAATTGTGGGGAGAGTCGCCGGAAACGTATCAGGTCACCCTGCAGTCTCCCACAGGAGAAGAACTGTCGGTAAGTACGGCTGTAGGAGCCGCCCTTCAGGAGCTGTCTTTTGTATTTGTGGAGACAAAGATCCGGGTGAATTATATTGCTATTGAGCGGCAGTCAGGCAATTCTTTGGTTTATTTCCGTTTTCTGCATCCGGCGCCGGGATTGTGGAAGATCCGGGTAAAGGGAGAAAAAAATGAAAATGCCCGGTTCCATATCTGGCTGCCGGTGCGGGGGATGATTCCGGAGGACCTCTACTTTCTCCAGGCTTCCCCTTACTATACAGTTACTTCACCAGGGGATGCTCCGGAATGTATGACGGCTACGGCGTATCAGTACCGGGATAACAGTTTGTTTTTAGAAGCTAGCCGGGGATTTACGCCGGCAGAAAATGTAAAGCCGAATTTTGCGGCTCCTGGTGTGGGGATACGTGTGCCTCTCCCCCGGGGGGCTTTTGGAGAGGCATCCGGCAGCAGTCTGGCGGCAGCTCAGACTGCGGGGATTGCTGCCCTGCTGTTTGAGTGGGCAGTCATACGGGGAAATGAACCCTTCTTTTCCGGAAACAGTGTAAAGAATTACCTTCAGAGAGGTGCCCGAAGAGAAGACGGAAAAACCTACCCCGATCCGGATTGGGGATACGGAAGGGTAGATCTGTATCATACCTTTGAGCTGCTGACCTGAGAAACCGGAGAACTAAAAATACAAAAAAAGTTTGCCCTCCTAATTGTTTTTGCAACCTGGATTTGTTATACTGTCCCTATACAGCAGTGAGCGCGTAAGGAAGGACATTGGGTCCGCGGCAAAGAGATGAGGCTGCTGAAAAAACAATTAGGAGGCCCCTTATGAAAAAAGGAAGTATTTTTGAATTGAATGGGATTCCCCGGATGGGAGAGGCCCTTCCCCTGGCGCTCCAGCATGTGGTGGCGATGATCGTTGGATGTGTGACACCGGCGATCATGGTATCAGGAGCAGTGGGCGGCGGAGGATTGAGCAGCAAAGACCAGGTCATTCTGATCCAGGCCGCCCTTGTGGTGGCGGCAGTTTCTACACTGATCCAGCTTTTTCCTATCGGAAAAGGAAAATTTGGAAAATATGCCATAGGGTCCGGCCTGCCGGTGATCATGGGGGTAAGTTTTGCCTATGTGCCCAGTATGCAGGCGATCGCGGAGGGCTATGGAGTTGCTACGATCCTGGGAGCCCAGATCGTGGGCGGTATCGTTGCCGTGATAATGGGCCTTCTGGTCATCCAGATCCGTGTCTTTTTCCCGCCTCTGATCACAGGAACGGTAGTCTTTACCATTGGACTTTCTTTATACCCTACAGCGATCAATTATATGGCCGGAGGGACCGGAAGCGAAAACTACGGTTCTTGGGAAAACTGGCTGGTAGCGTTCCTGACCCTTACGGTGGTAACGGTTCTCAACCATTTTGGAAGGGGGATCTGGAAACTGGCGTCTATCCTGATCGGAATTGTTGCGGGCTATCTTATTTCGATCCCCTTTGGTATGGTAGACTTTTCAAGTGTGGGGGAGGCGGGGCTGATCCAGTTCCCCAGGATCCTCCATTTCGGGATCCACTTTGAGATTTCTGCATGTGTAGCCATTGGAATTCTATTTGCGATCAATTCTATCCAGGCCATCGGGGATTATTCTGCTACTACGATCGGAGCCATGGAGCGTACGCCTAAGGATGAGGAACTGCAGAACGGAATCATTGCCTATGGACTTACCAATATTCTTGGAGCGGTCTTTGGGGGATTGCCAACCGCTACCTACAGCCAGAATGTGGGTATTGTCACTACCACTAAAGTGATCAACAGGTGGGTGCTTGGCCTTGCGGCGGTCATCCTTGGAGTGGCTGGTATTGTTCCAAAGTTTTCCGCTGTTTTAACCACCATTCCCCAGTGTGTTCTTGGAGGAGCAACGGTATCGGTATTTGCTTCCATTGCGATGACCGGCATGAAACTGGTGGCTTCAGCAGAGATGGATTATCGGAATTCTTCTATCGTAGGCCTGGCTGCAGCACTTGGCATGGGTGTTTCCCAGGCAACGGAGGCACTCTCCACATTTCCAGACTGGGTGACCACGATTTTTGGAAAATCCCCGGTGGTTTTGGCGACCATTATCGCCGTTCTTCTGAATATCGTACTTCCAAAGAGCAGGGAAGAGAAAAAAGCAGAGGAACAAAGAAAAAAGGCGATTCAAGATATCCTGGAAAAAGACAAAAAAGAATTACATAAATAAAAAACGCTCCGGGCCAATCTGCGGTCCGGAGTATTTTTGTGTTTTATTTACGATAAACAAAAGCGGGAAGCCCGTCCTCTCCAAAGGGGATATCTATGCTTCCCTGGATGAGCGGCAGCGCATATGCGAAAAAGTCCTCTGTCACATCTGCTCCGTCTGGAGTGATCCATGCAGCGGGAACCGGTTTTTCTGCATTGCATATGGCATTTACGTCCTCAAGGACGCATTCCATCTGATAATTTCCCTGGGAATCTGTGTTTCGTTTAAAAGAAACCATTTTTCCAGTCTCGCCTTTTAAAGCTGCCAAAACGCCGTAGCTCCCGGCCAAAACAGCCTCTTTTTGGTCTGTGGCAGAGATCAGGGAGCTGCTGCAGCGCTGGCTTACATTCAGCTCTATGGAGCGGGCTTTTACGCCCAGGCGTTTTTTTACGAGGTTTTCCAGGTATTTTCCGCAGCCGGTGAGCATTTTGTGGCCAAAGGAATCCACTCCTACGGAAGAGTCATATTCGCAGATAAAGGTTCCCTTTTCATCATGGATCCCCTCGGAGACGCACACCACTACATTACAATTTTTGGAAAAAGCCTGCTCTATTTTTGCAAGAAAATCTTCCGGGTCGAAGGCTGTTTCCGGAAGATAAATAAAGAAAGGATTATCTCCCGGGTACTTTCTGGCAAGGGCGCCTGCGGCAGTAAGCCATCCGGCATGCCGCCCCATGATCTCTACGATAGTCACGGACTTCTTTTCGTAAACACTGGCATCCAGAACAATCTCCCGTACCGTAGATGCTACATATTTGGCAGCGCTCCCATAGCCTGGAGTGTGGTCCGTATGGACCAGATCGTTATCGATGGTCTTGGGCTCGCCGATCACACGGATATCACTGTGGATCTGGGCAGCGTATCGGGATAGTTTGCTTACTGTGTCCATAGAATCGTTGCCGCCAATATAGAAAAACCAGCCGATATTCAGTTCCTGGAATTTTTTGAACAGAAGAGGATAGACAGGATCCTCCAGCGACTCCGGAAGCTTGTAGCGGCAGGAACCCAGGTAAGCTCCGGGCGTGTGCTTGAGCCAGGAAAGCTTTTCACCGGGAAGGGCCTCCCGGAAGTCCAGCATAGTTCCCCCTAAGAAGCCTTCGATTCCGTTTATCATTCCATATACTTGTCCGATCTGGTCAGGATGTGCCAGCGCCTCCCTGACAACCCCATAAAGGCTGCTGTTGATCACGGCAGTTGGCCCTCCGGACTGTCCTACGATTAAATTCTTTTTTTCCATTGAAAACCCTCCTTTTTGCTTTCTTCTATTTTACTGGTTATTTTCCTCCTTGACAAGAAAAAAGCCCGATGGAAACAAAAATTTGACAAATAAATAAATTAGGAATATAATATACATATCTCCATAAAATAATAAAAAGCAGCGCGGGGTGGAGCAGTCTGGAAGCTCGTCGGGCTCATAACCCGAAGGTCGCAGGTTCAAATCCTGCTCCCGCTATTTCACCGAAAGGATCCGGAAGTTGTTCCGGATCTTTTTTTGTAAGAAAACAGCCGAAAGCATGCCTATGGAGATTTTAAAGCAAGGAGGAAAAAAGTAGGAAAGTTTGACTCGATTCTCCATGTCCAAGGTATTTTTTTAATGGTATAATCGAATTACCTATAAAAAAGAGCTGGAGGGTTTTGACAATGAAAGAATGGAATGGAAAATGGATACGTCCAAAGGAAGATATGGGTGATGTATGCCCGGTCTTTCAAAAGAAGTGGAAAACGGATAAGACGGTAAAAAAGGCGGAACTTTATCTTACCGCCCTTGGCGTTTATGAAGCAAAGCTAAATGGAAAACCAGTGGGAGAATTTGTACTGGCACCAGGCTGGACTACTTATGAAAAACGCCTGCAGTATCAGCGATACGATGTGACCGGCCTATTAAAAGAAGAAAATGAACTGGATGTTATCCTTGGCAAGGGCTGGTACAGCTCTCAGATGCCTGGCTGGATGGTAACAGAAGACCGGAAACGCAGGACAGCCCGAAGGACCGGGATTTTAGGAGAACTGCACCTTGCTTATGAAGACGGTACAGAAGAGGTTCTCCCTACTGATGGCAGCTGGAACTGTGCAAAGAGCCAGATCCTTTTCAGTGAAATATACGATGGTGAGACCTGTGATGCTTCTTATTTGATAAAGGATTGGGAAGCAGCAGCAGAATTTGACGGCCCTTATGAAATTCTGATCCCCCAGGAGGGAGAGGAAATCCGGGAAATGGAACGGGTAGCCGCAAAATCCGTGTTTGTAACACCTGCAGGCGAGACGTTGGTGGATTTCGGACAGGAAGTGACCGGTTACGTGGAATTTACCGTGGATGCCAAAAAAGGAGATAAGATCACGATCCTTCATGGAGAGGTATTGGATCAGAAGGGCAATTTCTACAATGCCAATTACCGCAGCGCCAAGGCGGAGATCCATTATACCTGTGCAGATGGGGTGCAGACCTGGCATCCTCAGCTTACCTTCTTTGGCTTCCGCTACATAAAGCTGGAAGAATTTCCAGGAGAGGCAAAACCGGAACAGTTTACCGCCATTGTGGTATACTCAAATATAAAAAAGACCGGAGAACTCCGCTGTTCCAACCCAGACCTGAATCAGCTGTTCTCGAACATCTTCTGGGGACAAAAAGGCAATTTCGTGGATGTCCCCACAGACTGCCCCCAGAGGGATGAGCGTCTTGGATGGACCGGAGATGCCCAGGTGTTTATCAAAACAGCAAGCTATAATTATGATACTCAGAAATTCTATAAAAAATGGCTGCACGATCTGGCGGCAGAGCAGAGACCGGACGGTGCAGTGGGTCAGGTGATCCCGGACTATCTGCCGGAAGGAGCGCCCAGTGCGGCTTGGGGCGATGCAGCTGCCATTTGTCCCTGGCAGGTATACCTTACCTATGGAGACAAAGAGGTTCTGGCCGATCAGTTTGACAGCATGAAAAAATGGGTGGACTACATAACAGGCGCCACAAAAGATACGTATCTTTGGACCGGAGGGGAACATTTTGGGGACTGGCTGGGCCTGGATGCACCTTCCGGAAGCTACAAAGGTTCTACCAGAGAAGATTTTATCGCTTCTGCTTTTTATGCATACTCCACAAGCCTGGTTATAAAAGCAGGAAAGATCCTGGGGGAGGATGTAGCAAAATACGAAGAATTGTATAGAAATATTTTATCCACCTTCCGAAAAACTTATACAGATTACCGGACTCAGACCGAATATATTCTTGCCATCTGGTTTGACCTTGCAGAAGATCCCCAGAAATGTGCAGATGCGCTGGCTGCAATGATCGAAAAAGACGGAAGCCAGATGCGCACCGGTTTTGTGGGAACTCCCTATATCCTTCATGTGCTCAGCCACTATGGCTACACGGAACTTGCATACAAGCTGCTGTTAAGAAAGGAATATCCTTCCTGGCTGTATGCGGTGGACAAAGGTGCTACTACTATCTGGGAACACTGGGATGGGATCATGGAGAATGGAGAATTCTGGAGTACAGATATGAACTCATTCAACCATTATGCTTATGGTGCGGTGGCAGATTGGGTATACGAGGAGGCTGCCGGTATCCATGTGCTGGAAGAGGCCCCTGGATTTGAAAAGATCCGGATCCAGCCAAAAGCCAGCAAGGCGCTGGATTGGCTGGAGGCATCCATCGAAACCCGAAAGGGTCTGGTGAAATCCCGCTGGACCTGGCAGGAAGACGGCATAAAATATGAGATCACTACTCCTGTAGACACCACGATCGTTATCGGTGGCCGGGAGATGGAAGTGAGACCAGGATGCTACACATTCTGGGGATGAACCCTTTAGCCAGATAACAGGAAAGAAAAGACGCAGGATAAAGACGAGGATGTCCCGCGGCGTTTATGATGAACGCCGCGGGACATCTTTTTTGGGAAGAAGGCCGGCACAGGGGTGCAGCCGAACTTACAGGAAAGGCAGAGAAAAGGGATATACTGGAGCTATAGACAGATCCGTAAGGAAAAGAGGTTGCAAGAACACCCCCCTGTTATTATAATGGAGAAAAGGAGTGTGATTATGGGAAAAAGTAAAAAAAACCAAAAAAAGAAAAGCAAAGCCACAGATGTGCTGCTGACCCTTGTGCTGATCTTGGCGATCGGGATTTTTTGCTATGCTGCGTATAATCTTTATCACATTTATACCGAGTACAAAAAAGGAACGGACGAATATAACAAGATCCAGCAGATGGCAGTTACCGAAAAAGCCCCGGACAGCGTCCAGCAGCAGGAGGAAACACCAGATACTCTTACGCCGCCTATAGAAGTGGATTTTGCCGCTCTAAAGGGCGTAAATGAAGATGTGGTGGGATGGATTTATATAGAAGCCCTGGAGGGAGTCAGCTATCCGGTGGTACATGGAACCGACAATGAGGAATACCTTCATACTACATATGAAGGAAATTATAATTTTGCAGGGACCATCTTTGTAGATTATGAAAACAAAGGCAATTTCAGCGACTGCAATACTTTGGTTTACGGACATAATATGAAAAATGGTTCCATGTTTGGAAATCTGAAGGACTTTGTACAAAAGGAAGATACCTATCAAAAGAGCAAATATTTTTGGATCCTTACCCCGCGGAACAATTACCGCTACGAGATCATTTCCGCGTATACTACTTCTGTAAGCAGCGATACGTATACGTTGTTTAAGGGACCGGGGGAAGAATTCCGGCAGTATTTAAACAAGATCGTAAGCTATTCGGAGATTGCCACCACACCAGGGGAACTGACCCTTCAAGACCGGATCGTCACGTTGTCTACCTGTACAGGAAATGAAGCTACACGGTTTGTGGTGCAGGGAAAACTGGTGGATGCCCTGCCGGCCAGCCAGGGCTGAAGGCAAAAAGAAAACAAATATCCACAAAACGGCTGTTTGTGAGAAAAAACGTCAGGAGGGAAAGATATTATGGAACAGGAAATTGCAAGGCTTCAGAAAATTATCGACAAACATGACAATATTGTGTTTTTCGGCGGTGCAGGAGTATCCACAGAGAGCGGGATCCCGGATTTCCGTTCCAAGGACGGACTGTATAACCAGAAATACGATTATCCTCCGGAAACTATTTTAAGCCATACTTTTTTTATGCGGCACCCTGAAGAATTTTACAGATTTTACCAGGACAAGATGCTGTGCGACACGGCAAAGCCCAACGCTGCCCACTTAAAGCTGGCAGAGCTTGAGAAGGCAGGCAAGCTCAAGGCGGTGATCACCCAGAATATCGACAATCTCCACCAGATGGCCGGAAGCAGAAAAGTACTGGAGCTTCACGGGAGCGTATATCGGAATTACTGCATGAAATGCGGGAAGTTTTATGATTTCTCCTATATGAAGCAGGCAAAAGGCGTTCCCCGCTGCAGCTGCGGCGGGACGATCAAGCCGGATGTGGTGCTGTATGAGGAAGGACTGGACACCCAGATTCTGAGCGATTCTGTCCGGGCCATCTCCAACGCCCAGGTGCTGATCATCGGCGGAACTTCCCTGGCGGTCTATCCTGCGGCGAGCCTGATCGATTATTTTCAGGGAGAATACCTGGTAGTGATAAATAAAGCGCCCACTCCCAGAGACAGGTATGCAAAACTCCTGATCAAAGGGCCGATCGGAGAAGTATTTTCAAAAATCGTTGTGAGAGGAGAATAGAAGATGGGACTTCCCTATGAGGTTGGAGATATCGTTACCTTAAAAAAAGTACATCCCTGCGGAAGCCGGGACTGGGAGATCCTGCGGGTCGGCGCCGATTTCCGGCTGAAATGCGCCGGCTGCGGGCGCCAGATCATGGTCCCCAGGACAATGGTAGAAAAAAACACAAAAAATTTAAAAAAACCCGGAAAATAATCTTTACAGAACAGGAAAAATATGCTACAGTATTTACTCGTGATATATTTTCATATCCTTGCTCTTTGTACAGGCAAAGGGCCATAAAGACCATAAGGAGGTAAGACAAGCATGAACAAGTACGAGTTAGCATTAGTTGTGAGTGCCAAGGTAGAGGATGAAGTCCGCGAAGCTACCGTAGAAAAAGCAAAGGGATACATCACCCGTTACAACGGCACCATCACAGAAGTAGAAGAATGGGGTAAGAAGAAATTAGCTTACGAAATTCAGAAAATGCATGAAGGCTTCTACTACTTTATTCAGTTTGAAGCAGACGCAGCGTGTCCGGCGGAAGTAGAAAGACATGTACGTATCATGGACAACGTATTAAGATATCTTGTTGTTCGCAAGGACGCATAATCTTATACAGTGGATTTTAGAAAGCACCATTAAGAACCCGTTCACCAAAAGCATGAGATTTAATGAGGTAAAAAAATGAACAAAGTAATTTTAATGGGACGCTTAACAAGAGATCCTGAGGTTAGATATTCCGCAGGAGAAAACGCACTGGCGATAGCCAGATACACATTGGCAGTGGACAGGAGATTCCGCAGGGATGGCGAGGCTACCGCAGATTTTATCAACTGTGTGTCTTTTGGAAGAACCGCGGAGTTTGCTGAAAAATATTTCCGTCAGGGCCTGAAGATCGCGGTCACCGGCCGGATCCAGACCGGAAGCTATACCAACAGAGAAGGCCAGAAGGTATATACCACAGAAGTGGTAGTGGAGGAGCAGGAATTTGCCGAAAGCAAAGCATCCAGCGACAGCTATGCGGCTTCTCATCCCCAGCAGCAGGCTGCGGCCCCTATGCCCAGCCCCAGTGCAGCAAGTGCTGACGGATTCATGAATATTCCTGATGGAATAGATGAAGAACTGCCTTTTAACTAATTTCAAAAACTGCATGAAACGGAATAAAAAAGATAGGAGGAAACCATCATGGCTTACAATAGAGGCGAAAGACCAGACTCTCCAATGAAGAGAAGAGGCGGCCGCAGAAGAAAAAAAGTTTGTGTATTCTGTGGTAAAGAAAACAACGAGATCGACTACAAGGATGTAGCAAAATTAAGAAAGTATGTTTCTGAGAGAGGAAAGATCCTTCCCAGAAGAATTACCGGAAACTGTGCAAAACATCAGAGAGCGCTGACCGTAGCGATCAAGAGAGCACGTCATCTTTCCCTGATGCCGTATGTTCAGGACTAATGTATGCAGCGAAGACCGTCATTCCCTGTGAATGGCGGTTTTCTTTTTTAGGAAGAGGTAGCATTGTGAGGGGAAATCTGTTATAATAAAGAGCGTATTCCTATACAAATGGTACTATACTGATGTACCGCGTCACTAAAATAAAGACGGACGCGGCAGATCAGGGAAAGAACGGAAATTATGAATGATAAAATGAGTTTGAAAGGTCAGATGAAGCGTTTTATACAATGGCCCTTATACCTGTCCCTTTTGCTGATCCTGGTAAATATATTTTTATATTTTATCAGCTTTAAGGGCGGCCTGGTCATGTCAGCCGGCCTGGTCGTTTATATTGCGGCTGCTATTGGCCTGTACAAAAAGCATAAACCGCTTATCTTAAATGATCTGATCGCCTTTGCAAAGCAATACAGCTTCCTGGAAAAGAAAATCTTGGAAGAGCTTGCCCTTCCCTATGCCGTAATGGACGCGGCGGGAAAGATGATCTGGTGCAACCAGATGTTTGCAGAGCTGACAGGAAAAGACGCCTTTTATAAAAAGAATATCAGCACGATCTTTCCGGAGATAACCGCAGACCAGCTGCCCATCCCCGGAGAAAAAGAAGTTTCCGAGGTCAGCGTCCAGTTTAAAGACAGGATATACCGGATCTCCATGCAGACGGTCAGCGTCTCCCAGGTTCTTGATCACACCAATATGCTGGAGGGATCCGGAACAGGCGGCAGCGTGATCGCTATGTATCTTTACGACGAGACTGCCCTGAAAGAGTATATCAAGGCCAGTGAGGACAACAAGCTGGTCCTTGCCCTGGCTTATCTGGACAATTACGAAGAAGCCCTGGAAAGCGTAGAGGATGTACGGCGTTCCCTTTTGATCGCCCTTATTGACCGGAAGATCACCAAATATTTTTCCAATTATGACGGACTGGTAAAAAAACTGGAAAAGGACAAATACTTCCTGATCATGCGCCAAAGTTCCCTGGAGGCATTGAAGGAACAGCGGTTCCATATATTGGATGAGGTAAAGACAGTCAACATCGGAAATAAGATGGCGGTTACCCTGAGCATTGGATTTGGACTCAACGCAGCGACCTATCAGCAGAACTATGAACATGCCAGGATCGCCATTGAAATGGCCCTTGGCCGGGGCGGCGACCAGGTAGTGATCAAAAACGGCGATACCATTACTTATTTTGGCGGAAAAGCCCAGCAGGTGGAAAAGACTACCCGGGTGAAAGCACGGGTGAAAGCCCAGGCGCTGAAAGAGTTTATCAGCACCAAGGAGCGGGTAGTGGTCATGGGCCATAAGATCACGGATGTGGATGCCCTTGGAGCGGCTATAGGAATCTACCGGGCAGGAAAAACCCTGGGCAAACCGGTGCATATCGTGGTGAACGATCCCTCTACCTCGATCCGTCCGCTGATGGCTGGCTACATGGGAAATCCGGATTACGAGCCGTCCATGTTTGTGGACCAGGATCAGGCGAAGGATTTGGTGGATGACAATACGGTAGTAGTGGTGGTGGATACAAACAAGCCAAGTTATACGGAGTGTCAGGAGCTTTTGTATATGACCAGGACCATCGTTGTGCTGGATCATCATAGAAGAGGAAACGAAGTGATAGAAAACGCGGTCCTTTCCTACGTGGAACCCTATGCTTCCTCCACCTGCGAGATGGTAGCGGAAATCCTCCAGTATTTTTCCGACGACCTGCGTCTGCGCAACATTGAGGCGGATTGTATGTATGCAGGAATTGTGATCGACACCAACAATTTTACCACCAGAGCAGGCGTGCGCACCTTTGAGGCAGCGGCATTTTTGCGGCGGTGCGGTGCAGACACCACCAGGGTGCGGAAAATGCTGCGGGACAATATCGATTCCTACAAAGCAAGGGCAGAGGCCGTGCGCACTGCGGAAATTTACCGGGAGTATTTTGCCATTGCAAAGGCACCAAGCGAAGGCCTGGAAAGCCCTACAGTAGTAGGCGCCCAGGCGGCAAACGAGCTGCTGAACATAAAAGGCGTAAAAGCCTCCTTTGTTCTCACCCGGTATAGAAATGAGGTGTACATCAGTGCCAGAGCGATCGATGAAGTTAACGTGCAGGTCCTGATGGAAAAAATGGGCGGCGGCGGACACATCAATATTGCCGGGGCCCAGGTGCAGGCATCCATGGAGGATACCGAGGCAATGCTGAAAAAGATCATAGATGAATTATACGAAGAAGGAGATTTGACCGAATGAAAGTAATTTTGCTTGAAGATGTAAAATCCCTGGGAAAAAAGGGAGAAATCGTAAATGTAAGTGACGGCTACGGAAGAAATATGATCCTGCCGAAAAAACTGGGGGTTCTGGCAACTCCGGAAAATATGAATACCTTAAAGCTCCAGAAGGCAAACGCCGAAAAGATCGCCCAGGAAAACCTGGAAGCAGCCAGGGCTTTTGCCAAGGAACTGGAAACAAAGCAGGTTATTTTAACTCTTAAAGTGGGAGAAGGAGGAAAAACTTTCGGCTCTGTTTCCGGAAAAGAAATCTCGGAGGCAGCAAAAGAACAGCTGGATCTGGATATTGATAAGAAGAAACTGCAGCTTTCTGCTCCCATCCGGAATCTGGGAGTGACTCAGGTACCGGTGAAGCTTCACCCTAAGGTTACTGGAAGTCTTAAGGTATGGATCAAGGAAGCATAAAGTTTTGGAGGAGATATCATGGAAGAGGCGCTGATAAAAAGGATCCTTCCCCACAGTATCGAAGCTGAGCAGTCGGTCATCGGTTCCATGATCCTAGACAGAGACGCCATTTTGGTGGCATCGGAGATCCTCACCAGCGATGATTTTTATCAAAATCAGTACGGCATTATTTTTGACACTATGGTAGAGCTCTGCAATGAGGGGATGCCGGTGGATCTGATCACCCTTCAAAACCGTCTGAAGGAAAAAGAGCTGCCGCCGGATATCAGCAGCATGGAATATGTGCGGGAGCTGATTTCTGCGGTGCCTACCTCGGCAAATATTAAATATTATGCCAACATCGTCAGTGAAAAAGCCGTTCTGCGCAGGCTGATCAAAACAAGCGAGGAAGTGGCAAACAGCTGTTATCTGGAAAAGGACGGCACAGAGGTCATCCTGGAAGAAGCAGAAAAAAAGCTGTTCCATATCCTCCAGCGGCGCTCCGGCGGAGATTTTGTCCCTATCCAGCAGGTGGTCCTCAATACTATCAACAATATTGAAAAGGCCTCTAAGCTAAAGGGAACAGTTACAGGCATCCCTACGGGCTTTGTGGACCTGGATTATAAGACTTCCGGGATGCATCCTTCGGATCTGGTGCTGATCGCCGCCCGTCCTTCTATGGGAAAGACGGCCTTTGTGCTGAATATTGCCCAGTACATGGCCTTTCGAAAGGATGTTACCGTGGCGATCTTCAGCCTGGAAATGTCCAAGGAGCAGCTTGTGAACCGTCTTCTGGCCATGGAATCTCATGTGGATTCCCAGAATCTGCGTACAGGTAATCTGAAGGACGAGGACTGGACCAAGCTGGTGGAAGGAGCAGATATTATCGGACGTTCCAACCTGATCATAGATGATACACCGGGGATCTCCATAGCGGAGATGCGCTCCAAGTGCCGAAAGTACAAGTTGGAGCACAATCTGGGGATCGTCATCATTGACTATCTGCAGCTGATGAGCGGAAGCGGAAAGAGCGATTCCAGGCAGCAGGAAATTTCAGATATTTCCCGTTCTTTAAAGGCTCTGGCAAGAGAGCTGGATGTTCCGGTCATTGCTCTGTCCCAGCTAAGCCGTGCAGTGGAACAAAGGCCGGATCATCGGCCGATGTTGTCCGACCTTCGTGAATCCGGCGCCATTGAGCAGGATGCGGATGTGGTCATGTTCATTTACCGGGATGACTACTATCATAAAGATACGGAGAAGAAGGACATTGCCGAGATCATTATTGCGAAACAAAGAAACGGCCCGATCGGTACAATAGAATTGGTATGGCTGCCAAGATTTACCCAGTTTGTAAATATGAAAAAGTGACGGGATTTGTCGACTTCTTTTCGTTGCATTCCCCTTCCCCTCTGCTATAATAGATATGCAGGATCTTATGCAGATCCGCAGATAGGAGGGGTAGTATGGAGACAAGATACTCCGTCAGACAGGCAGCGGATATTACCGGCGTGAAATCGTATGTACTGCGCTACTGGGAAGAGGAGCTGGATCTTCGTATTCAGAGAAATGAAATGGGTCACCGTTACTACACCAGATATGATATTCAATTATTCAGGAATATTAAAGAACTGAAGAATCGGGGACTGCAGCTTCGGGCGATCAAGGATCTGATCCCTAAGATCGCGCAGACGGCTCCGGGAGAGGAGCAGAGCAAGATAAAGCTGTTAAATGGGACATGCCCTTCTAAAGAAGAGGAGGTTTCCTGTCCTGCTGATTTAAAGGAAATCCCAGCCGAGGATCCGCACCAGGGAAAGATCCTGGAATTTCAGGCAATATTGGAACGGCTGATCGCCCAGGAGCTTCAGTCAAAAAATGCGGAAGAGGAAAGATGCCGTTCTTTGGATCTGGCGATCCGCAGACAGCAGCTTGCACGGAGAGAGGCAGCTGCAGCAAATGAAAAGAAAAGAAAAAAATGTAAAAGAAGTACATAAAGAACCAAGATACAACAAAAGGCACCTATCGCAGGTGCCCTTTGTTATGTAGCGATCATTCGCCTGGTTTGATTGCTTCGGTAGGACATGCGTCAGCGCAGGTTCCGCAGTCAACGCAAGCGTCCGGATCGATCACGTAATGCTCATCGCCCTGGGAAATAGCCTCAGATGGGCATTCTGCTTCGCAGGTTCCGCAGCTTACACATTCGTCTGTAATAACATATGCCATAGTTAAGTTCCTCCTTTATGATATGATGAGTTTAGCACCCACATGGGTTCTAGATTCATTCTAATATATCTTTCTCCGGATTACAAGTACAAAATCGTAAACATAAGTCTTCTGCTTAATAGGTTGATTTTCCTGAGATTTCGTATTATAATGGGAGCACAGCGAGAGGCTGAAATGAAAACAGGAGGAAAAATAAATGGCAAAAGTAACGAAGTCCATGCTGATCGGCCAGTTAATTAATTTAGATCCCAATATCGCACCTATCCTTATGAGAGCAGGTATGCACTGCCTTGGCTGTCCCTCTGCACAGATGGAATCTTTGGAAGAAGCTGCACTTGTGCACGGTCTGGATGCGGATATCCTTGTACAGCAGATCAACGATTTTCTTGGCGAATAAGAAACATAAAAAGCTGTCCCGAAAAAGGACAGCTTTTATATTGTGGATAAGTCAGATCAAAGCTGGGTAAGTGTGGAAAAGGCATCCTGAGCGATCAGATATCCATGTTCTAGAAGATGTGCCTCTCCAGCAGCGGTAAATGCTCTGCCGGTTCCATACTCGGAAAGAATGTTGCATACTTTGTTGAAGACTTCCGGTGTCTGGTCTGACTGATGGATGACTAGCTGATAGTTCTCTGAAAAACGGTCTTTATATAGGCTGTTCGCGCCTGTAAAAAAGCCGTTCAGGCTGTGGGAAGCTGCGATCACATCGTCCAGGCTGGAAAATGTAAAAAGCCGGATCAAATTAACGGAAGGAGTTTCTTCCGGGGCTTTTTTGCTGTCTTTCGCTTTGGGTGCGGCTTTTTTTGAGGAAGCTTTCATCTTAGCTTCATAGATCTTCTGGAAAATATCGATGATGTTGTCTGCGCCGTCCAGCTGAAGGGTCTCTCCGGTGTTCTCCTTAAAGGGGGCAAACTTGGAAAAACGGGTATCCAGTTCTTCCGGATCCTCCACCTTGGTGATGATCAGGATAATGCTTTCTGAGTTTACGGGGATCGCTTCTATCATCAGCGGAATATTGTCCGCTTCAAAACCAAATTGTATGCTTGCCTGCTGCATCATGTCCCGAAAAAGCTTTTTGGCTTTTTCGGATCCGTAAGCGATCTCGCTTAGGCGGATCTGATGGTTTTCCAGGTCTTCTCTGGTCAGAGTACAACGAATCTGGTTGTCACTTATTTTTTCGATTTTCATATTATCACATCCTATTCTTGAAATCTGCTGTTATATAAGATGGCAGAAAAGAAAAAACTTCTGCTTTTATAACACAGACAGTGTATGATCAACGACTTATCAGATTGATTTACCCTTTGATTTTTATTATATACACTATACAACAAGATGTAAAGAAATTCAATTTACCTATTTATAAAATATTTGGAAAGAAAATCGAAAAAAACACACAAGTTGACGAAAACTATTGCATCTCTCTTTAAAACCTGTATAATACAAAGAAGGAAAAGGTATTTGGCACGTGGCTGAAAAATACCTGAATTGTTTTTTTTAATGTCATATACAACTTACTCATCAAAAGAAACCTGCTGCATCAACTCATCACACAGCATTCCTGCTGTAGCGGCAGAGAAATTCCAAGCGTTTTATTTATCCATACCGCCGCTGCCTTTTCCAGAACCTATGGTTGTTTTCTAAAACCCAATTTTATCAGGAAAGGAGGATAGCTTACGGAAAATATATCACGTGCTAAGAGACAGAAACGGTCCCGCAAGCCTTTGCGCCGGGAATTGGAGTGCTACCAGTCTCAGGGTGTAGAACTTTATCTAAACGGAGTACCCAGCAGCCCCAAAACCATAGCAAAAGCCTGTACGATTGCAGAAGGCGGAGGCTATATGCGGGATTATACCGAAGATGAAAATGGCCAGATAGCACGGGTCAGCTTTGATTTTATTGAAGATGAATAACGAAAGAAAAAGGGATTTCCTCCACAAATGGTAAGCGTTCCCCCCATACTTAACCCGCCGGAGGAAATCCCAAATGTAAAAAAAATATAAAAAGTCGATTTTTGTAATGCATTCTTTTTTAAATATGATATAATGGTAGCACTCAAGCGCCCGACGCGTCAGTAAGGAGGAAAAGAATTGAATACTTCAGATAAATTAAAGACTGCCCCCAGGAGCAGGCGGGTACGAAAACGGAGAATAAAAAGAAAACACAAACCGGTGCTGTTTGTCTGCCTTTTGATCTTTGTTGTTGTAGCAGCAGGACTCGGTACTTTTTTGATCCGGAAGTATATGCCTTCCAAGGAGCAGATGGATCTTTATGAATACTATGGAGTGACCGGGGACGAGGCGGCGATCATCCTGGGAACGGATATCCTGGATTCCAGAGGCATCCTTTGGGAGGGAGAAGGCTACCTTCCCATAGAAGTGGTCAGCAACCGGCTGAACAAAAGATACTACTGGGATAAAGAAAACCAGCAGGTTTTATACGCTACGCCTTCAGAACTCACCGCAGCTCCTGCCGCTTCCCAGGGAGGCGGGGACGTCTGGCTGAAAGACGGAAAAGTTTACTTAAGTATTTCCTATATTAAAAAATATACAGATATTGACTCCTATATATATCAGGATCCGGACCGGATCGCCATACAGTATCAGTTTTCAGATGTGAATATGGCGGAGGTAAAAAAAGATACCAGTGTTCGTTACCGGGGAGGGATCAAGTCAGAAGTACTGACTCAGGCGGAAAAGGGAGAAAGCCTGATCGTTTTGGAAGAACTGGAAAATTGGAGCCAGGTGGCCACACAGGACGGTTATATTGGCTATGTGCAGAAAAAGCGCATCACGGCGCCAGAGACGGTGACAGTTGACCGGGATTTTCAGAGAGAAGAATATTCCTATTATAGTATGGAGGAACCGGTGAACCTGGTATGGCACCAGGTGACAAACACAGATGCCAATGGGGGCCTTGGGGATACTCTTGCCAATGTGACAGGAGTCAATGTGATCTCGCCAACCTGGTTCAGCATACGTGACAATTCCGGCAATATCAGCAATATTGCCAGTGCAGACTATGTTGCCCTTGCCCATGAGCGCAATATCCAGGTGTGGGGATTGGTGGACAACTTCAGTGTGGATATCAGTACCACCGAAGTGCTGTCAAAAACTTCATCCAGACAGAATCTGATCCGTCAGCTGATCGATGCCGCGCTGGCAGTAGATCTGGATGGGATCAATGTGGACTTCGAAACCCTCAGCGAAGATGCTGGCGTACATTTTCTGGAATTTTTGCGGGAGCTGGCGATCGAATGCCGGAAAAACAACCTGGTGATCTCTGTGGACAATCCTGTACCGGCTGCGTTTACCAGTCATTATGACAGAGGAGAGCAGGGTGACATTGTAGATTATGTTATCATCATGGGCTATGACGAGCACTATGTAGGGTCGGAACAGGCCGGCTCCGTGGCATCCCTTCCGTGGGTGGAACAGGGCATCCAGGACACACTGAAAGAAGTGCCTGCCCAACGGGTGATCAATGCCATTCCTTTCTATACACGATTGTGGAAAACAGCAAATGGCCAGGTGACCAGTGAAGCCATCGGAATGAACCAGGCCCAGGAAACGATATCCGCCCACAATGTAGAAACCTATTGGGATAAAGAAGCCGGACAGAATTATGGCACCTATGAAAGCGAAGGCGCCACTTACCAGATCTGGCTCGAGGACGCACAGTCGATCGCGGCTAAGGTGATGCTGGTACCAAAATATGAGCTGGCCGGGGTTGCCGCATGGAGCTTCGGATTTGAAGACAGCAGCATCTGGCAGGTGATCACAGACAACCTTCAGTAAATGAAACAAAAGATAAAAGCAGATCTATGCTAAAAACACTCCCTGGAACATATATTAAATGGAGTAGTCCAGGGGGTGTTTTGTTTTTGAAAAAACAGATATGGTCAGAACTGCCTGAAGAAAATAAGAAAAAGCGGTATGCCTTGGAACTGGTTATGGCCTGTGTCCTTTTGCTGAGCTTTGTATTTCTGTCCAAAGAAGCTGCAGTGGTTTCTAAAGAAATGACTTCCGAAAAGGTGATCGCAGTAGATGCCGGACATGGAGGCCGGGATCCGGGAATGATCGGGATCGGGAACCTTAGAGAAGACCAGATCAATCTTGCCATTGCCTTTAAGCTGAAAGAGCAGCTAGAGGAAAGAGGATATACCGTAGTAATGACAAGAACAGACGCCAATGGACTTTATGAGGAAGACGCGGTGAACAAAAAAGTCCAGGATCTTTGGAACCGGATCGACCGGATCAAAAAAAGCAATCCCCTTTTGACCATAAGCATCCATCAAAACAGCTATCAAGACCCTTCTGTAAAGGGACCGCAGGTTTTTTATTACGAAACCTCCACAGAGGGCAGGCGGCTGGCCGGCGCGATCCAGGAGCAGCTGAACGAAACCCTTGCCCCTTCCTCTCCCAGAACAGAAAAGGGCAACAAAACCTATTTCCTGCTGAAAAAGTGTCCGGGAGTGATCAATATCGTAGAGTGCGGCTTTTTGACGAATCCCCAGGAGGCTGCATTGCTTCAGGAAGAAGCGTACCAGGAAAAGGCAGCTGCTGCCATAGCCCAAGGAATAGAAAGGTATCTTTCCGGTGAATAAAATATGTGTAAAGATTTTGAATTTTTATTAAATGGTCTGTTCCTGAAAGGATAATTTTGGTATACTGGATACGCGAAAGCCTGGAGACAAAAGAATTATACAGGCAGGAATGGGACAGAGGAGAAAAAATGCTGGGAATCATTTATATAGTTTTCATATTTTTATTGGGGAGGGAGCTGGCGCCAAGGACGGTATGTACCCGGCCTTGGCTTCTCTTACCCTTTTCCTTTGGGACAGGCTCCCTTATCCTGGGATGGATAACCTATTTTACCGCATTTTTTGCAAGTGTCTGCCTGGGTGCCGAAAGCCCTCTTTTCTATGGAAATCTTCTGACTATGACTGGAGGAGCTGCGTTTCTTGGAAAACGGTATTTTTCCAGGGTCCGGAAAAGGGGCATAGGTCTGGGAAACCTTAGGGACTGCCGGACAAAGCTTGCCAGGGAAAAAGGAGAAATCCTGTTTTTCCTTATGCTGGCTGCTTTCATTTCCTGGACGATGTTTTATGTATTTCATGAAAAAGACGGGATCTTATACGCCGGCTTTTCGGTATTTGGAGATTACGCGCCTCATACTGCGATGATCCGTTCCTTTTCCTGGGGCAACAATTTTCCAACACAATATCCCCATTTCGGCGGAGAAGACGTGAAATATCATTTTATGTTCCAGTTTCTTGCCGGAAATCTGGAATACCTGGGCATGCGTCTGGATATTGCTTACAATTTGATCAGTATTCTGGCCCTGACGGGCTTCCTTATGATGCTTTATATGCTGGCGGTACGGATCACCGGCAGAAAAGGTGCAGGTTTTCTGGGGATCCTGTTCTTCTTTTTTCGGAGCGGGACGGCTTTTTTTCGATTTTTCTATGAGCATGTACGGGCGGGAGATCTGCTGGAAGTACTTAAGAATAACACTGCCTTTATCGGATATACACCCAACGAAGACTGGGGGCTGTGGAATTATAATGTCTACCTGAACCAAAGACATCTGGCCTTTGGCCTTTTGATCGTATCTCTTGCCCTTTGGTTTTATTTGGAGTGGGTGGAGGAGACGGCAGACTCTTCCTCCAAAGGAGCCGGATGGCTGATGGAACGCTTTTTTACCAGGAAAGCCTGGTGGGTGCGAAAACCGGAAACAGCTCTTTTGATGGGGCTGATGCTGGGAATGACTTCTTTTTGGAATGGCGCGGCGGTGATCGGAGGTCTTTTGATCCTTGCAGGGTTTGGCCTTTTTTCCGACGGCAAGCTGGATTATGCCCTGACAGCCGGGACAGCGGTGCTTTTTTCTTTTTTACAGTCAAAAATCTTTATACAGGGAGAGGCCATGGAGGTGTCCTTTTACTGGGGATTTTTAGCCGAGGATAAAAGTGCGGCCGGGACAGCCTGGTATATTTTTTCTGTAAGCGGTATCTATTTTGCCGGCCTTCTTGTGCTGCTTTTCTTTTTAAAAAGAAAAGAAAGGATGGTTTTATCCAGCTTTTTCCTGCCGGCTGTTTTTGCCTTTTTTGTTTCTCTTACGCCGGATATCAATGTGAACCATAAGTACATTATGATATCCTATGCCTTTTTGACGATGTTCTGGGCCTGGGCAGTGGTCTCTCTGTGGAGAAAATGTCTGGCAGGACGGGCGGGTGCATTGCTCCTTACCCTTTGCCTTACTGTCACAGGAGTCTATGATTTTGTGGTGATCCTAAAGGATAATGATGCAGATCACAGAGTCAGTGTGCCCCTATACAGCAGTTTGTCCCAATGGATCTCCGAAACGCTGGATAAAGGGGATCTGATGCTGACTCCGGAGTATAGTATTAACGAGGTGACCATGGCAGGAGAAATGCTCTATTGCGGCTGGCCCTATTACGCCTGGTCGGCAGGCTACGACACCAATGCCCGAGCCGCAGCGGCGGTACAGATCTATACTACAGAAGACCAGGATACCTTAAGGACCCTGGTGGCACAAGAAAACATCACGTATATTCTTTTTGAAGAAGGAATGGAATTTGAACAGGAAACATGCAGAGAGGATGTGATCGCACGGACATATCCCCTGGTATATAGATCGGAAGATGGGAGAATCAGGATATATGAAACATGACTGCTTATATATCGTTATGCCTGCGTATAACGAAGAAGAAAATATAGAAAATGTGATCGCCCACTGGCATCCGGTTGCAGAAAAAATCGGAGGTGAGAGCCGGCTGGTGATCTTTAACGATGGGAGTACAGACAAAACTTATGAAAAGATACGGGAGTGCCAAAAGAAATATCCCCGCCTGATCGGAATAAATAAAAAAAACGAAGGACATGGGGCGACGATCCTGCGTGCCTATCATTACGCGGTGGAAAAAGGGGCGGATTATGTCTTTCAGACAGATTCCGACGGCCAGACACTGGCAGAAGAATTTTTCCGCTTCTGGGACAGCCGGAAATGCTGCGGCCTTTTGATCGGCAACCGCAAGGCAAGAAAAGACGGAGTTTCCCGGATCTTTGTGACCAAAGTACTGCGCATCGTCCTGTTCCTGTGCTTCGGAGTATGGGTGAAAGATGCCAATACACCTTATCGGCTGATGGAGAGCGGCCAGCTGAAGAAGGTCCTGGAGAAGATCCCGGAGGGGTTTGACCTGACCAATGTACTGATGACGGTGATCTATGAAAAGCATCATTTGGGCGTACAGTATTTTCCTATTACCTTCCGGCCCCGGCAGGGCGGAAAAAATTCCCTGAATATGCCCAAGATCATCAAAGCCGGACAAAAAGCTCTAAAAGATTTTATGAGGATACGAAAAAGCATATGAGCAGGAGGAAGACCAGATGATAAAAAAATGGGGCGTACAGACAGCACTTATGATAATCCTGGCAGCGGCTTCCGTATGGCTTTTAAAAGGCGATGTCTGGGTCTTTTGGACCTGGTGGCTGATGGCCGGTGTGATGGGCCTTGGGGGAATGCCCCTTACCGGGCGGCTGTTCGGGGGCTTTAAGGACAAAGGCTGGCTGTTTTCGAAAGTGATCTTTATTGCAGTTTCCGGATTTCTTACCTGGTTCCTGGTATCTGTAAAAATCTTGAAGTTTACCACAGCTTCCTGTATTGGCGTATGTCTGCTATTGGCAGCGGGGAGCTTTTTGCTCTTTAGCCGTCAGATCAAAAAAGGTGTGGAATGTCTGCCGGTGGGGCACTTTTCCCTGATATTTTGGGAAGAACTGCTGTTTTTCGGGCTGTTTTTGCTGTGGACGTATCTGGCAGGTTTCCATCCTGCAGCCTATGGAACCGAGAAATTTATGGACTATGGCTTTATGGAAGCCCTTATGCGGAGCACAGAACTTCCGCCGAGAGATCTCTGGTATTCTGACGGACACATCAATTATTATTATGGAGGGCAATATTTCGCGGTCTTTCTTACCAAGATTTCCGGAAGCAGTGTAGCAGTGACCTACAATCTGATGCGCACTTTCGTGGCGGGCCTTGCTTTTGTGCTTCCTTTTTCCCTGGTATTTCAGATGACAGAGGACATTTTCGGAAAGGGCCTTACCGGCAGAAAAAGAGTCCTTCCCTATCTCGCCGGCATTCTTGCCGGAGGAGGAGTGAGCCTTGCAGGAAATATGCATTATGTGATATACAGCAAGATCCTTCCCTGGATCCAAAAGCTGAAGGGAACGGAGTTAGAGACCGGCTATTGGTTTCCGGATGCCACCAGATATATCGGCTATGATCCGGATGTACCGGACAAAACGATCCACGAGTTTCCCAGTTATTCCTTTGTGCTGGGAGATCTTCATGCCCATGTGGTCAATATCATGTTTGTGCTGACTGTGATCGGGATTTTGTACGCATGGATGCGGAGTGTGCGTATGGGAGAGGCAGCAGTGGAAAAAAAATCCGGAAAAGCCTTTTGGAAGCGGCAGCTTCTGATCCCTCACATTCTTTTGGTGAGCGGAATGCTGGGAATGTTCCAGTGGACGAACTATTGGGATTTTGTTATTTATTTTGTGGTAACCGGAGGGACCGTGCTGTTCACCAACTGGATCCGGTTCCGGGGCAGGGCCAGGCGGATCCTGGCAGTTACTGCCTTGCAGGCCGTGGAGGTACTGGGGATTTCTTTCCTTGTCATCCTTCCGTTTACCCTGCAGTTTGACTCTATGGTGCAGGGAGTTGCCCTTGCCCAGAACCACTCTATGATACACCAGCTGCTGGTGCTGTGGGGACTTCCGGTTTTTCTCACAATCTTGTTTATTATTTTTGTCTTGTGGGAAAAACTGCATCTTTTGAAGCGGAAAACTCCTTATACGCTGCTGCGTTCCATAAAAACACCGGACCTGTTTGCTGTGATCATGGGGCTGTGCGCAATTGGCCTGGTCGCGATCCCGGAGCTTGTTTACGTGCGGGATATTTACGAAAATGGAAATGCCAGGGCAAATACCATGTTCAAGCTTACCTACCAGGCGTATATCCTGTTTGGCATGACCATGGCCTATGTGATCTTCCGGCTGCTCTTCCTTGCCAGACAAAAAGCCGTAAAGATCTTGGCGGCAGCAGGGGCGTTCTGTTTGCTGTGGACTTTTGGATATTTTGGAAACAGCGTCCATTCCTGGTTTGGAGATGTGACCGATCCTTCCGCTTATCAGGGGCTGAATGCCACTGCCTTTTTGGAAACAGACTTTCCTGAGGATGCGGAGGGGATCCGCTGGCTGCGCAGCAATATAGAAGGTTCCCCGGTAGTCCTGGAAGCAAACGGGGACAGCTATACCGGGTACGAAAGGGTATCCGCTATGACCGGGCTTCCTACAGTCCTGGGCTGGTATGTACATGAATGGCTGTGGAGAAACGATGTGGCGGATCTTAATGAGAGAAGCGCGGATGTGGAAACGATCTATACCTCCAATGACGAAGAACAGGTAAAGGCGCTTCTGGAGAAATACCAGGTATCTTATATTTTCCTGGGAAGCAAGGAACGGGAGAAATATGGAGAAAACCTGAATCTGACACTTTTGAAGCAGCTGGGAGAGATCGTGTTCCAGTCGTCTTCCTCACAGACCTGTATTCTTAAAGTGGATTAAGTCTATAGGGGACAGATCCTATAAGAAAAAAGGGATATCCGCCAAAGGCCTGATAAGCCTGGCGGGATCTCCTTTTTGATCTGTCTTGGAAAAGACACGGGGAATCAAGGAAAAAGCTTGACACCTGCAAAAAATTCGCATAGAATGAAAAAAGATTGAAAAAATCTCATAGGCGATGAAGAGAATAGTACACAAGGAATAATCCCAGAGAGAAATCCCGGATCCCGGACCGGCATATGCTGTAAAGGGAGGGCGCTGGAAGGATTTTGTGCAGGAATTGTGGAACCGGCCTCGGAGCCCCGTATGATTGAAGTACGGCGTCAGTCCGGCGTTAACGGAAAAAAAGAGAGTACCGGAGAAAGAGCCGGTGCTAATTAGGGTGGTACCGCCGAAGCGTTTCGGTCCCTTGTGGGGGATGAGAGGCTTCTTTTTTTATCGAAAAAAGGCTTTTTGTTCCTGGAAAAATCTAACACAAAAAAGGAGAAAATAAGATCATGGCAAAGGAAAAGAAACTTGTAGAAGCGATCACTTCTATGGAAGAGGATTTCGCCCAGTGGTATACGGATGTAGTAAAGAAAGCAGAATTGTGTGATTATGCCAGCGTAAAAGGCTGCATGGTCATAAAACCTGCAGGCTATGCCATCTGGGAAAATATCCAAAAGGAGCTGGACCGCAGATTTAAGGAAACAGGAGTAGAAAACGTATACATGCCCATTTTTATCCCGGAATCTTTGCTCCAGAAGGAAAAAGATCATGTGGAAGGCTTCGCACCGGAGGTGGCCTGGGTGACTCACGGCGGCGTAGAGGCGCTTCAGGAGCGCCTTTGTGTCCGTCCTACTTCAGAAACTCTGTTTTGTGATTTTTATCAGAAGGAGATCCAGTCCCACAGAGACCTGCCGAAGGTATATAATCAGTGGTGCTCCGTTGTGCGCTGGGAAAAGACGACCCGTCCGTTCCTTCGTTCCCGGGAGTTTTTGTGGCAGGAAGGCCATACGGCACATGCCACGGCAGAGGAAGCACAGGAGAGAACCATCCAGATGCTGAATGTTTATGCGGATTTTTGTGAAGAAGTCCTGGCGATCCCGGTTATTAAAGGCCAGAAGACCGACAAAGAAAAATTTGCCGGGGCAGAAGCTACCTACACCATCGAATCTTTGATGCACGACGGAAAAGCCCTGCAGTCCGGTACCAGCCACAACTTCGGCGATGGTTTTGCCAAAGCTTTCGGCATCCAGTATACAGATAAAGAAAATAAACTTCAGTATGTCCATCAGACTTCCTGGGGTATGTCAACCAGGATCATCGGCGCCATCATCATGGTACACGGAGACAACAGCGGACTGGTGCTGCCTCCAAGGATCGCCCCGACCCAGGCAGTGATCATTCCCATCCAGCAGAGAAAGGAAGGGGTGCTGGAAAAGGCGGAGGAACTTTTTGCTGCCTTAAAAGCGGCCGGTATCCGGGTGAAAGTAGACGCTACAGATAAGAGCCCGGGATTCAAATTTGCAGAACAGGAAATGAGAGGGATCCCGGTACGTATCGAGTGCGGCCCCAAAGACATCGAAAACGGACAGGCAGTGATCTGCCGCAGAGACACCAGAGAAAAATATACCGTACGCTTCGAAGAGCTGGCTCAAAAGGTTCAGGAAATCCTGGAAATGATGCAGAAGGATATGCTGGAGCGTGCCCGCCGCCATCGTGACAGCCATACTTATACGGCGGCCACTTACGAGGAGTTCAAGGATATCATTGTGAACAAGCCGGGCTTTGTAAAAGCAATGTGGTGCGGCTGCCAGGAATGCGAAGAAAAGATCAAAGAAGATGTCCAGGCAACTTCACGGTGTATTCCCTTTGAACAGGAACAGATCTCCGGTACCTGCATCTGCTGCGGAAAACCGGCGAAAAAAATGGTTTATTGGGGAAGAGCATATTAAAAATGGATTTACAGATTCCAATCAATGTGCATAAAATTTTAGATGTGCTCAATGCAGCCGGCTTTGAAGGGTATGCAGTGGGCGGCTGCGTCAGGGACAGCCTTCTTGGACGCACACCGGACGACTGGGATATCACTACCTCAGCTTCCCCGGGACAGGTGAAAAGCCTGTTCCGGCGCACCGTAGACACCGGACTTGCCCATGGGACCGTGACAGTCCTTATGGGCGGAGAAGGCTTTGAGGTGACTACCTACCGCATCGATGGAGAATATGAGGACGGCCGTCACCCCAAAGAGGTAACCTTTACCACGAATCTGAAAGAGGATCTGAAACGGCGGGATTTTACTATTAATGCAATGGCGTATCATCCGGAAACAGGAATCGTGGATTATTTTCATGGGGAAGAAGACTTAAAGAACCGGATCATACGCTGTGTGGGGGATCCCATGGAGCGTTTTTCAGAGGATGCGCTGCGGATCCTCCGGGCAGTACGGTTTTCCGCACAGCTTGGCTTTTCTATAGAAGAGGAAACGAAGAAGGCCCTTGGTGTGATCGCTCCCAATCTGAAACGGGTAAGCGCAGAGCGGATCCAGACGGAGCTGATAAAACTGCTGGTATCTCCCCATCCGGATTATCTGCGGATCGCGTATGAGACTGGGATCACAAAAGTATTTCTGCAGGAATTTGATGCCTGTATGGAGACACCCCAAAATACGCCCCACCATTTTTGCTCAGTAGGGGAACATACCCTTTGCAGCCTGAAAAAGGTCCGCCCGGACAAGGTGCTGCGGCTGACCATGCTCCTCCATGACATTGGAAAACCGGTGGTCCGGCGGACAGATGAAACCGGCCGGGACCATTTTAAACAGCATGGCCCCCAGGGAGAAAAACTGGCCCGGGAAATTCTCCGCCGCCTGAAATTTGACAACGATACCATTAAAAAAGTAGTGACACTGATCAAGTGGCACGATTTTCGGCCCCTGCCCTCCATGGTCCAGGTGCGGAAGGCGGTAAATCAGATCGGAGAAGAACTTTTTCCTCTCTATCTGGAGGTACAGCGGGCAGATCTCCTTTCCCAAAGTGAATATAAACGGGAACAGAAGCTGGAACGCTTAAACGGGGTGGAACAGTGCTACCGGGAAATCCAGGAAAAGGAACAGTGCGTTTCTTTAAAGACCCTGGCAGTGACCGGAAGAGACCTTATGGAGGCCGGGATGGCACCGGGAAAAGAACTGGGAGAAACTCTGAACCGTCTTTTGGAAGCGGTGCTGGAACACCCCGAATGGAATAAAAAAGAAATTCTTCTCAATAAAATATAGAAAACTGCAGAGCAAAGGATCTTATTCCTACAGCATATCCCCTGCCTTCCTCACATAAGATAGAAGGTACAAAAACAAGAGGGGGATATGCGATTGTATGATCATGGACTCAGTACCTTAGAGCAATATGGCCTGACAGCAAGGTCGGCTTTTCGGATAAGAGGCGCACTGCTTTGCCAGACAGAAGAGGGGCTCCTTATTTTAAAAGAATTTTCAGGATCTGAAAAGAAACTTTTAAAACAACAGGAGCTTCTTCTTTCTATTCAGGAAAAAGGCGGACTGGTGGATGTGTTTCTGGAAAACAAAGAAGGCAGCCTGATAAGCAGGGACAAGGATAATATTCCTTATACACTCCAGCGCTGGTATGAAGGGAGGGAGTGCGATACCAAATCCAGAGAGGATATCCTTTTGGGAGTACGGACTCTTGCAAGCTTACATAAGATTATGAAGCTGCCCCCGGCGGAGGAGTACATGGGCAGGTCTCTTAAGGATGAGTATCTGCGCCATAACCAGGAATTGAGAAAAATCCGAAAATTCATCCGCAAAAAAGGAGCTTCCAGTCCCTTTGAAAAGGAATTTCTCTCAAGTGTGGAATGGTTTTTAAAACGAGGGGAAGAGGCTTTGGAAATGTTGGAGGATTCCTCCTACGGCCGGCTGAAAGAAGAGGCGGGCAAAGAGGGATGGATCTGCCACGGGGAATACAATCAGCACAATATCCTGATGCTCCAGGGCAGGACTGCCGTGACGAACTTTGGCCATTGGAGTTTTGATGTGCAAATGGTGGATCTCTACCGCTTTATGCGGAAGATCCTGGAAAAGTATAACTGGAATCCGGAACTTGCTAAAAAAATGCTTTGGACCTACAGCCAGGAGCGCCGGATCTCCAGAGAGGAATGGGAGCATCTGCGTATCCGGTTCACTTATCCGGAAAAATACTGGAAGCTGTCTAACTATTACTATTCCCATAACAAGGCCTGGATCTCCGAGAAGAACAACGAAAAATTAAAGATCCTGATCCGCCAGAAGGAAATCTGGAAGCGGTTCACAGACCAGTGTTTCTTACATTATCCATTTTGAGAGAAGGATTGTCCAAATTCTCTTTATTTTTCAGAAAAACTGTTATATAATAGAGAAAAATATGTATAGGGAGGTACTATAGTATGGATTATAAAGAGGTTTATAATCAATGGCTCGAAAACCCATACTTTGATGAGGACACAAAAGCAGAATTAAAAGCGATCGAAAATGATGAAAACGAGATCAAAGAACGGTTTTACATGGATCTGGAATTTGGTACAGCCGGTCTTAGAGGAATCATCGGAGCAGGTACGAACCGCATGAACATTTATGTGGTAAGGAGAGCCACCCAGGGTCTGGCAAACTACATCCTGAAGGTAGGCAAGGAATCCCAGGGTGTGGCCATCGCTTACGATTCCAGGCATATGTCTCCGGAATTTGCCCAGGAATCCGCTCTTTGCCTGGCGGCAAACGGGATCAAGGCCTACATCTTCGAATCCTTAAGACCGACTCCTGAGCTTTCTTTTGCGGTAAGACATTTAGGCTGTGCGGCCGGCATCAACATCACTGCCAGCCACAATCCGTCCGAATACAATGGATACAAGGTATACTGGGAAGACGGCGCCCAGATCACTCCGCCTCACGATTCCGGCATCATGGCTGAAGTAAAAGCAATCTCCGACTGGAATACTGTAAAGACTATGGATAAGGCACAGGCAGAAGCAGCCGGCCTTTACCAGGTGATCGGACAGGCGATCGATGATGCCTACATGGCAGAATTGAAAAAGCAGGTTCTCCATATGGATGCCATCCAGGCAGAAGGAAAAAATCTGAAGATCGTCTATACCCCCCTTCACGGAACGGGAAATATCCCTGCCAGAAGGATCTTAAAAGAGCTGGGATTCGAAAATGTATATGTAGTAAAAGAACAGGAACTGCCCAACGGCGATTTCCCCACTGTAAGCTACCCGAACCCGGAAGCTTCCGAAGCCTTTGAACTGGGATTAAAGCTTGCCAAAGAGATCGATGCGGATCTTGTCCTGGCTACAGACCCTGACGCAGACCGCCTGGGCGTTCGTGTAAAGGATAAAAACGGAGAATACCACGATCTGACTGGAAACATGTCCGGATGCCTGCTGGCAAATTATGAAATTGGTCAGAAAAAGGCCATCAATGGAAGCCTCCCGGAAGACGGTGCGCTTATTAAGACCATCGTTACCAGCAATCTGGCAGACGCCATTGCCAGAGGGTACGGTGTGAAGCTCATTGAAGTGCTCACCGGATTTAAGTATATTGGCCAGCAGATCTTAGGCTTCGAAAACAGCGGCAAAGGAACGTATCTCTTCGGCTTTGAAGAAAGTTACGGCTGCCTGATCGGCACCTACGCAAGAGATAAGGACGCCATCGTGGCTACCATGGCTCTTTGCGAAGCTGCAGCTTATTATAAGACCCAGGGCAAGACCTTGTGGGACGCTATGATCGAAATGTACGAACAGTACGGCTATTATAAGGATGCGATCCAGTCTGTTACTTTAAAAGGCATCGAAGGCCTGGCAAAGATCCAGGAGATCATGGACACCTTACGGAAAAACCCGCCTGCAGAGTTTGCGGGACATAAGGTGCTGTCCTTTAGAGATTACAAGAAGGATACCATTACCGATCTGGCTACAGGTGAAGTTAAGCCCACCGGACTGCCCAACTCCAATGTATTATACTATGACCTTACCGATGACGCATGGGTTTGTGTGCGTCCATCCGGTACAGAGCCAAAAGTAAAATTCTACTATGGAGTAAAAGGATCCTCTATGGAGGAGGCAGACCAGAAGTCCGAAACCATGGGCAAAGCGGTGCTGGATATGGTAAATTCCATGCTTTGATCAGCTGGATTGAGGCTCTCTTTTAGGAATACTGAAAAAATGCTGTTATTTTTGACGGAATATCAGGAAAAACCTTGACAATACGCATTAAAAGGTATATATATAGTAAACAGAGCACTATCGCCTGGCGGAAAGCGCCAGGCGGAAGTGTAACCAAAACTATTAAGAAAGAGAGATCAATTTAGAGGAGGAAACACCATGAATAAAACAGAATTAATAGCAGCTATGTCCAAGGAAACCAACCTGGCAAAGAAAGATGTAGAGGCAGTTTTGAAATCCTTTATCGATGTTGTATCCGATGAACTGAAAAAAGGCGGAAAGATCCAGCTGGTTGGCTTTGGTACATTTGAAGTCAGTGAAAGAGCTGCTAGAGAGGGAAGAAATCCTCAGACTGGTGCGACTATGAAGATTGAAGCTTCTAAAGCTCCGAAATTTAAAGCAGGCAAAGCTTTAAAAGATATGGTTAACGGCAAATAATCAATGAACAAAAACCTGGGGGAACGAACGGTTCCCCCTTTTATTATGGAGGAAACGATGCGGTTAGATAAATATTTAAAAGTATCCCGCCTGATCAAACGGCGTACCGTGGCCAACGATGCCTGTGACGCGGGACGGGTACTGATAAACGAAAAACCGGCCAAAGCCTCGGCTCAGGTAAAAGCCGGAGACATTATCGAGATCCAGTTCGGCGGAAAAAACGTAAAAGTAGAGGTACTGGATGTAAAGGAGACAGTAAAGAAAGACGAAGCTGAGAGTATGTATCGGTATCTTTGATGTCTATTTGTACTTTTGCGCTCATAAACTAAAGAGAGAGACGTTTAAGGAGGACATTTTGGAAGAAAAGAAATCCGCCGTACCTCATAAGCTGATACTGGAAAACCGACAGGGAGGAACGGTTACCGGCGTACTTGATGTAGACTCCTTTGATGAAAAGGAAATCCTGCTGGTGACTCAGAAAGGCAAGCTTTCCATAAAAGGAGAGCAGCTGCATGTTAAGCACCTGAATCTGGAAAAGGGAGAGGCGGCGATCACCGGAAGGGTCGACAGCCTTCAGTATTTGTCAAAAGACAGGGAAAACCGGGAGGAGTCTTTTTTGAAAAGGATGTTCCGTTAGCGTATGAGCGAATATATCCGATATGAAATCGTTCTTTTTTTTCAGTTTGCATGTATTGGCGCAGTGCTTCTTCTTTTCTATGACCTGCTCTTGGCTTTAAAAACGGTTTTGCCTCACGGGAAGGCTGCAGCTGCAGCGGAAGATCTGCTGTTTTGGATTTTTGCGGCGCTGTTTGTGTTTGGGGCTGCGTACCGGACAAACCAGGGGAGTCTTAGAAGCTTTCTGCTGCTGGGGCTATTTCTTGGAGTCCTGCTCTGCCATTGTACCGTCAGCCCTTTCTTTTTAAGGATTTGGATAATCATTTTGAGAATTCCTGTATTTTTTGTAATAATTACGATAAAAAGGTTGCTATTTCTAAGGGAAAGAGGTAAAATTTTGGTACATAATATGGAGAAGTCTGTTTCCCAGGGAAAAAAGGATCGGACTTTGCAGAAAAAGAGGGGCAGGCAGGTTGAAAAAAAAGAGAAGAAAAAACCAAAACAAAATAGCGAATAATTATTTGGGCATGCTCGCTATCGGGTTTGTTGCCGTTGTGCTGCTTGTGGGACTTTTTATGCAGAGCCGTACCCTGAGAAACCGGCTTGCGGTTTATGACGCCCGGGCTGCGTCCCTGGAAGAATCCATAGAAGATGAAAAAGCCCGCACTGAGGAGATCGAAGAACTAAAAAAATACATGCAGACAGATGAATATGTGGAGGAAGTAGCCCGTGACAAGCTGGGACTTGTCAAGGACAATGAAATCGTATTCAAAGAAGAATAGAATATATTTTGACGAAAAATTTTTTGATCTTTTCGTCTGGGTTTGACAGATATTTTAAGAAGCTTCCCTTATAATACCCACTTAATGAGGATATTAAGAGGGAGGGGAGAATATGCAGGAATGGATTATTGCCATGCTCGTTATCGGCACTGTGCTGATCATGCGGGACATGGCAAAAACTATTTTGGCAGTCAGAACGCCAAAGAAGGAGGAACTGCTTCCTCTGTGTGAGAGCCATCCTCAGAAGGAAAAAGTGGAACGATACGCGGCGTCCTTTCAAAGGCTGGCAGATACGTTTTATGGAATGCCGTATAAGAAAGATTATTTAAGCAGCGGACAGATCCAGGGGATCATCCAGGATGCCAGGGAACGGGTGTGCAGCAGGTGTTACCAGAAGGATCTGTGCTGGACAGAACATGCAGGGGAATTGTGCTGCGGCATAGAAGCAGTCATCCGGGCTATGGAAGAAGGAAACGAAGAGGAGATAGGCAGCCTGAAGGGAGAGTGGAGCGGTGTATGCAGCCATTCCGTCCAGTATATGGATATACTGGGAGAATTATTCCGTAAGGAAAAGCAAAATCTTTTTTGGAATAACCGAATGATCGAAAATCGGATAGCGGTGGCCCAGCAGCTTACCGAGGTGTCCAAGATCATGCAGATGGTGGCAAGGGATCTTTATGATCTGGAAAGAGCCAGGCCGGCTTTTGAAGAGCGGCTGCGAAAAAGCCTGAAAAAACGTCATGTGCTGCTGAAAGAAGCCTGGGTAACAGAAAAGGAAAAAGGAAAACAGCAGATTTTTCTTACTATGCGGGCCAGAAGCGGACAGTGTATCTCCATGTCGGAGGTAGCGCAGATCCTCTCGGAAGAGTGCAAAAAGCCCATGGCTGCAGCAGAGGGAAGCCGCTGCATTGTTAATGGAGAGTATCATACAGTCCATTTTCAGGAAGATCTGAACTATCAGATCCTGTATGGTGTAGCCAAGCTTACCAGAGAGAAGGAAAAAGTGTCCGGTGATAATTATATCTGCCGCCAGGAAGAAGCGGGCAGATTTGTCATGTGCCTGTCTGACGGAATGGGTTCAGGTATGGAGGCCTGCCGGGAAAGCGAGGTTGTGGTAGATCTTCTGGAACAGTTTCTGGAATCGGGTTTTTCCCAGGAGACAGCGGCGCGTATGGTCAATTCCGCATTGCTGTTAAAGGGAAGAGACGGAATGTTTTCTACTGTAGATATGTGCGCGGTGGACCTGTATACAGGAATCTGTGATTTCCTAAAAGCCGGGGCAGCGGCGACCTTTATCAAAAGAGACCATTGGGTGGAGTCGATCGTCTCGGAAAGCCTGGCCGCAGGACTGGTACAGCAGATGGAATTTGAGACGGCTTCCCGGAAACTGTATCATGGAGATTATCTCATTATGATGACAGACGGGGTGCTGGATGCACTGCCCATGGAGCGGGAAGAAGAGACCATGAAGGAGATCATCATGGATGTAAAAGAAGAAACACCCAAGGAGATCAGCCGGGGGATCCTGGAACGGGTGCTGGGATACAGCGACTACCACGCCAGAGATGATATGACGGTCCTGGTAGCCGGAATGTGGAAAAAATAGGAGCAATTTATGTATAGAAAAGTCAGAAGCTACATACTGGAAAACAACATGATCCAAAAAAATGACTGTGTGCTGGCAGGGGTGTCCGGAGGCGGGGATTCCATGACCATGCTGCATATGCTCCTGCGGCTTTCCAGAGAATATGACTTTTTTTTGCAGGCGGTACATGTGCACCACGGGATCCGGGGAGAAGAGGCGGACCGGGATGCCGCTCTGGTGGAGCACATCTGCCGGGAATGGAAGATCCCCTTTGTTTGCCGCCGCTATGATATCCCCGCTCTGGCGGCCCAATGGAAGATGGGCCTTGAGGAAACGGGAAGGATCGTCCGGCAGAGGACTTTTGAGGAAGAAGCGGCAAAATTTCCCCAAAAGCAGTGCCGCATTGCTCTGGCACATAATCAGGATGACCTGGCGGAAACGCTTCTGCACCATCTGGCCAGGGGGAGCGGGATCCGGGGACTTTGCTCCATGCGGGCTGTTTCCGGAAGAAAGATCCGGCCTCTTTTATGTTTAAGAAGAGAAGAAATTGACCATTATTTAATAGAGAATCACATTCCCTATGCCACAGACAGCAGCAATCTTACCGATTTATATACGAGAAATAAAATACGCCATAAGATCCTCCCCCTGGTAGAGGAGATCAACCCTAAGGCATGCATCCATATGGCGGAGACTGCCCGGGTGCTGGCCCTGGCGGAGGATTATTTTACGAAAAAGGGCAGAGAACTTTTTGAGGACCTTAAAAAGACAGATGGCGGGGTGCTTTTGGATATGGAGTTTTTCAGAAAGGATCCGATCCTGGTAAGCTATGGGATCCTGGAGGCCTTTCGCAGCCTGTCCGGAAAACAAAAAGATTTTCTTTCCGCTCATGTCCAGCGGGTGCTCTCTTTGGGCGGCAAACATGTGGGATACCGCTGCAGCCTGCCCTATGGCCTTGTGGCGATACGAAGATATGAGGGCGTGTGGATCGGAAGACCAGGGCAAATGAAGGCCACCCTTTATCTGGGACAAGAATGGGAAATCTCCCGGGAAGGAGAGACAGGGACCCCCCTTGGAACCTTTGAGACAAAAATATTTTGCTATAAAGGAGAGGAGATTCCGGAAAAAACGTATACGAAATGGTTTGATTATGATAAAATAAAATACAGACTGTTTGCCCGGACCAGAAGAGAAGGGGATCTTCTCACTATTGACCAGCAGGGAAATCACAAAAAGATCACCCGTGTCATGATCGATGAAAAAATCCCCAAGGAAGAGCGGGATCTTATCCCTCTTCTTACATGCGCAGAAGAAGTGCTTTGGATCGTGGGCATAAGGAGCAGCGAACAGTATAAGATCACAAAAGATACCAAACGAGTTTTGGAAGTAAAATATCAAGGAGGAAGCTTAAATGAGCGAGAAAATCAGAGTTTTGATCAGTGAGGAGGACGTAGACAAACGGATCCGCGAGATCGCGGCGCAGATAAGCGAAGCCTATGCCGGCAGGGAGATACATATGATCTGTGTATTAAAAGGCGGCGTATTTTTTATGTGTGAACTGGCGAAGCGGATCACGGTTCCGGTTTCTTTAGACTTTATGTCTGTGTCCAGCTATGGGGATGATACCAAATCCAGCGGCGTGGTGAGGATCGTAAAGGATCTGGATCAGCCTCTGGAGGGAAAAGATGTGCTGATCGTAGAGGATATCATAGACTCAGGAAGGACCTTAAGCTATTTGATCGAGGTGCTGAAAGGCCGGAATCCCAACAGTGTGCAGCTGTGTACGCTTCTTGATAAACCAGAACGCAGAGTGCGGGACGTAACCGTGGATTACTGCTGCTTTGAGATCCCGGATGAATTCGTGGTAGGATATGGGCTGGATTATGCCCAGAAATATAGAAATCTCCCCTATATTGGCGTGGTAGAATTAGAAACAGATTGAAAGGAGATTTGTTTAAGTGAATAGACAGCCAAGCAGAATCGGTTTGTATCTGATACTGATAGTTGCGCTGATCGCCGGCTATCTGTATCTGAATAACCAGGTAGTAAATCAGAGTAATTATACCCTGTCTGCCCTGGAAAATGCTGCAGAAGAAGGCAGCATTTCTTCTGTGCGCATCCAGCCCAACAAGGAAGTGCCCACAGGAGCCGTTGTGGCAGAAGTGGTGGGCCAGGGACAGAAGCGTCTGTTTGTGACAGATGTTAACGAAGTAGAGGATATGCTTAGAGAGAACGGCATTGACCCGGTGGTGGAAAATGTGCCCCAGGACAATGTGCTTCTAACGACTCTTCTTCCTATCCTGCTTTCTGCCGGGCTCATTGTTTTTGTATTTGTGATGATGAACCGCCAGATGTCCGGAGGGGGCAGCAATGCAAAAATGATGAACTTTGGGAAAAGCCGCGCGCGTATGATGATGCCGGATGACAAAAAGGTCACCTTTCAAAACGTGGCCGGCCTTCAGGAAGAAAAGGAAGACCTGGTAGAAGTGGTGGACTTTTTGAAAGCACCCCAGAAATATACCAACGTGGGGGCCAGGATCCCCAAGGGAGTATTGCTGGTGGGCCCTCCGGGTACAGGAAAGACCCTTTTAGCGAAAGCAGTGGCAGGCGAGGCCGGAGTTCCTTTCTTTTCCATATCCGGTTCGGATTTTGTGGAAATGTTTGTGGGCGTAGGCGCGTCCCGTGTAAGGGATCTTTTTGAAGAGGGAAAACGGCATGCGCCCTGTATCATATTTATCGATGAGATCGATGCGGTTGCCAGACAGAGAGGGACCGGAATGGGCGGAGGCCATGATGAGAGGGAGCAGACCCTGAATCAGCTGCTGGTGGAAATGGATGGCTTCGGAGTCAACGAAGGGATCATTGTGATGGCAGCCACAAACCGGGTGGATATCCTGGATCCGGCGATCCTGCGTCCGGGCCGTTTCGACCGTAAGGTGGCAGTGGGAAGGCCGGATGTGAAGGGAAGAGAAGAGATCCTTCAGGTGCATGCCAAAGATAAGCCCCTTGGAGAGGACGTGGATCTTCATCAGATCGCCCAGACAACGGCAGGTTTTACCGGCGCGGATCTGGAAAACCTTTTGAATGAAGCCGCCATCATAGCCGCCAAGGATGGCCGCAGCTATGTGAAGCAGAAAGACATCAAAGGCGCCTTTATCAAAGTAGGCATTGGCGCGGAAAAGCGCAGCAAGGTGATCTCGGACAAGGAAAAACGGATCACCGCCTATCATGAGGCCGGACATGCGATCCTTTTTCATGTGCTGCCGGATATGGAGCCTGTCTATACGATTTCCATTATCCCCACAGGAATGGGGGCAGCGGGATATACCATGCCCCTTCCGGAGAATGATGAAATGTTTAATACCAAAGGAAAGATGCAGCAGGATATCACCACCCTTCTGGGCGGACGGGTGGCAGAGGAGATTATTTTCCAGGACATTACCACCGGTGCTTCCAATGACATCAAACGGGCTACCTCCATTGCCAGGAACATGGTGATGAAATACGGTATGTCTGAGCAGATCGGCCTGATCTCCTATGGAAATGACGATGACGAGGTGTTTATCGGAAGGGACCTGGCACATACCAGAAGCTACAGCGAAGAAGTTGCCAAGGAAATTGACAGTGAGATCCACCGTATTATCGAAGAATGCCATAAAAAAGCAAAAGAGATCATTATGGAGTACCAGAGCGTTCTCCATCGGTGTGCAAAGCTGCTCCTGGAAAAGGAAAAAATCCATCGGGAGGAGTTTGAGGCATTATTTACAGAAGAATCTTCCCAAGGGGAAAATACGGATATACAGAATGCATAAAAATAAATATCAAATTTTGTGAACTTTGTGCACACTTTTTGTTTGATCCATGGTACTATATATATCGTAAAAACCCCCCAATACATTATATAGTTTTTGCTACACCCCATAAGAAGAAATACCTTCTCCAAAAAAGGCAGCTGTTCCAGCTGCTTTTTTTCTTTGCACAAAAAGCTTTCTGTTTTGTACTATTGAGCTTTTAGTTGTATAATTTTGTGAACTAAGATAAAATAGAGATATGACATACTAAAGGGGACTGTTTATGAAACGGGAAAATATTGATATTACAAAAAAAATGCAATACATTTTAAACATGCGGGCAGTTTTAAACAAGGACGCGCTTTTCAGCGACGGCACAGAATATTATCGAAGTCCCGCAGAGCCAAAACCCGGCGAAGTGGTAGTGATCCGTTTCCGGACCCAAAGAAATAACGTGGATGCTGTTTATCTGGTTTCCGGCGATAAGAAACATAAGATGAAGATATATAAAACAGTAAACGGGTTCGATTATTATGCGGCGAAGATCATTATGACCGATGAAGTGGTGAAGTACCATTTTGAGATCCTATATGGCTGGATCACCTGCTATTACAATCACCATGGAGTCAGCATGGAACTGCAGGACTGGTTTGATTTTGAGATCTACCCCAATTATGATACGCCGGACTGGGCAAAAGGCGCGGTCATGTATCAGATCTTTGTGGACAGATTTTATAATGGGGATCCCACAAATGACGTAGAAACAGGGGAGTATTCCTATATTGGGGATATCAGCATCCGTGTAGATGAATGGAATAAGATCCCTGCTGTGATGGGAGTGCGTGAGTTTTACGGCGGAGACCTTAAAGGGGTTATGGATAAGCTGGATTACCTTCAGGAACTTGGCGTGGAAGTGATCTACCTGAACCCGGTGTTTGTCTCCCCCAGCAATCACAAATACGATTGCCAGGATTACGATTATATTGATCCCCATTATGGAAAGATCGTGGAGGATTGTGACGGACTTCTGCCCCATGGAGACAAAGAAAATTTTCACGCAAAAAAATATGTAAAGCGTGTGACCGACCTGAAAAACCTGGAAGCCAGCAACCAGCTTTTTGCTGCCCTTACGGAAGAAATCCATGCCAGAGGGATGAAGATCATCCTGGACGGTGTGTTTAATCACTGCGGTTCCTTTAACAAATGGATGGACAGGGAGCGCATCTATGAGGGCCAGCCGGACTACGCCCCAGGCGCATACGTGTCGGCGGACAGCCCATACCGCTCCTATTTTAAATTCAGTGACGAAAACCGATGGCCCTATAATCCTACCTATGAGGGCTGGTGGACCCACGATACCCTGCCAAAGCTGAACTATAAGGACTCTCCGGAGCTTTATGAATATGTTCTGGAGATCGGAAAGAAATGGGTTTCTCCGCCGTACAATGTAGACGGCTGGAGACTGGATGTGGCGGCAGATCTGGGCTACAGCAACGAATTCAATCACCAGTTCTGGAAGGATTTCCGAAAAGCGGTAAAGGAAGCCAATCCCAATGCGATCATCCTTGCGGAACATTATGGAAACCCGGAAGGCTGGCTTATGGGTGACGAATGGGATACGGTGATGAACTACGATGCTTTTATGGAGCCGGTAACCTGGTTCCTTACAGGCATGGAAAAGCACAGCGATGAATACCGGGAGGACTTATACGGAAACAGTGAGGCTTTTATCGGCGCAATGCGTACCCATATGCGGGCACTGCATATGTCCGCCCTTACAACGGCTATGAATGAGCTTTCCAATCATGACCATTCCCGATTCCTTACCAGAACGAACCGGAGGGTGGGACGGATCTCTTACGCCGGTGCGGAGGCGGCCTCCCAGGGAGTGAATATGGCAGTTATGCGTGAGGGCGTTGCCATACAGATGACCTGGCCTGGAGCGCCTACCGTATATTATGGAGATGAAGCGGGCGTGTGCGGCTTTACCGATCCGGATAACAGAAGGACCTATCCCTGGGGCCATGAGGACAAAAGTCTTATTGAGTTCCACAAAAAAATGATCGCCATCCATAAAAACTACCGGGTCCTTAAGACTGGCTCCACGGAGTTTCTGTGGAATGACTATCAGGGATTGTGTTACGGAAGATTTTCCCACGATGAGCATATCATAGTGGTGATCAACAACCGGGATGAAGAGAGGGAGGCTGTGATCGAAATCTGGAAGACCGGGATCACAAGATTGGATGATACGATCTTGGAACGGATCATGCTTTCCTATAGGGACGGATTTACAGACGCAAAGGAAACCGTTACGGCAAAAGCAGGCGTTCTGCGTCTGATCATGCCGGCATACAGCGCGATGATCTTCCATCACAAAGATGAATAACAAAAAACCCAGGATGAAGATCCTGGGTTTTTAATAAGAAATGGATGGAGAAGGATTCGAACCTTCGAAGGCGTTGCCAACAGATTTACAGTCTGCCCCCTTTGGCCACTCGGGAATCCATCCGGAAATCGATATTATTATATAGGAGATTTAAAAAAAATGCAAGGACTTTCCGGGAGATTTCTGGTATTTTTCTGTAAAGTGGTAGACGAAATCCGGGAAATCTGGTAAACTATACAGTATCTGGATGTGGGTTTGACCGTATCCTAAGAAAGGTTAGGAGGAATTTATCATGTTAGTAAACGCAGCAGAAATGTTAAAAAAAGCAAAAGCCGGCCATTATGCAGTAGGTCAGTTCAACATCAACAACCTTGAGTGGACAAAAGCCATCCTGTTAACAGCCCAGGAGAACAACTCCCCGGTTATTCTCGGCGTATCCGAAGGCGCAGGAAAATATATGTGCGGCTATAAGACTGTGGTAGGTATGGTAAACGGCATGCTGGAAGAACTGAATATCACCGTTCCGGTTGCTCTTCACCTTGACCATGGCAGCTATGAAGGATGCCTGAAATGCGTAGAAGCCGGATTTTCATCTATTATGTTTGACGGTTCCCACTATCCCATCGATGAGAACGTTGCAAAGACCAAAGAACTGGTGCAGATCTGCAAAGAACACAATATGTCCCTGGAAGCAGAAGTCGGCTCCATCGGAGGCGAGGAAGACGGCGTGATCGGTATGGGCGAGTGCGCAGATCCTAAGGAATGCAAGATGATCGCTGATCTGGGAATCGATTTCCTTGCAGCAGGCATCGGCAACATCCATGGAAAATATCCGGAAAACTGGGCAGGCTTAAGCTTTGAAACACTGGATGCGATCCAGCAGCTCACCGGAGATATGCCTCTGGTTCTTCACGGCGGCACCGGAATCCCGGCTGATATGATCAAAAAAGCCATCGACCTTGGCGTATCCAAGATCAATGTAAATACAGAATGCCAGCTTTCCTTTGCTGCAGCTACCCGCAAATACATTGAAGAGGGCAAAGACCAGCAGGGCAAAGGATACGACCCGCGTAAACTTCTGGCACCTGGCTTTGAGGCGATCAAAGAAACAGTAAAAGAAAAAATGGAATTATTCGGTTCTGTTGGAAAGGCCTGAGCAAAACTCGTATTTTAAGGCCTGGAAAAGAAGGCCAATGCAGAAGAAAAGGGAGAGACTCTATGGAGAGTTTCTCCTTTTTTATGAATGAAAGAAATTTCGGTCCTATTAATTTAATATTTATAAAATTTATTTTATATTTCAGAAAATACCTTCACAATAGGGGATAGAAATGTTAAGATAAAGCTATTATTAGGAGAAGGCATGGAAAACATGCAAATGGGGTATTGGGATGACAGAAAATTTGAAATTGGATGAAATGGGGCAGAAAGATGAGAAAGAATGTATCCAGCATTATTTTCTCATGAAGTATCTTTACACAGGAGACAAAGAGGCAGTAAAGAAAGCAGAAGATCTCTTGGACCTGGAGACCTGGCAGAAGTGGTGCTGTGCAGTTCTGCTGGAGACCAACAAAGCATTTTTTGACTCGGTCAAAGGACAGCTGCAGATCGAGCTGGAGAAGGAACTGAGGCGGAACTTTTATTATTTAAATCTGAACCCGGGACAGTCCCTTCTTTTGTTCTGGGATGAAAACAGCGACTACCAGCTGATCGCCAAACAGATCCGTCTGATCCTACGCAGAAGATATACAGAGCGCTTTTATCTGTCTATCAGCAAGCGGTTCCAGGGGTGGGAAGCGCTTCCGGAGATCCTGGACCAGTTGGAACAAAGGATGGAGGAACGGTTTTATTATAAAGAAAATCAGGTGTTTTTCAGTGAAGAAGAGGAATTGCAGTCCATAGGAAAAGAAGTCCAGGACGCCCACATCCTGCAGTTGATCGCGGAGGATATCAGCCGAAAGGATACCGAACAGCTGCGGAGACATTTTGGATATCTGAAGGAAAAGTACAGCGAAGGAAAAGGGTTTTCCGCCATGTATGTAAAATTTGTATTTTCTAATGTGGTGCAGGAAATTTTCAATGAAAGCCAGTTTGGAGATGAAATACGCCTGGAAAAAGAGATCGACGCCCTCTACGCCTGCAGCAGCCTGGCCCAGATCTTATCAGGAACAGAGCGGCTGATACAGGAATACGAAGCTTTTTTGGAATCTTCAGGAAAAGAAACGGAAAAAGAGGTAGAGAAGGCGAAAGCCTATGTAGAGAACCATTATAAAGAGGATATTACCACCCAGATGCTTTCCGAAGAAGCAGGACTTCCCTGCGGCTACCTAAGCTTTATTTTTAAAAAGAAGACCGGCGCAAGTGTGCACCGCTATCTTCATATCCAGAGAATGAAGCATGCGAAAGAACTTCTGGCACTGCCAGCGGCGGATCCAAAAGAGGTGAGCCGGCAGGTGGGATTTAGGGATCCGGAATATTTTTCCAGGAGCTTCCGGGAATATTATGGCTGGGGACGAAAGCTTTAAGAAAATAGAAAAATCAGAACAGGGTCCGGTGTGACTTGCTTATGTCACACCGGACCCTGCTATATAGGGAAAGATATTTTTCTGTACTTAACTAAAGATTGAGAAAGCAACAAATAGGGCGGACATTAAGGAAGAAACCAAAGATACAACGGTGATCTGTGTATTGATGGAAGGACCGGCCGTATCTTTAAAAGGATCCCCTACCGTGTCCCCGATCACAGCAGCTTTATGGGCTTTGCTTCCCTTGCCGCCTTCGTTTCCTGCTTCCACATATTTTTTGGCATTGTCCCAAAGGCCGCCTGCATTGGACATAAACAGCGCCAGGAGCAGGCCGCTTGTGATGTTGCCAAGAAGGAATCCGCCGATGGCTTTAGGACCGCCGATGAATCCAACGATCAGAGTAGAGATAATGGTCATAAGGCCTGCGGAGATCAGCTCTTTTAATGCGCCGGAAGTAGCGATGTCGATGCATTTGTCATAATCCGGCTTCACACCCTTCTTGCCGGCTCTAAGACCGGGGATGGAGTCAAATTGTCTGTGGATCTCTGCCACCATACGCTGGGCATTTTTGTCTACCCCAAGGATCAGCATGGCGGAGAATACAGCAGGAATGGCAGCTCCGATAAGAACGCCGAAGAATACGGTGGGCTCCATAATATCAAAGCCTGTGATCAATTCCTTGCCGGCTGCTTCCAAAGCATTGTTTGCCTCTGACATAAAAGCGCCCAGAAGAGAAATAACAGTCAGGCCAGCCGCGCCAATGGAAAATCCTTTGGTAACAGCTTTTACCGTATTTCCGGCGCTGTCCAGTTCGTCTGCAGTGATGATGGTCTGTTCGCCCAGACCGCCCATTTCCGCTAAACCTCTGGCATTATCCACGATGGGGCCATAAGCGTCATTGGAAATGATCATACCAACGATGGAAAGCATTCCAACTGCTGCCATAGAGATTCCGAAGATGGCATAGCCTTCTCCGATGGGGGCGCACAGCTGATAGGCTACCAAAGCGGAAATTGCGATCCCCACCATAGCCGGGAGAGCGGAGATAAATCCATAAGAAACACCCGAAAGCACAGTAAAGGCAGGGCCGGAGCCGGAGGCATGGGCAACCCGTTTTACGATAGGCTTGCTGTCATCGGTAAAGTAATCCGTTGTGATGCCGATGATCACACCTACCAGAAGCCCGGTAGCGGAGGCTCCCCAGATCCTCCAGGAAAATCCTGGGAAAAGGGCAGTGGCAGCAGCTGTTAAAACCAGGAAAATACCGGTAGTAACATAAGTGGATGAGTTCAATGCATGGGTAGGATTTCCATTCTTGCCGATCTTGGCTGTGGCGATTCCGATTATGGAAGCGAGAAGTCCAAGGATAGCATAACAGAAAACCATAGAAATATTATTCAGCCCGCTTCCGGAAAGGGATTCTGCGATCACCAGAGCGGAAGCCATGGCGGCAACATTAGAGTCAAAAAGATCAGCGCCCATTCCGGCTACATCTCCTACATTATCTCCTACATTATCCGCGATCACGGCCGGATTTCGTGGGTCATCTTCGGGAATCCCCAGTTCTACCTTGCCGGTCAGGTCAGCAGAAATATCCGCAGTCTTGGTAAAAATACCGCCGCCTGCTTTTGCAAAGAGGGCAAGGGAGCTTGCGCCAAAGGAGAAGCCCAGGAGAATAGAGGAATCCCCTGCCAGCATCAATACGGCGGCAACGCCAAATAAGGAACAGCCTACGACTAAAAGCCCCATAACCGCTCCGCCTCGGAAGCCGATGAGGAAAGCCGGTTTGATCCCTTCTTGTGCACCCTCGGCAGCACGGGAATTGGAATGTGTGGCTACCATAATACCGATCTTTCCGGCAATGGCAGAAAAAGCGGTACCGAAAAGATAGGCAATAGCCATGGATAAATTCGTCAGGAAATGTCCTTCCCAGATAGGAGAAGGAAGGAGAAGAAAGATAATGACTGCGGCAACGCCGGCGAATTTGGCGAGAATGCTGTATTCACGGCGCATGAAAGTGTTGGCGCCCTCTTTGATCAGCCGGGAGACCTCTGCGATGGTAGCGTTTTTAACAGGCTGTTTTTTTACCCAGAGATAAAGGTATGCTGCATAGAGAAATGCAAGGACCGCTGTCAAAAATGACAGACCGTAAAAGAGTGACAGATTTTGTTCCATAAAAACCACCTTTCTTTATATAGAATATATTGTGTAGTAACTCAGAAGTAAGAAGATGGTATGGCACAACAAAACATACTGACAAATCAGAAACGTGAATATGGGCAATATGCTGAAAATCTGGACTAAATATATGAAAAAACCAGATGCTATGACAGTCCAAACATCTTATTCCGATTTGAAATCAGTATAAATCTTTCTAAAAGATTTGTCAATAATTAAGAATTTTTTGTCGAAGATTTTGTACTTGTTAAGTTATGCGAAAAAAGGGAAAATATTTATAAACCTATAGAACCGTGCTATACTGTATCCCGCCGGGAAAAGAGCGGTACATAGGATAAGAAATGAGAGGGATCAAAATGCGTCTATTGGAAGATTGTACCCTTTGTCCCAGGGACTGCCATGCGGACCGGACAAAGGGAAAAACCGGATACTGTGGAATGGATGACCGGATCTTCGCCGCCCGGGCTGCCCTTCATATGTGGGAGGAACCCTGTATTTCCGGAGAAAAAGGATCGGGAGCGGTGTTTTTTTCCGGCTGCGGGCTTCGCTGCTGTTTCTGCCAGAACCGGGAGATCGCGGTGGGAAGACAGGGAAAGCAGATATCCCAGGAGCGGCTGGCGGATATTTTTATGGAACTCTGGCAGCAGGGGGCGGCCAACCTCAACCTGGTGACCGGCGCCCATTATGTGCCCCAGATCCTGCGGGCTCTGGAAAACGCCAGAAAAAGGGGAATGCCCCTTCCGGTGGTGTACAATTCCAGCGGCTATGAGAAGGCGGAGACCCTTTCCATGCTGGATGGATACGTGGATGTCTATCTGCCGGATCTGAAATATGCAGACAAAGATCTTGCCCTGGTCTTTTCCCACGCGGCGGATTATCCGGAAAGAGCCAAAAGGGCGATCGATGAAATGGTGAGACAAACGGGTCCATGTGTCTTTGACCGGGAGGGCTATATAAAAAAGGGGACCATCGTCCGCCATCTGATCCTGCCGGGACACACCAGGAATTCCATAGACGTTCTGAAATATCTCTATGGACATTTTGGGGATGAAATTTATATCAGTATCATGAACCAGTATACGCCTGTGGTACAAAACGAAAGGTATAAAGAACTGAACCGGAAAGTGACCAGGCGGGAATACGAAAAGGTTTTAGACGCGGCCCTTGGGCTGGGGATCAAAAATGGATTTTTCCAGGAGGGAGACACGGCAAAAGAAAGCTTCATCCCAGATTTTAACGGAGAAGGGATCCTGTAAAAATCCCCATAAATGGAAGGAGGCCGGTACTTTCGTACCGGCGCGTATGAAAAAGAAAAATATTTAAGAAAGACTAATGCTTTCTATGGTGTTAATGATAATCAGCCTATGTGAAATGTATGTGATATCTATTTGAAAAAAGTGTGAAAAAAATGTGACACTTATGAAAAGGAGCAGAGCGCCAATGAAGAAAAAAACGTGCGACATTCTGATCGAAAATGCATCCTGCCTTCTGCCGTCTATGGAGGTGGAGGAGGAGCTTTCCATCGCAATAGACAAGGGCAGGATCCTGGATATCCTTCCATATAAAGAAGGGCAGGCGGCCTACCAGGGGAAAGAGACGGTCTCCGGAAGGGGAAAGCTGTGGATGCCGGGACTGATCGACGGGCATATGCACACAGGACAGCAGCTTCTCAGGGGAAAGGTCCTGGACGAGCTTCCCATGATCTGGACCAGGATCATGCTTCCCTTTGAGAGCAGCCTTACCCCGGAAAAAATGCGGCTGAGCGCTTCCCTTGCTGCATTGGAGATGATCAAAGGAGGGACAGCCGGATTTGTGGAATCCGGGAGCTACTTTATGGAAGAGGCGGCCGGAGTATATGAAAGATCGGGCCTTCGGGGGGCCTTGTCCTGTTCCACCATGGACCAGGGGAATTTTCCGGATTCTATCCGGCAGACCGGAACGGAAGCCATGGCTGCCGCAGACCGGCTTTACGACCGGTTCCATGGAAAGGGCAATCTGAAGGTTTTCTATTCCCTCCGTGCCCTTATGAACTGTTCTCCTGCACTGATCACCGGGACGGCAGAAAAGGCGGCGGAAAGGAACACCTTTCTCCAGGCCCACATGAACGAATATCCGGGGGAGGTGAACTACACCCTGGAGAAATACCGGATGCGCCCTGTGGAATATCTGGATTCCCTTCGGGTCCTGGATGAGAACTTTATCGCCGCCCACGGGATCCTGCTTTCTCCCGGGGAGCAGGACCTCCTGGCAGAAAAAGGCGCGAAGGCGGTCCACTGTCCCTTCAGCAACTGTGCCAAAGGGGTGCCGGAAACGCCCGCTCTCCTGAAAAAGAAGATCTGCGTGGGCCTGGGGACAGACGGCGCCGCCCACGGCGGCTTAAGTCTGTGGAATGAGATGAAGATCTTCCGCTCGGTGATGAATGCTTTCTGGGGTGTGAAAAACGCAGATCCGGCAGTGATGCCTGCGGGAACCATCCTTTCTATGGCCACAGGCAATGGAGGGGAGCTGCTGGGAGAAAAAGGCTCCCTTGGATTTCTGAAAAAAGGAGCCTGTGCGGATCTTATCTCCATAGACTTTTATCAGCCCCATCTGTATCCCACAGGGAATCCGGTAAATACCCTGCTGGAATGCGTCACGACCGCAGATGTGTCCGACTCTATGGTAAACGGCCGCTTCCTTATGCGGGACAGGGAGGTCCTCACTTTGGATGAGGAACGGATCCTGTGGGAGGCAAGGGCTTTTACAGAAGGGAGAGCAGGGCTTTAAGGCCAGGCGTCAGGTGCTTGTCCTTGTGATAAACGGCCAGCATATCATTTTTTAAGGAGAGCCCCTGGATCTGGACGGGACGGAGAGTGCCTTTTTCTATTTCCGCCTTTACCAGCATTTCCGGGAGCACGGTGATGCCAAGGCCGGCTTTGGCCGCTTCCAAAAGGGCGGTGGAATTTACGCTTGTCCACATGGGACGGGCTGTAAAGCCAAGGATAAAAAGCGCGCTGTCCAGAGCGTCCCGGATGGCGCTCCCCGGTTCCCGGAGAAGAAGCGGTTCCTGGCAGAAGGCGTCCGGGGAAAGAACGGGGGAAGGCAGCGGGTGCTCCGGGGCGCATACCGGCTGCAGGCCGTATCCGGAAAAATGGATGCAGCAGAAAGGACCCTGGGGCTTTGCGCCTTCTACAAAAGCGATATCGGCGTCTCCTTTACGGAGGATTTCCGCAGCTTCGGCTGCCCTGACTACGGTCACGTACACAGGGAGCCGGGGCTGTGTTTTTTTCAGCTCTTTCAGGATGCCGGGAAGCCGGGCGGAGGCTATGGTGATGCTGGAGACGATCCGGAGAGGGGCGGACTGTTCCAGGGAGCGGATCCGCTCGTCCAGGGCATCGCAGGCAGACAGGATGGGAAGGACCTCTTCCAGGAGAAGCCGCCCTCCGGCGGTGAGCTGTACCTTTTTTGAGAGACGGTCAAAAAGGACCGTATGGGTGTATTCTTCCAGCTCCCGGATGGTATGGGAAACAGCGGACTGGGTGATGTAAAGCCTGGAAGCTGCTTTTGTAAAGCTGCCGGTGTCGGCGACTGCTTTGAAAATCGTAAAATGGCGCAGGGTAAGCATGGGAAAGTTCCTTTCTTAACTTGAAGTGATATGAATAAAACTAATGGATTCTATGATATTATATCGTTTTATTTATCGAAGAACAAGTGGTATAATAAACAGGCTGAAAAACAGCAGGGAATCTGACAGCAGAAAATTTAGTCCGGAGGCTTTATATATGAAAGAAAAATGGAAGCTGTATCTTTGGCTGATACGGGTAAATCTTTTTATCAGCGCCTTTACGTTCGGAGGCGGCTATGTGGTAGTGCCCATGGTGAAAAAATATTTTGTATATGGAAAAGGGTATTTTGATGAGGATGAACTGATGGAGATCGCAGCCATCGCCCAGTCCACCCCGGGGGCCATCGCGGTGAACCTGGTCTCTCTGGCAGGCTACCGGGTGGCCGGCACTGCGGGGCTTGTGATCAGCGCCGTCTGTGCGGTGATCCCGCCCCTTGTGATCCTGTCGGTGATCTCCGTCTGTTATTCTGCGGTGATCTCCAATGCTCTGGTGGCGGCGGTCTTAAAAGGCATGCAGGCGGGAGTGGCCGCGCTGATCGTGGATTTTATTGTGGACATGACCGGCAGGATCCTGAAGGAGAAATCCCTGCTTTTGGACGGGATGGTCTTTGTATCCTTTGGGATCAGTTTTTTTACAGATGTGAATGTGATCTTTGTGCTTTTAGGATGCTGTGGGGTGTGCATGGCAAAGGTCTGGATAAACGCGGGAAAGGAGAGTTAGGATGGGACAACTGATAGAACTTGTACTGGTGTTTTTTAAGATCGGCCTGTTCAGCATTGGAGGCGGCTACGCCATCATCCCCCTGATACAGGCCCAGGTGGTGGAGCATTACGGATGGATCTCCCAGAAGACCTTTACCGATATCATCACCATCTCCCAGATGACGCCGGGTCCCCTGGCGGTGAACACTTCCACCTTCATCGGGATCCAGATCGCAGGCATTGCCGGCGCGGTACTGGCCACGGCGGGCTGCGTGATCTCGGGTATCCTCATCTCCCTTCTCCTTTACCGCTTTTTTAAAAAGCACAGGGAGTCGGATTATATTTTTCAGGTGCTGAACGGCCTGAAGGCGAGTTCTCTGGGCCTGATTGTATCCGCCGCTGTGACGATCCTTCTCCTTGCCTTTACCGGAAGCGGGGAACTAAGCGGTGATATGCGGATGGACTGGATCGCGGCAGTGGTTTTTGCCGGTTCTTTCTTCGCCCTTAGAAAATGGAAGGTGAACCCGATCCTGATGATCGTGGTGACAGGGGTGATCGGAGGGGTTTTATATTGAGATTTAAACAGGAAGGATTTCAAAGCGATAGACAATAAAAAATATGCTGCCGTACCATTGGATGTACAGGCAGCATATTTTATGATCTTACTGGCAGTTCCTTCGGATAGCTCCGCTGTCGCAGGAAGCCTTGCAGGGATTGTCAAAGCTTGGGTTGAAGGCATAGAAGTTCTTTGCGTCAAGCTGTTCCTGTACGCTGCGGAGCGCTTCACCGAAACGCTGGAAGTGTACCACCTCCCGGGCTCTTAAGAAGCGGATCGGATCTGCGATCTCCGGCATATCCTTTACCACACGGAGGATATTGTCATAAGTGGAGCGGGCTTTCTGCTCTGCAGCCAGATCTTCATGAAGGTCGGTAATGGGATCCCCTTTGGACTGGAATTCGCAGGCATTAAAGGGAATGCCGCCGGCTGCCTGAGGCCAGACGCCTGCGGTGTGGTCGATATAATAAGGACCAAAACCGGACTTTTCAATTTCTTCCATGGACAGATCCCTGGTAAGCTGATGCACGATGGTGGAAACCATTTCCAGATGAGCCAGTTCTTCAGTGCCCACATCATTTAAGACTGCGGTAGCGGTACGGTTGGGCATGGCAAAACGCTGGGACAGGTAGCGCATAGATGCGCCGATTTCCCCGTCGGGGCCGCCATACTGGCTCATGATATACTGTGCGATCTTCGCATTGGGAGTCGTGATGTTAATGGGATACTGCAGTCTTTTTTCATAGATCCACATACTATCTGCAACCTCCTTCCTGTTCCCATGGGAATGGCTGCTGGACCCATTTCCAGCTATCCATAGGGCAGGCCGGATCCTTGGGAGTCAGCGGCCCGTAGGACTGTTCATATTCTGCCATAAGTTTCTGCCGCTCTGCCATGTGGGTATTGGCGAAGGCAAGGGCCTTTTCGTCTGTGGGATGGGTGTCCAGATATAAAAGGATATCATCAACGGCGAAGCTTACTTCATTGATCCTGGACAAAAGCTGCTGCCGTTTGCTTTGGGGCTGTCTGCAGGTCATCGGCACATTCCTCCTCTTCCGCAGAATGGTTTACACAGATCCGGAAAGATCGTTCCTGCGCATAAACCATAGCTTAGTTGAAACGTATCAGAGAAAACCTGCCTTGGGACATAAGCCATGGCCAGAGGCAGGGCATCTATAGAATCGTACATACAGGAAGTACGCGCCGGCTCCGTACAGGGGTTGCATGCCGCATTGGCACGGGGACCGTTCATGCCGCAGGTACTCCGGTAAGGACGGCAGCCGCAGCCGTTCATACGATAATTTTCCATGAATACCACCTTTCTTTACCTATTCCGATCACAATTTATTTTATGTAGGCCAAAGAAAAGATGTGCAAGAGTTACCGGAACTATGGGAAGTTATGCACCTGGAACATACCGGTACAAAAGAGGATCCAATCAAGGATTGCCCTGAATGGGCTGTAATGGACGGGAACAACCTAATGGCCTTTGGTATGTTTATCCTGGCATTATTATGTATATCAAAGAAGTTATTAACAGCGGTAAGGTGGATTTCACTGGTGTTGGATCCACTTATTTTTCTTCTGGGATTATTAAGCGCTTTTGAAATAGGGCTACCGCGATCCCACTGGCTTTACACGGTGGGTTAAGGTAGCCGGAAGTAGAGATTTGTGCTATACTTGCTTCATGGGAGAATGGAAATCAAAGAACAGGCACAAGTATTACATTACCATATTATATTCGTATGCAAATACAGAAAGAAATTGCTGGTATCAAAGCAGATAGTGGATGATATAAAACAGTTCTTACGAGATATGTCAAAAGCACTAGGTTATTATCAGATATATGGAAACCATATTGGGGAAAGATACCCAGATTATCTGCAGAAACATTTTTGGAAAGAGCGTATCTTTTCCCAAGGGATACTTCGTAATGGCCGGACGGATATTTTGTATGCGGCGTTGGGAATGTCTCAGAAGAAATGCTATTGGTCCGGATCTAGGGATAAAGGACTTGTGCATCACATCAGACGGACGAAAATACGAAAACCCAAAGACAATAAAGAGATATGAGAAAAAGCTGAAAAAACAGCAAAGACAATTAGCGCATAAAGGATGATATATTGTTACTAAACTTTTTTTGAGAGGCTGCTCAAGCTTTCCAGTTGACAAAACACAGGTAATATGTTACCTTTATTAAAAGTAATATATTACCTATTGGAGGAAACATGAATATCAAAGAAGTTATTAACAGCGGCAAAGTAGATTTTACTGGTGTTGGATCCTCTTATTTTCTTCTGGGATTATTAAGCGCTTTTGAAAATCGATTTCAGGCTGTAGCTGACAGGACTATGAAGGAAATTAGCTGGAAG
>DXBU01000089.1 GCA_019116385.1 Candidatus Blautia faecigallinarum | reverse complement strand
AAGCTGTTCTATTTTTTGGCGTATATCATCTGCCTGTTCTGTAAGAGCATCTGCAACCTCAGCCGGTGTTTCTAAAGAGATCAATCGTTCTTTTATATCGCCCAAAGAAAATCCCAGTGATTTCAAAGATAGGATCTGATGAAGCCTAACCAGATCTTTATCGGTATAAAGTCTGCGTCCGCCTTCGCTTTCTGCCGATGGGGAAAGCAGACCTTCTTTATCGTAGTATTGTAGAGTGCGGACGGTAACGCCCATTTTCTTTGCCGCTTCGCCGACTGTCATAAACCCTTGCGGAATTGCTCTGTATTTTGCCATGATCATATACCTCCTGACACTTATTATAAAGCATTACCCGGCGTTACAAACAAGACTTTTTTGAAAAATTTTAGCGGGGAAAGACTTTTTTCTGCCGCTTTTCTGCAATATCGCCGCCTGGTGCTGCGATCACGGTTCTGTTTCAGACGTTGGATCTTCTGTGGATGGAACGGTAGAAAGAATTTACATCTTATGGTATGATACAGCATATGGAGTATTTTTATCTTTCGGTAGATTTGTGACAGCGGACTTGAGAATATATTTCTGCAGTTCTGGAAAACGAAAGGACAGGTGGGAGAGCAATGGACAAAAAAGACAATAAGAAGCAGTATAGGATCCGTCATCTGCGTCATGACGAGATTGGATTGCTGGAGGATTTCCTTTATGAGGCGATCTATGTTCCAGAAGGAGTAAAGCCTCCGGCAAGAGAGATCATAGAGCTGCCTGAACTGAAGCTTTATATCGAAGAGTTTGGAACAAGACGAGGGGATAATTGCCTGGTCGCCGATTTCGGCGGTAAGGCTGCAGGGGCAGTTTGGACGAGAATTATGGACGACTATGGTCATATAGATGATGAGACGCCGTCTATCGCCATCTCGCTGCACAGGGAATATAGAGGCCGGGGAATCGGCTCCCGGATGATGCGGGAGATGCTGGAACAACTGAAGGCACAGGGATATAAAAGAGCGTCTCTGTCTGTGCAGAAGGCGAATTACGCAGTAAAAATGTATAAAAAACTCGGCTTTGCGATAGTGGATGAAAAGGAAGAAGAATATATCATGGTATGTGAGTTATAGGGAGGTATAGAAATATGATTTTGGAAACAGAGAGACTGATCCTCCGTCCGTGGGAGGAAGCGGATGCAGAAGAGTTATACAAATATGCAAGTCATCCTGATGTTGGTCCTATAGCCGGATGGCCTGTCCATACAAGTATAGAGAACAGCCGGGAAATTATCAGAGGAGTACTGTCCGCGCCGGAAACCTACGCAGTAGTTTTGAAAGAAAACGGCCGTCCGGTTGGAAGCGCAGGGCTGATGATCGGTGAAACCAGTAATATCGGGCTTCCAGAGACGGAAGGCGAGATTGGCTACTGGATTGGCGTTTCCTATTGGGGGCAGGGGCTGATCCCTGAGGCAGTGCGGGAGCTTTTGCGGCATGGATTTGAAGACCTGAATCTGTCTAAAATATGGTGCGGCTATTTTGACGGGAATCTGAAATCAAAACGGGTTCAGGAAAAATGCGGATTCCATTATCATCATACCAGTGAAAAGGTTCCCTGTGCAATAGAGGGTGTTTTTCGGACGGAACATATTTCCTGCCAGACAAAAGAAGAGTGGGAAAGGGAAAAGTAAGTATGTTTTTGGCCTGCCTTTGAAACAGCGGCCTGTGCTTAAAGGATTTTTAGAGAAAAGCGGATTATAATGAGTCCTGTTATTTAAGAAAAACAGGATTTTTGCCCCGGGCTTACCGCAGAGAGCAGGCTGCAAAACAGGTCCATGAGACGAGAGGAGGAAGTCCCATTATGTCCGTCAGGAGAAAAAACAGCAGGAACTATATGAAGAGAAAATGCAGTCTTACTTAAGTCGGGGCTATTCTACAGAAAAGGCAAGGGAGCTTACAGAAGAATGGGTGACAGTTCCGGGAACAAGGGGGCTGTCTGGAAGAGTACCTGGAGAGAAAAACGTCAGAATATTTGCCGTGCAATGTTTCCATATTGAAAATAAAATAAAAAAGACAGCTTTGCAATTTTGGTTTTACAAAAGCAAAGCTGTCTTTTTTATTTAAGCACGGGTCCCAAAAAAGAGTTTCAGATCTTCTTCTACCGTACGGATTCCCGCAATGCCAAAATTATCTACTAAAACCTTTGCCACATTGGGGCTGAGGAACGCAGGGAGAGTGGGACCGAGATGGATGTTCTTTACGCCAAGATACAAAAGTGCCAGCAGAACGATAACCGCCTTTTGTTCATACCAGGCGATGTTGTAAACGATGGGCAGGTCATTGATATCGTCCAGGCCAAAAACCTCTTTAAGTTTCATGGCAATGACAGCCAGAGAGTACGAGTCGTTGCACTGGCCGGCGTCCAGAACCCGGGGGATGCCGTTGATATCGCCCAAAGGCAGCTTATTGTATTTATATTTTGCACATCCGGCTGTCAGGATCACAGTGTCCTTTGGCAGCGACCTGGCAAACTCGGTATAATACTCCCGGCTCTTAGCACGGCCATCACAGCCTGCCATGACCACAAACTTTTTGATCGCACCGCTTTTTACTGCTTCCACGACCTGATCCGCCAGAGCCAGGACCTGTGCGTGTGCAAATCCGCCGATGAGTTCTCCCGTTTCAATCTCAGTGGGCGCAGGGCATCTTTTTGCGTGTTCAATGATGGCGGAAAAATCCTTCTGCTCTCCAATGTCTCCCGGAATATGGGTACATCCCGGATATCCGGCTGCGCCGGTAGTGTAGAGCCTGTCCTTGTAGCTGTCCCTGGGCGGCACGATGCAGTTGGTCGTCATCAGGACGGGACCGTTGAAGGATTCAAATTCCTCCTTCTGTTTCCACCATGCATTGCCGTAATTGCCGACAAAGTTGGGATACTTTTTAAATGCCGGATAATAATGGGCGGGAAGCATCTCGGAATGGGTATAAACATCCACGCCGGTTCCCTGTGTCTGCTCCAGCAGCATTTCCAGATCCCGCAGATCGTGGCCGGAGACCAAAATACCGGGATTTTTCCCAACGCCAATGTTTACCTTTGTGATCTCGGGATTTCCATAGGCTTCCGTGTTGGCTTTGTCCAGCAGAGCCATACCGGATACGCCGTATTTTCCGGTTTCCATTGTCAGGGCGATCAAGTCCTCCACGCTGAGACTGTCATCCAGTGTAGCTGCCAGCGCCCGCTGAAGGAAGGCGTCGGCCTCACCATCATCTTTCAGAAGTACGTTTGCGTGCTTGGAGTACGCGGACAATCCCTTCAGACCATAGGTGATCAGTTCCCGCAGGGAACGGATATCCTCGTTTTCGGTAGAAAGAACGCCCACAGTCCCGGCTTTTTCTTCCCAACTGCCGGAGCCATCCCATTTTGCCCCTTCGGGCAGGACGGAAGGATCTTCGACCTGCGCCAACAGCCCATCTTTTTCTGTCAGTGTGGCACGGATCCTTGCTTCGATGCTCTCCTTGTCAAAGTTTGCATTGGTGATGGTGGTGAACAGGTTCAGGGTGATCAGGTGATTGATTTCTGCAGATACCTGCTTCCCTTCCCGACGCAGTGCGGTCGTAACAGCGGAAATTCCTTTTGTGACATAGACCAGCAGATCCTGCATGGCCGCTACATCGGGTTTCTTCCCGCACACACCGGACATGGTGCAGCCTTTACATCCGGCGGTTTCCTGACACTGATAGCAAAACATTTTTTGTTCCATAATAGACCTCCTAAAAAATTATTAAAGAATCTTTCCGTCAATTGAGATGGTGATCACCTGCCAGGGAATGAATTTTCCGCTTGCCTGCAATGCTTTTTTGGCGGCTGATTCCAGTCCGCCGCAGCAGGGGACTTCCATCCGCACAATGGTCACGCTCTGGATATTGTTGTTTTGAATGATTTGTGTCAACTTTTCACTGTAATCCACGCTGTCCAGTTTGGGACAGCCGATCAGCGTGATCTTTCCGCGCATAAAGTCCTCATGCATTCTGGCGTAGGCGTAGGCGCTGCAATCCGCTGCGATCAACAAGCCGGCGCCTTCAAAATAGGGGGCGCCCGCCGGGACCAGCTTGATCTGGCAGGGCCACTGTCCCAGCTTTGACTCAGCCTGTATCGGAGCAGAAGGAGCTGCTTCCCGTTCCACAAAGGAAATCGCGCCGGTGGGACAGGCGGGCAGACAATCGCCTAAACCGTCACAATAATCGTCCCGCAGGAGCTTTGCCTTCCCGTCTACCATTCCAATGGCGCCTTCGTGACAGGCAGCAGCGCAAGCTCCACAGCCATTGCACTTTTCCTCATCTATCTGAATGATTTTTCCAGTCACTTTAAATCTGTCCTTTCTCTTGTATTTTCGAGCATAGTATAATATAATCAAAAATGAAGTTCTGTTGTTATAACAACAATAAGGAGAAAAATATGAATTTATCGAATACACAATTATTCCGTGGATTGAAAGAAACCGAAATTACGGCCCTCCTGGACTGTCTTAACGCTGTAAAGCGCAGCTATAAAAGAGGAGAAGTGATCCTTTCGGAAGGAAGTATCACAGAAAATATAGGGGTTGTACTGTCTGGCATGGCGATGATATCCTGCAGTGATATTTGGGGAAACAGCAGTGTTTTGGGAAATGTTGCCCCCGGCTCGGTATTCGCCGAAGCATATGCCTGCGTTCCAGGCCAGCCAATGCTGGTTACCGTGTCTGCTGCGGAAGATACTTCGGTACTGTTTATGAATGTAGGACGTGTTTTGACCACCTGTACCAATTCCTGTGTTTTCCACACAAGACTTATACAGAATTTGTTAACTGTCTGCGCCCACAAAAGTATCCAGCTTTCCCAAAGGATCCACCATACAAGCTCCAAATCTATACGCGGACGATTAATGTCCTATTTTTCAGAATGTGCCAAGCGATTTGGAAGTAATTCTTTTCTCATTCCGTACAACCGTCAGCAGTTGGCCGATTACCTGAACGTTGACCGCAGCACCATGTGCAATGAGCTTTCAAAAATGCAAAAAGACGGAATGATCGAGTACAACAAAAATCAATTTTTATTAAAAGACAGTTTGATGCTCTAAGCAGAGAGCATGTGTATGATAGCGTAAATGGCGATTTGAAAATACATGAAACAGAAAGGGGTCTGCATGGTGGAGAATAACAAAGATAATTTAAATAGGATAGGAAGTGAGATCATCATATATCAAACAGATGATGGCCGCACAAAAATAGACGTTAAATTTGAAGATGAGACCGTATGGCTTACGCAGCAGCAGATGGCAGATTTGTTTCAAACATCAAGAACAAACATTGTAGAACATATAAAACATATTTATGCAGAAGACGAACTTGATGAAGCTTCAACCTGTCGGAAATTCCGACAAGTTCGCACAGAGGGAAATCGTAAAGTATCCAGAGAATTACCCTATTATAACCTTGACATGATCATTTCTCTCGGATATAGAGTGAAATCCAAGATCGCTACAAATTTCCGCCGCTGGGCTGCCGAACGTTTAAAAGAGTATATGATAAAAGGCTTTACGATGGATGATGAACGGCTGAAAAATCTGGGCGGCGGTAATTACTGGAAAGAGCTGTTATAGCAAATGGGCAGCCCTTCATAAAGTGGGGCTGCTCATTTCACTCCAAGGATACCATAAGGGGAATATGACATGACAAGACATACTTCTGCTTTTTCAAAGGATTTCATTTTAGATATTCTTCCAGGCAAAGTCCTTGCTCGTATATTTCTGTTGCGGCCTCGACACCGACATATCGGTAGTGCCATACTTCTTCGGCTGTCCCGGTAATATCAGTTTTATTGCCCGGATAACGAAAAATGAATCCAT
>DXBU01000088.1 GCA_019116385.1 Candidatus Blautia faecigallinarum | reverse complement strand
CTCCTATCGATATGCTTTGCTTTGCCGTTGCCTCCAGCGTATTAAAACATACTATACTGGGAGACGGAAATGTACTCGATGACGTTTCTTTAATAAAAGAACTTGCTCAAAAAAAGTTTGATGTAAAACGGTAACAATGTATTTATACCGAATCAGAAAGAAAGGATGGATTCTGAGATGAAGAAATTATTGATCACCGGCTGGATTCCGGAAGATATTATAAAAGATTATGATAAAACTTTTTCCATCACCATGCCGGACCAGAAAAAAAACAATTTCTCCTTGGAGGAAGTAATGGAAATGCTGCCGGAATACGATGGTCTTTTTACGCTTTCCGCATTTCCTTTTCGAAAAAATCTTATAGATCTTGGAGTAAATCTAAAAGCCGTGGCAAATTTCGGCGTAGGCTATGACAATATTGACTGGGAATATTGTTCCGAAAAAGGGATTTTTGTATTGAATACGCCTTCCTCTGTCACAGAACCTACGGCAGAGCTCACCATAGGATTGATCCTGGCTGTAACCAAGGGCATTGTCCTATATGACAGAGATCTTAGGAAAACCAGACAATGCCGTACGCCGGCCTTTTTTGACAGAGATCTCCTTTTATCCGGCAAAACCATCGGAATCATCGGATACGGCAGGATTGGACAGGCGGTAGGAAAGAAGGCGCAAGGCCTTGGAATGAAAGTCATGTATCACAATCGTCACCGGAAATCTCCTGAGGAAGAAAAGCGGCTTGGTGCTGTTTATGGCTCTTTCGAAGAAGTTCTTGAAAAAGCAGACATCATCTCCTGTCACATCCCTTATACCAGAGAAAATCACCACCTGTTTAATCGGGAGGCTTTCCGTAGGATGAAACCCACTGCATATTTTATCAATGCGGCCAGAGGCCCTGTCATGTGTGAGGCAGATCTTGTCACTGCCCTGAAAGAAAAATGGATACGAGGTGCCGCCTCTGATGTGTTTGAATTTGAGCCGGATGTTTCCCGTGAGCTGGCAGATATGGAAAATGTAGTGATCACACCTCATATCGGTACGAACATCCTGGAAGCCAGAAAAGCCATGGCCCGGGAAGCCTTAAATGGGCTGGCTGGACTTTTTCAAGGTAAAAAACCTGTAAATGTAGTAAACAAAGAACTTTTTTAAGAAAGGAAAATCCTATGGAAACGATCAAAAAGATTTTTTCCCATCTGGGCGTGATCCCTGTAGTTGTGATAAACGATCCCAAGGATGCTCTGCCTCTGGCCGAAGCTTTAATAGAAGGAGGCCTTCCCTGTGCAGAAGTTACCCTGCGCACCGAAGCTGCGGAGGCTTCTATCCGCCTCATTTCCCAAACATATCCGGATATGCTTGTAGGAGCCGGCACTGTACTCACTTTGGATCAGGTAAAACGTACCGCTGCAGCCGGGGCTAAATTTATCGTCAGCCCAGGCTTTGACCCGGAAATCGTAGACTATTGTATTTCTGAACAGATTCCTGTATTTCCCGGCTGCATGACCTCATCCGAGATCATCCAGGCCGTAAAGAGAGGCCTTACCGCCGTGAAATTTTTCCCGGCACAGCCTGCCGGCGGCCCTGCCATGCTGAAAGCCCTTTCTGCCCCCTTCCCCGGCCTTTCTTTCATGCCTACCGGAGGCATCGGACCGGACAATCTGGCAGACTATCTTTCCCTTAAGCCGGTACTCTGCTGCGGCGGGAGCTGGATGGTAAAACAGTCTCTTATCCAGGCAGGGGAATTTTCAAAAATCGCTTCTCTGGCAAGGGAAGCAAGGGAACTGGTTTTGCAGATCCGCAAATAACAGCCGGTCTCTCTGTATCATTGCAAAAAAAATAAGAAACCATGCCGGAAGATCCGTACTTTTCCGGCATGGTTTCTTAAGATCATCCCCGCATCTTCCTTGTCAAAGTATCATAAAACTCCGCCCGGGTGGCATTTACATAGGGATTTACATAAAAGATACCCACAATGCCAAATGTAAGGCCGGAAAGAAGAAACCAGGGAATAAAAGATAGATCCAATACAAACGCATTCCACTTTTCCCCGTACATCATCTCCCTGCTCCGGGAAAAAGCCTCCTCCATGGACATTTCCGGATACTCTGCAAGAAGGTATGGGATCATATAATACTCATAGGATTTTATGATCCCCGGAATAACCAGAAGGAGGGACCACAAAAGCACAAAAAGCTCTTTGCAGAACATGATCTTTACAAGATTCCAGTAGGATCCTGACCGGAATCCATATAAAATCCTTCCTATTTTCGGCGTGGAGTACATATTTTCAATAAAGAATTTATTTCCTCCTATCTCCAGAACATTTCCTACAAAAATCCCGAATACCAAAAGCAAGAGTGTTACTGACACAAGAATTCCGGCACCTACAAGGCCCAGTATGATCCCGATAGGTGATCTGGTAACCTGGTGCAGGATGTCTCCGCCCCTCTCGATAAGATCGGAACCAAATTCATAATTTCCTATTGTTTCCTCAAAAAACGTCACATGACTTTCCCCTGCCGCTGGTCTCCCGGAGTTTCCTTCTCCGAAAGATGCTGCCAAAGTCAGGATCAGCGCCACAACCACACATGCCCAATAATTTTTTCTAAGGGCATTCTTAGCTCTTCCTTTTAATTCTTCTCTTGTCCATAACTGTTCCATACTATCCCTCCATTACTGCGCCGCAAAGCTTCAGCCTGCGTCTTCCTTTCAGCCACAAATCTGTGTCGATCTCCACCAGGTATCCCCCGCCGTTCTTCACATGCCAATCATAATAAGACCGGTCTTCCCCCGCATATTCATACATAATATTCATGATCGTCCCTCCGTGGATCACCAGAGCGGCAAGCGCGATCCCGCTTCTTATGCAGCCGGTCACGGCCTTTTGAAAGCCAACGTCCGTCCGGTGCATAAATGCTTCCCGGCTTTCTCCTTCCGGAAAAGGAAGCAGGCCGCCGCTGTCAACCCAGGCCTGATAATCCGGATCCTGGGAAAGCTCTTTATAATTCTTATTTTCAAAGGTTCCAAAATCGCACTCCGACAACTCCTCTATAATATGCAGCGGTTTGTCCGGAAATAAAATATGTGCGGTTTCCCGGCATCTTGCCAAAGGGCTGATGTATACCTGCTGGGGACTGGGATACGCTATTCTTTTCAGTTTTTCCCTTCCTTCCGGACATAATGCTTCGTCTGTGATGCCGATATAACGGCCATACTTGTTTCCTTCGGTCATTCCATGACGGATCAGCCAAAGCTTAAGCATCCTTGATCACCGTCCCGATCCCGCAGATCACACGTACGACCCTTTTGCTTTTCTTTGCCAGTTCAATGCATATCCTGCCCACTGCCTCACGGTATTGCCTCTCAAAAACGTCTGTGGGAACCACTCCATACCCCACTTCGTCACAGACGATAACGGCATCCGGATTTTCTCCTGCTATTTTTTCTGCAAGGTCCTTTACCGAATGTCCTTGTTTCAATTCCTTTCGTACATACTTCTGAAACTCTAGAATACCCTGGGCAGACAAAAGTTCTTCTTCACTGACCTCCCCGCCCAAAACCCATTTTTTCTTTGGGTATTGTTCTTTGGCGTAAATGCTTTTTCCCTGAAAAGCTCCTCCGATAATCAGATCCATATTTACCCTCCTTCATCACCCTATAAAATTTGAAGCCACAGCCAAAACAAATGCCATCCCGATCTCACTTAGGCAAATGCTGCATCCTGCCAGATCTCCTGTCATTCCGCCAAAATACTTCAGGAACATATGGCGGCAGTACAGAAATACCAGACAAGCCCCCAAAAAGGCTGCCATCCCATATACCGGCTGGATAAAGAGCAGAACCCCAAGAAGAACCGCCAGCATCACTGCCAGGATGGCTTTTACCCTTGTATGGCTGGAATTCCTGGAAAATTCAGCCACCGTTCCGTCCGCTTTTGCCTTTGGAAGGGAAACTACCTCCAGACCTGCAAAGCAGCGGGAAACCATAAAGCCCCATCCCATAATAAAAACCGCTCTCCTATCCTGAAGCATCTGGCTGTAAGCGCCGTACCATGCAAGAAAATATACACAGGCTGTGATCACGGCAAAGGCGCCTGTATGGGTATCCTTTAAAATTTCCAGCCGGCGTTTTCGCTCCTGCCAGGAACTCATTGCATCCGCCGTATCCAAAAGCCCGTCTACATGGATCCCTCCTGTTATGAACACCGGGACCAGTACCAAAAGGACAGCCAGAAAGTTTTCTTCAAATCCAAAATACGTGCCCAGCAAAAATATCCCGATACTGACAGCTCCGATGATGGTTCCCACAAAAGGGAGCCAGCAGAACATATACCGCATATTTTCTTCTTTCCAGTCTGCCTGGGGAACCGGGATCTTTGAAAACATGGCAAAAGCTACTTTAAAACTGTTCCATATACTCTTCATGGCATCTGCCCTTCATTTCTTTTATGAAAAACAGGGATCCCTGCCACAACCTCTACGACTTCATCCGCCATCCGTGCGGTCTCCTGATTGATCTTCCCCAGTTTTTCCTGATAGATCCTGGTTTCTTCGGAATAGTTCTCCCCGTCAGAAAAGATCTCGTTGGTAACGACCACCAAATGTCTCACCTGTTTTTGGATAAGGCGTATCCCATTCAGGATCTTCTCCGCCGTGTCCTCTTCCCTTTTGTCCTCCTGGAACATCTCATTGGCAGTAAGGTTTGACATACATTCCAAAAGCACAATGCCCTCTGACGGAAGATAAAGTTCTTCCAGGTTTGTGTAACATTCTACGGTTTCGAACCCTTTTCCCGCGCGCATTCTTCTGTGCCGGTGGATTCTTTTATGGCTTTCTTCATCAAAGGGATACATGGTAGCGATATAGATCCGTCGTCCTTCTCCCATAGACAGGATCCTTTCTTCTGCATAGGCAGATTTTCCGCTTCCACTTCCCCCTGTCACTAAAATCATCATGATCACGTCAGCTCCTCATACTGTTCCATATGAATGTCTTCAAAAGTACCCATTGTATTATATAATTCCGCTCCCAATTCCAAAACCGGCAGGAAAGCGATCGCCCCTGTGCCTTCTCCCAGACACATATCTGCGTGAAGCACCGGGGATTTTCCCAATGCCTCCAGGATCAATTTGGATGCCGGCTCTTTGGACACATGAGAGGCGATCATATAGTCTGCTGCTCCAGGGCACAAAAGCTTCGCCGTAAGTGCTGCCACGCAGGAAATAAATCCATCCATCACAACCGGTATCCCCAAAGCTGCCCCTCCTAAAAATACGCCTGCCAGACCTGCGATATCCAATCCTCCTACCTTAGATAGTACATCCAGCACATCCTGAGGATCGGGACGGTTCACCTGGATGGCTTTCTTTATGGCATTTATCTTCCGTACCAGGCCCTCGCTGGACAGCCCGGCCCCCCGTCCGGTCATAACTTCTACAGGCTGGTCTAAGAGAACAGCAGCTACCGCACTGCTTGTGGTGGTGTTCCCGATTCCCATTTCTCCGGTAGCCAGAAGCTTATAGCCTTTTTCCTTTAGCTCTTCTGCTGTGCGGATCCCGGATCCGATCGCTCTTATCGCCTCTTCCCTGGTCATGGCAGGGCCTTTTGTCATATTTTTTGTTCCGTATGCTACCTTTAAATCTCTGCGCACATTTGTATCCACAGCGATCCCTACATCAACTGGATAGATATCGACTCCGCATTTCCGGCACATAGCACAGACCGTTGTCGTTCCTTCAAGAAAGCCATTTGCCACAAGGGCAGTGATCTCCTGGCCGGTCTGGGTCACGCCTTCTTCTACCACCCCGTTGTCCGCGCACATAGCCACCAGTGCTTTTTTGCTGATGTCCACTGTAGGATTTCCTGTGATCCCCACGATCTGTGTAACCAAGTCTTCCAGCTTTCCTAAAGAGTGAAGGGGATGGGCAATGGTATTCCAGCGTATCCTTGCGGTTTCCATCATTTTTTCATTAAGGGGTTTTATCCCCTGGATTGTTTCCTCTAAAGTCATATTCCTCTCCTCCGTTGTGATTTCTGCTAAAATTTTACCATAGCAGAGCAAAAAAAGCCAGTGAACTCTTTCTGCAGCAGAAAAAACAGATACTGCTTTTTACAGTATCTGCCGCATTTTTCTCTTTATTTATTTTTTCCGGTGGTAAATACAAAAAATTTACTGAATATATAATTCAAGGCCAAGACTATAAACTGGGTAAGAAATTTCCCCAGCATATCGTTCATGCCAAGGACTTCTACCAAAAGCCATACCCCGCCCACCTCGATCACCATGGTGATCAGACGGGCGCTTATGAATTTGCAAAAAGGCCGGATATGGTCCAGAAGTTTTTCGCATTTATCCTGGAACACAAATTTAGAATTTACCACATAGGCAAACAAGATTGCCAGGATGATAGAGATCACATTTGCCGCTGTGAGCTGTACTCCCCCTTTGCGCAGTATATAAAAACTGATCAGATTGACCAGTGTGGTGCAGCCTCCAAAAAAGACATACCGTACCACAGAGCTTTCAAAAAGCTTACGGATCCATTTCATCATAACTGCCTCCCGCTTTCTTTAGTCGTGATTCGCCTGGTCATATACGTCCTCACTTCCGCGGATGACCTTAGATACAATATAACGCGGACGGCGTTTTACTTCTTCATAAATTTTGGCGATATAATAACCGATAATCCCCAGGCTCACCATGATCCCGCTTCCGATCAGCAAAAGGACGATCAAAGTTGTGGTATAGCCTGCTACTGCTGCGCCTGTAAAATATTGGATCAGGGAATATACGATCAGGACCAGCGAGCACAAAAAGCACACAAGACCTACGATCGTTACAAACTGCAAAGGTACGGTCGTAAAGGCCACGATGTTGGTAAAGGCATATTTTACCAGAGACCAGGTGGACCATTTGGATTCTCCGGCTTCCCTTTCTTGTACTTCAAAAAATACATGTGTGGTCTTATATCCCACCCAGGAAGAGGTTGCCCGAAAGAACATATTTCTCTCCGGCATGGAAAGGATGCTGTTTACGGCTTTTCTGTCCATCATTTTAAAGTCAGACGCATTTCTCATATCCACCTTTGTGGCCTTTGTCATAATGCCGTAAAAAAAGTCCGCGCTTTTTTTGTGGATCGCACTTTCCTTTCCCCGGCTCTTTTTCACCCCTTCGATCACCTCGTATCCCTCTTCCCAGAGATGATACATTTCGATGAGCGTCTGAGGCGGATGCTGGAGATCGCAGTCCATAACCGCCACAACATCTCCCCCGGCCTGGGCAAGGCCGGCAAACACTGCTGCTTCTTTTCCAAAATTTCTGGAAAAATGCACGCCTAAGATATTTCGGTCTTTTTTTCCTGCCTTTACGATCTCTTCCCAGGTATTATCCCTGGAGCCGTCATTTACAAGTACCAGTTCGTAATCGATCCCGGCGCCTGTAAGGACTTCCCTTAAAACACGGCAGGTTTTTCCTACCATCAGTTCCTCATTGTAAGCCGGTATCACTACCGATAATCTGCTCATTTTGTCTTCCTCTTTCTTTTCTCTTTCATGATCACAATTACTATAAATATTACCACACTGCATAAGGAAAGCAGTAATCCTGATTTTATAAACGGGGTCGTATAATGTAGTTCGATCTCATACTCTCCAGGCGGCAGCTCCAGCGCCATAAATGCGGTATTGGCCTTTTTGATTTCGGCCTTTTCCCCATTTACCAGGGCATTCCAGCCGTTTCCGTAAGGAAGGGAAAATACAAGTGCTTTTGCCTCCTCAAGACGGATCCGGCAGCTCACATTGCCGCCGTTAATAGTAAGATTTTCTGCCAGATCCTCTTTGCGGTCTTCCGTATAGGAAGCAAGACGGTCAAGGGGCTGACAGACTACCTTCAGCTCATCGTAACGATAGTTTCCTTTTTTTTCAAAAGTCAGTTTAACAGAGGTAACCGGCTCCTGATGATAATTCAGATTGCTGATAAAATCCTTCCGTCCGGTATAAAAATTATTTTCTTCTGTATAAAACAGGATTTTTTTTCCTATTTTCTTTCCATCTGCTTTTGTATTTAATAGAATGCTGAGCTTGCTGGATCCTCCCTCATATTCCAGGTTCTCAAACACTACATTTGTTTCACAATCGGAACGTCCGTCCACTCTCAGCACCAGGCTGGCATTATCTGCCAGCACCTGGAAACCTTTGTCAGATAGTTCAATGTTCTTAAGATCCGTAATTTCGTAATCTGCCTCTTCCGCATCTATCTCCGCCTCACACTTTGGAAGCTGGCTGTCCTCCAAGACCACACCCTGGAGCATCGCCTCCTGGCGCTCGATCCCATCCATTTTTTCATATTCTTCCACAGGGATATAGGAATCATAGGTATAAGCCAGCGGCAGGGCATCCTCATCTGCGTAAACCGATGGGAGCCCTTCCCCGGAAGATGCGGCTTTTTCATATCCATAGGGAACTGTCCTTTGGGATCCTGCAAAATATTTCATAGACAAAAGTTTCATCAGATAGGCCCGTTCATCCATATTCTGGAATTTCTGCTCCAATGGTTTATTCAGACAGATATCCGAAAGAAAACGGCTTACATTTCCATTTGCCAGAGAGAAGAAAAACTGTCCTCCGTTCAGCTCAGTGACCATCGCGGAATTATAATGTACGCCGCTGCTCTCCTGCTCAAAGCGGTAATCCTCCTCATCGGAAAAAGATTTCACTGTTTTTTGGATCGGTTCATAAATTTCACTGTATGCCTCTCCTATAGGAACAAACCAGCGGATACTAGACTGATCATTGCCTTTCTCACTGTAGGAATAGGAAATATTAACCAGGATACTGCAGCTCATAGCCAAAGTCAAAAAAACAGACCAGCAGGCCTTGTGCCGCTGCCAGAAGGCATATCCCAAAAGCAGCGTTCCGGCTGCACCAAGAAAGAGCAAAGCGGTCAAAACATTCCATCCATCCCTGGCATAAGGATCTGCCAAAATATACAGACAATACGCCGCCGTACATAAGCCCAAAGCGATCTTCTGCTTCTTGGATAAAGTAAAGAAGTCCGGAAAGACTTTTACAAAAATATAGGCCAAAAGCATCACAAAAGCCCAGCACCATCGGTTTGTGGCATAAGAAAATCCGTTGAACACATGGGCAATATACGGCACACAAAGGAATATGCAGCACATGATAAAGCCTATTTTCAAAGCAAGATTTTTGCCCCGCTTAAGAAACAGGATCAATAAAGCCGGCAGACACACCGCAGAAACACCGATTATCGTATAGCTAGATAAGTATTTCCCGGAAAGAGCGCCCACAAGCATCTGATAATGCTCTGCTGAATAAGCGCTTTGTACATAGACATCCGCATCTGCACGGCCGGTCTCCAGAAACGCTGCTGCTACAGGCAGAAAGAGCACGCAGGCACAGCCAAGCCCCACTGCGCCATATCCCGCAAATCTCCCGATCCATCCAAGCCATTCTTTTACCCGTATTTTTCCAAAGAGCATGAAATAACGGTATGCCGCATATAAGACCATAAAGATCGTCAGCATGTAAAAGAAGTAGAAGTTGGAGATACAGGAAATCCCAACCATACTCATGTAGAGATACGGTTTTTCTTTTTTATAGATCTTATCCACGCCCAGAAGAAGCAGCGGAAGATAAATACACGGATTGATAAAAAAGGGATGTTTAAATCCTGCCACCATGTTCCATCCGGAAAACGCGTAAATACAGGCTCCCAAAAGGGTAGGCAAAGGCTTATTCCCATGATAGCGGCAGTAAATAGAAAAGGCCGCTCCGGAAAGATAAATCCTCAGCATCAAGAGGAAATCATAAAGATATTCCGTATACCGCTGGGGTACGAGTACCGATAAAAGGTTCAGCGGATCCCCCAGGGTATAATAATGCAGCGTTGTCACAATATCGGAGCCATATCCGATATGAAGGTCCCACATGGGGATCTCAAAAGTGTGCTCCACAAAAATATTATATAAGATATCCCTTAAATATTCCCCAAGATAAACCAGGGACGTATAATGCTGGCGCATTCCGTCCCCATAAGGTCCCCATATGAAGGACTTTCCGGCATACACATAGGCAGCCCCGATGATTCCCATAAAAACAAGATATAAAAGTGTATAAACAAGATAATAATTTCTTCTCCCCCGGCGGGAGGAAGAAAAGCAGATTTCTGCTCTTCTGCCGAAATACTCTACTTTGTCAATAATCTTCATTTAACCCTTCTTTTCTTCTCAAAGACAACGCACCCAGCCAGCAAGAGCAGACCAAACACAGTAAGCACAAGCCCCAGTTTTATATAGGGCGTTGTATAGTGAAGCTGGATATCGTGCTCTCCCGGTGAAAGCTCAAGTGCCATAAACATCGTATTCGCATTTAAAAGTTCTGCTTCTTCTCCATCTACTGTAGCGGTCCATCCGTCTCCATAGGGAACTGCGAACACAAGCGCCTTCGGCTCATCCAGACTGATCTGACAGCTGATCTCATTATTTTCTATGGAAAGGTTCTCTGCCGTATCCTCCATCCGTTCTGAAGCATAGGAATCCAGCTTATCTGTGGGCTGAAAGTATACACTCAGATCGTCATATTTGTAGCTTCCCTTTTCGGAAAAAGTAACAAGAACACTGGTTACCGGTTCTTCTGAGTAGCCAACCATATTCATAAAATTATGTCTTCCGTTATAAAAATTATTCCGGTTTGTGATCAAGAATATGGATTTTCGTGTCGTTTCCCCGTCAAGGTCCGCCTCAAAATAAATGTCTGCCTGGTTTGCAACGGATTCGTCCCGGATACGGTAAGTACGCCGTTCTTTCCAAGGAAGAGCTGCCCATTCTTCATCGGTATATTTATGCCTTCGGTTTACCTCCAGATAACGGAGGTTATCAAAAGCAATGTAAAGTTCGCTGTTGGGAACTCCCTCAAAGGTCAGAAGGCAGGTGGCATTATCTTCCTTTGCCTTGATACGGTTTTCAAAAAGTTCACAGTTTTCCAGTGGTGTGATCGTATAAGAAACCTCCACAGACTCATCTTCCGGTTCGCACACCGGCAGGCTGCTGTCTTCAAGGACAACACCCTGGAGGACTGCCTGCTGGCGTTCCATTACATTCATTTCCTCGTAAGTCTCTCTGGGAATATAGGAATCGTATGTATACGCAAGAGGCAGGGCATCTTCATCTTCATATATACCAATGACATGTCCCTCCTGATTTTCCTGTGCCTCCTCAAGAAGTTCTTCATTTTTTATTTCTTCACCCAGAGACTCTTCTTCTCCCTGGACATTTTCTATCTTTTTCTTTTCATCCTCATCGTAAGGAATGATCACCTCGTTGACTTTTTCGTATCCGTCCGGCAGATATTTTTCAAGGCCTACAAAATATTTCATGGAAAGAAGCTTCATCAAAAAGCTCCTGCCGTTCACATCCTGAAAATTCTGTTCGTAGGGACGGTTGGAGTACATTTCGTCCAGGAACTGGCTTACATATCCGTTTGCCAGAGAAAAGAAAAA
>DXBU01000087.1 GCA_019116385.1 Candidatus Blautia faecigallinarum | reverse complement strand
TCTTCATGAAATGCTAAGGAAGGTAGATGAAAAAAGCGCCATGGATATCCATGAAAATAACGTAAAGCGTGTGATACGTGCCCTGGAATTCTTTCACCAGAATCATACCCCCATCTCCGGACACAATAAGGTCCAGCGCCAAAAGGAAAGCCCGTATAATCTTGCCTATTTTGTTTTAAATGTACCCCGTCCCCTTTTGTATCAGCGCATCGATGAGAGAGTGGACGAGATGATCAAAAATGGGCTCATAGAAGAAGTGATGGCTTTAAAGGACATGGGCTGCCGAAGAGGGATGGTCTCCATGCAGGGATTGGGGTATAAGGAGATCCTGGCCTATCTGGAAGGAGAATACTCCCTGGAGGAAGCTGTGCGCATCCTGAAGCGGGACACGAGACACTTTGCAAAGAGACAGCTTACCTGGTTTAAGCGGGAACCGGATGTGATCTGGACCAACAAAGAGGAATTTGATTACAATGAAAAAAAGATACTGGATTTTATGCTTTCTATTTTAGCAGAAAGACAGATCTTTCAAAAAGAAAAGAGGAACTTATGAAAGAATTATATGAACAGCTTGGGATTTCTTCCCAGGTTTATGATTTCGGATCGGAAATAGAGGAACATTTAAAAGAACGTTTCCAGGCCTTTGATAAGACTGCCGAATATAACCAGATGAAAGTGCTCCTTGCTATGCAGAAAAACAAAGTCAGTGAGGAATGCTTTCAGTCTTCTTCCGGCTATGGATACAATGATTACGGCAGAGATACCTTGGAAAAAGTATATGCCGATACTTTCCACACCGAGGCCTGTCTGGTGCGTCCGCAGATCGCCTGCGGCACCCATGCCCTTGCGATCGCGTTATTTGGAAACCTTCGTCCCGGGGATGAGCTCCTTGCTCCGGCGGGAAAACCTTATGATACCCTGGAAGAAGTGATCGGGATCCGCCCAAGCAAAGGTTCCCTTGCAGAATATGGGATTTCCTACCGGCAGGTGGATCTTTTAAAGAATGGTACTTTTGATTACGATTCCATTAAAAAGGCTATAAACGAAAAAACACGGCTGGTGGCTATCCAGCGGTCCAAAGGCTACCAGACACGTCCTTCTTTTTCCGTAAAACAGATCGGAGAGCTGATCGCATTTGTAAAAACAATAAAGCCGGATGTGATCTGCATGGTGGATAATTGTTATGGAGAATTTGTAGACACCATTGAACCCAGCGATGTGGGAGCGGATATGATGGTCGGGTCTCTGATCAAAAATCCCGGCGGCGGGCTGGCTCCCATCGGAGGCTATATTGCAGGAACAAAAGAATGTGTAGAAAACGCTTCTTACCGCATGACCTGTCCGGGACTTGGCATGGAAGTAGGGGCCTCCCTTGGCGTGAACCGTTCTTTTTACCAGGGCTTTTTTATGGCACCTATGGTGACAAAAAGCGCGCTTAAAGGGGCTGTATTTGCTGCAAATGTATATGAGCGCCTGGGCTTTTCGGTGGTGCCGGATTCTATAGAGCCGCGCCAGGATATCATTCAGGCAGTGACCCTTGGAACAGCAGAAGGCGTGATCGCCTTTTGTAAAGGGATCCAGGCGGCTGCTCCTGTGGACAGCTATGTGGACCCGGAACCTTGGGATATGCCGGGCTATGACAGCCAGGTGATCATGGCAGCAGGAGCCTTTGTACAAGGCTCTTCGATCGAACTTTCCGCAGACGGGCCCATGAAGCCTCCCTATGCGGTTTACTTTCAAGGCGGACTTACCTGGGAACATGCCAAACTTGGCGTCTTAAAATCCCTGCAAAAGCTTTTGGATGCCGGCCTTGTAACGCTTCCGTAACTATTTTACCAGTCTTTAGGACACAAAAATACGTCAGAAAGAGGAACCATGGAAATTATGAAAAAAAGGATCGTGATCGCAGGAGGCGGAGCATCCGGATTGATGGCGGCCATACAGGCTGCAGGTGAGGGTGCCTCTGTTACGGTGCTGGAACACAACGAAAAGCCAGGGAAAAAACTTAACGCGACAGGAAACGGCAAATGTAATCTTACCAATCTGGCTTTTCTGCCGGATGCTTATAGGGGAACGGATCCCTCCTTTGCAGCCCCTGCCTTGTCTGCATTTTCTGTTCAGGACACCATAAAGTTTTTTTCCCGGCTTGGGATATATACCATAAATAAAAATGGAGGGATCTATCCCCACAGCGGCCAGGCTGCAAGTGTGACAGAAGTATTGTGCATGGAAGCGAAAAACTTAGGGGTTAAGATCAAGACCAAGGAGCACGTAAAAGAGGTCCGGCGGGAACAGGGGATTTGGAAGACTTATACCGAAGGCTGGTGCTACGAAAGCGATGGGGTGATCCTTGCCAATGGATCCAATGCCTCCCAGATTTCCGGAGCAGACGGAAGCGGGTATGATCTGGCGGCAAAGCTGGGGCATCGGATCATTCCTCCCCTTCCTGCTCTGACCGCGTTAAAATGCCAGGGCAGACCGTTTAAATGGGATGGCGTACGCACAAACGGCCAAGTGACCCTTTGTCTTAACGGGATTCCCCTAAAAACCCAACAGGGAGAACTGCAGCTTACAGAATACGGCGTTTCCGGCATACCAGTGTTCCAGATCAGCCGTTATGCCATACGGGCTTTAAAGGAAGGCTGTGAAGTATCTCTTATTTTGGACTTCCTGCCGGAATTTTCCATGGAAGCCATGGAAGATTTTTTAATGGCCAGAAGGAAAAACTGTCCGTATAAAACAGAAAAGGAGCTTTTGATCGGTCTGTTTCCTTCAAAGCTTATCCAGATCCTCACCTCCCGGAGAAATCTTATAGAAGCGATCAAAGCTTTTCCATTAAAAGTCACGGCCGGACTGGATTTTTCCAAGGCTCAGGTTTGCTCCGGCGGCGTGGACACAGGACAGGTGGATCCATTTACTATGGAATCGAAGCTTATGCCGGGCCTTTATTTTGCCGGAGAGCTTTTGGATATTGACGGAACCTGCGGCGGTTATAATCTCCAATGGGCCTGGTCCAGCGGAGCGGCAGCCGGAAGGCACGCCGGAAAAAGAAAGGATACTCCATGATTCAGATCAGTCAGTTAAAACTTCCTATCACACATACGGAAAAAGAGTTGGAAAAGAAGATCGCCAGGGTGCTGAAAAATCCCCGGCAGCCTTTTTCCTATGAGATCCGGCGCCAGTCTTTGGATGCCAGAAAAAAAGACGAGAAAAAGTTTGTCTATACCATAGATGTTACAACGCCGGAGGAAAAAACGATCCTGCGTAAGGTTAACGATAAAAATATTATGTCAATCAAAAGAACGGCGTATCATTTTCCCCATCCTGGTGAGGAACCTCTTGTTCATCCGCCAGTGATCGTAGGCAGCGGACCGGCCGGGCTCTTTTGTGCCTGGTATCTTGCCCGTGCGGGCTACCGGCCTTTGGTTCTGGAGCGGGGAGAGGAAGCGGATAAACGAAAAAAAACAGTGGAAGCTTTCTGGGAGACGGGCAGGCTGGATCCGGAGAGCAACGTGCAGTTTGGAGAAGGAGGAGCCGGTACATTTTCGGATGGCAAGCTTAACACGCTGGTAAAGGATCCTTTTGGGCGGAACCAAGAGGTACTGAAACGGTTTGTAGAAGCAGGGGCAAGCCCCAAGATCCTTTATCAGCAAAAACCCCACTTGGGAACGGATGTATTGATCTCCCTTGTAATGACTTTGCGCCGTCAGATCCAGGAAATGGGCGGGACGTTTCTTTTCGGCACCAAAGTTATAGATCTGAAATTTCAGGGACAGGTCCTTAACTCTGTAGTGACAGACACCGGAAAAGAAATTCCTGCGCAGGTGTGTGTGCTTGCCATTGGCCATAGCGCCAGGGATACTTTTCAGATGCTTTACGAAAAAGGGATCTATATGGAGCCGAAATCCTTTGCAGTCGGCCTTCGGATCGAACATCCCCAGGCCATGATCAATGAAGCGCTCTATGGAGAAATGGAGAACCCTGTTCTCGGAGCTGCCAGCTATAAGCTTACCCATACAGCTGCAAACGGAAGAGGGGTTTATTCGTTCTGCATGTGTCCGGGAGGGTATGTGGTCAATGCTTCCTCTGAAGAAGGAATGCTCGCAGTAAATGGAATGAGCTATTCCGGACGTAAAGGAAAAAACGCCAACAGTGCCCTGATCGTTACGGTAACCCCGGAAGATTTTCCTAAGGCTGGCCCTCTTGGCGGCCTATCCTTCCAGAGAGACCTGGAAAGGAAAGCATGGGAAGCGGGAAGGGGCAGTATCCCCGTACAGCTTTTTGGAGATTTTCGAAGAAAACAGCCAAGCATGGGCGGTGGAGAGATACATCCCTGTATGAAAGGCAGCTTTGCCTTTGCGGATGTCCGCAGCATCCTTCCGGACCCGGTCAGTGAGGCCCTGGAGGAAGGGGTCCTTGCGTTTGGAAAGAAAATCCCTGGATTTGACCGGGAGGACGCCCTTTTAAGCGGAGTGGAAAGCCGGACTTCTTCTCCGGTGCGGATCCTTCGGGATAAAAGTTTACAGGCAAATTATACAGGGATCTATCCCTGCGGTGAAGGCGCCGGTTATGCAGGGGGGATTACCTCTGCCGCAATGGACGGAATAAAGATCGCAGAAAAAATCTGTGAAAAATATAGAAATTTTTAGGATAGCATATACATTCACCGCCTTTTATGGTAAAATAATTCTGTTTATCCACCATACCTTTTCAGAGGGCAAAAAAGGTAGATAAAATGAAGGAAACGATGAAAGAGCTGCCCGAATCCCAGCGCCCCTACGAAAAATGCCTTCGGGAAGGAGAAGGCACTTTAAGTGACGGCGAACTTCTGGCAGTTATCCTGCGGAGCGGCACAAGAGGCGTTACCTCTTTGGAGCTTGCAAATGAAATCCTAAATTACACGAAAGATTCTTCCTATCCCGGGCTTTTGGGAATCCTGCATACTTCTCTGCAGGAACTGATGAAACTAAATGGGATCGGCAAAGTAAAAGCAGTCCAGCTGAAATGCATCGGGGAGCTTTCCAAGCGGATCGCTTCAACAGCCGCAAGAACCCAGCTTTCTTTCGGAGATCCGGCCACCATCGCCAAGTATTACATGGAACAGCTCCGCCATGAGGAGCAGGAAGTGATCCTATGTATGATGCTGGACGGGAAAAATCATCTGCTGGGAGAGTATATTTTATCAAAGGGGACAGCAAATGCAGCCTTGATCACGCCGCGGGAGATCTTTATGGAAGCCCTGCGCCGTCATGCGCTGAATATCATCCTTGTACACAACCATCCCAGCGGGGATCCCATGCCCAGTTCCTGTGATGAAGAGGTGACTGAGAGAGTCTATAGAGCCGGGGAGCTTTTAGGCGTCCATCTTCTGGATCACATTATCATTGGAGATCACAGGTACATAAGTTTCCGGGAACAAGGATTTTTAAGGAAACCTGAAAAATAAAGAGGCAGGGTGTTTTATGCTTTTTGAAAAAAAATACGGGATAGACCTGGGAAGCAGCAGCATCAAGGTGTATTCCTATTTAAAAAATAAAAGTTACATTGAGAAAAATATGATCGCGGCAAGAGGCCGCAAGATAATCGCCGTGGGCAATGAGGCTTATGAAATGTTTGAAAAATCACCGACAGACATTTCCGTCTCATCGCCGATGGCTTTTGGCATGATAGCCAATCTGGAGCTTCAGGAGATCGCCCTTTACAGTATGATCAAAAAGATCGACCGGATCCTGGGCGTAGGCTCCGTTATGTATTTTGCTGTTCCTCTGGATATGACCGCTATTGAAAAACGCGCCTATTACCATGTTGCAAATGGACACTGGCTTAGAAAAAACCGGGTCTATATGGTGGAGGCTCCCATTGCTGACGCCCTGGCTATGGGCGTAAATCTGGAAAAAAATGAGGGCAGCATGGTGGTCAATATCGGCGCCCAGAGCACACAGTTTTCCATTATCACCGATGGAAAGATCATCATCAGCAAAAAGATCCCCATTGGCGGCCGTCAGATGAATGAATCCATCTGCAGTGAGGTGCGCAAGCGGTACAATCTGCAGATCGGGACACGGACCGGAAAACGTTTAAAGCTTGTTATGGGCCGTTTGAACGACCAGCGCAAGGAAGCCCGCAAGGTGGTTGGGATCGATAGCATTTCCGGACTGCCCCGGGAGGAGATCGTTTCTTCCTATGTGGTTAATGCCGGCATCATGAACTGTGTTAATGAGATCGCAGCGGAAATGAAAACGTTTCTGGAGCGTACGCCGCCTCAGATTTCCTATCATATCGCCAAAGAGGGGATCTATCTTGCCGGCGGAAGTACACGCCTTCCTTACATAGATAATTATCTTGCCAGCTATACCGGCTTTACCTTTAATTTGTCAGAACTTTATGAAACCTCAAAGATCTGCGGACTGGAACGGATCATCCGGGATAAAGATCTAAAAAAATGGGCCCAGCCTGTGACCCAGCGAAGGCTGTGATCAGGAAGGATCCGAAAATAAGATACAGGGGTGCATTTTATGAAAAAACTGAAAAAGAAATTTCATTTCAGAATAAAATTAAAAAGCAAGCACCTGCTTGTCATTATGACCTTGTTTTGCTTAAGCGCCATTGTAGCCACGTTTTCCTCCGGGATTACCGGGGCTCCTTTTCAGGAGGCGGCCGGCATGCTCGTGGTACCTTTTGAAAAGAGCATCAGCAAGATCAGCGGCTTTCTTTCCTCAGCCGGAGACAGCTTCGCAGACAAACAGAAGCTGCTTGCGGAAAACGAAGAATTAAAGGCGCAGATTGACAGCCTGACCACGCAGAACAATAAACTGATCCAGGATCAGACAGAATTGACACGGCTAAAGGAACTTTACGATCTGGACGAGGAATATTCGGAATATCCTAAGATTGCAGCCACTATCATCTCCAAAGATCCGGGAAACTGGTATGACACCTTTATGATCAATAAGGGAAGCCGGGACGGCGTGCGGGTAGATAACAATGTGATCGCCGGCCGGGGACTTGCCGGGATCGTTACAGAAGTGGGGTCCTCCTGGGCTACGGTGCGGGCGATCATTGACGACAGCAGCAGTGTGAGTTCCATGACAGTAAGTACTGCCGACAACTGTGTGGTAGAAGGGGACCTGGGGCTGATCGACGAAGGAAAGCTCCGTTTCACCCAGCTGTATGACCGGGAAAACAAGGTTACTGTCGGGGAACGCATTGTTACTTCCAACATCAGCGAAAAGTTTGTAGAGGGGCTGTTTATCGGATATGTAAGCGAGGTCCAGCAGGACAGCAACAATCTGACCAAATCCGGAACGATCGTGACTCCTGTGGATTTCCAGCATTTGAGAGAAGTATTTGTCATAACGGTAAACAAGCAGGATATCTTAGAGGATTCCCCAGAGGACGGGGAGGTGACAGAAAATGAAGAGTAAGATCATTCTTTTTTTCCTGATCATTATCTGTTTTCTTCTGCAGTGTACCGTTTTTCATATGATTTCTATCGGTTCCATCACACCGAATCTTCTTTTGGTTCTCTGTGTATCCATGGGATTGATGCGGGGGCGTAAAAGTGGTCTCTGGGTAGGCTTTTTTTCAGGACTTCTCATTGATCTGTTTTATGGCTCCCTATTTGGCTTTTATGCCCTGATCTATATGTATGCAGGTTATTTAAGCGGTTTTGCCTGTAAAGTTTTTTATGATGACAGTGTCAAAGTCCCCATGCTTTTGGCAGCCGGAACGGATTTTTTCTACAATCTGGCAGTCTATGGACTTCAGTTCCTGCTGCGGGGCAGGCTTTCCCTCGGGGTCTATTTTTACCGGAT
>DXBU01000086.1 GCA_019116385.1 Candidatus Blautia faecigallinarum | reverse complement strand
GATGTGAAAAAGTTAAGTTTCCCGGTATTCAAAGGGGCTTTTTCCCGTATGTTTTTTAAAGATACGGGAAAAATATGCCTGATCGTGATATCCTACAGCTTCCCCAATCTGGCGGATAGACAGCTCCGGGTTATGAAGAAGGAGCTGACAGGCTTTATTAATCCGCAAATTAATAATGTATTTGGACGGGGTACAGTCATATACCTGACAAAAAATTTTTGTAAGGTAGCTGGAACTATAATTCATGCTGCTGGCAATTAAATTAAGATTGATCTCGGAAGTATAGTTAGACAGAATATATTCTTTTAAAAGTTCCGCAATCTGTGTGGGAGTCTGCCGGGTAGTAGCGGGAGAAAAAATTCCCTCAAAAGAATTCTGTGCAATCTGAAATTCTCTTTTAATCTTACCAAGAATATCGCTTAACTCTTCTGAGTCAAGAGGCTTTAACAGATAATCGGAAACGCAGAGCGTAATAGCACTTCTGGCGTATTCGAAATCTGAAAAACCACTGGTAATAATGCATTTGATTAATGGAAAATGTTCTCTGACCTTGGCTATTAGAGCGATGCCATCCATTACAGGCATACGGATATCGGTAACCAGTACCTCGGGATTCAGTTCTTCAATCAGTGCGTAGGCCTGGACTCCTGTTTGGGCGGTTCCCACTACATGGAAGTCTGAGTCCGCCCGCTCTATTTTTGTTCAAACAGTCCTTTTTCTGGTTTCTAATACCCAGCCATATACAGCAGTCGCTTTCTCTCTCCCTGTATCTTTCCATCCAATCCAACCACATGTCCTACTGCTGGATATTGATAGCCCTTTCCATCTTTCTTTGGTGCCTTCGCTGACATCAGGATCTCGCCGTATAACTCTTCTACTTTTTCTTCTTCAAATACCGGTTTTCTCAGACGTTCTGTCACTTCATGCAGCTTTCCGCTGCATTTTTTGGCCAGTATCTTCGCCAGATGGTTCCCGCCCTGCCGGCTCCAGCTTCTGTGCCCGTGTTTCATGCGTTTCGCGATCACACTCCACACATGATTTTCCATTGTCCCCATGTTCCGGTATTCCAGCCCCTCCGGCGGATCCGGCAGCTCCAGATCCTGGGATTGGTAAGGCACAAGCCCTTCACGGTTGTTTTCATAATAACGAATCAGGTCTTCTACATCTTCAATCTCAGCTTCATCACTCAGGCTGTTCCGATAGATCTCCAGATACCGGAATACTTCTTCGATCTCTTCTTCTTTTATCAGTTCTAAAACAGCATCCCTCGCAGCCGGTTCATGGATTTTTTCTTTCACAGCTTTGTTCCGGTGAAAGGGGTCTAACTGAAAACAGGTGCTTTTATCTTTCACTTTCTTGATCCAAGATGCTCCGTCCGCATTTAAGATCCTCTGCTCTACCTCATCCAGGTTAAACTCCTGTGCGATTGCCGCCTCCCGGTATTCCTGAAACTCTTTTGCTTTGGCAAATCCGGCAACTACCACTTTATTTTCCAGCGCATAACGATCCGGACCGGTTTTCCGCCACCCGTCATAAGCGATCCCGATCTTGATCTCTGATTTATCCTGTTTTTCCTTTTTTCTGTCCTTTCCCTGCAGTTTGATATAAACTCCGTCTGCTTCTTCAAACAGGACAGGAACCTCTCTTTTCCCTTTCACATGGCCTTTCTTATATGCTTCTGTCAGCTCAGCTTCGTCCTCACAGACCTTTTTTCCTAATGCCTGGATGACGTTCCATACACCCATCGCACTGATGGTCTGTCCTGTCATTTCACTGACCCGTGAGGCGCACTCCCTGTAAGACAGTTCTGTGATCCCTTTTACCAGCAGTTCCGCCATGTTCGTTGAGATCAGGCCTACATGATCCAGCTCCAGTGTCTCGTCCAGCAGATATACAAAACGTCTGGTCCCGTCTTCTTCGGTCACTTCATAGACAGTCCTCTGGTAGGTTACTTCCCCATACACGGTTTTTACGGTTGTCTGTCTGGCACCCTTATTCCGGTACTTCTTCTTGTCCCTGCCTTCCATCAGCATCCTGTCATACCGCTCCAGGAACTCTTTTGTGAACTCTCTTCCGATCTGGCAGATCCATGCATAAATATTTTTCTCTAACTCCTTGAATGTTACGCCGTTTTCCTTTATCATTAAACTCATCATACAGACTCCTTATGTTTTTTCTCGTCAATTAAACAATAAGATAAATCTGTATGATTGGGAAGAGATTTCGATCTCTTCCCTTTATTTTTGCCAATGATAATTATACTCTAAGACGGGCTTTATCAGTTTTAAGAGATTTTTAATTGACTTTTCCAGGAAAATTTTATATCATACAAGAAACTTCTTCAGGACCATTCGGTCCGAATTTCCCAACTTACTACAAACGAAATAGAAGTGCAGAAACAGATTGAATTTGTATGGAAAATTTTCTATAATAATAGTACAAAATGTTCCTTCGCGCTTTTGATGTGTTTCTGCTCCAGAAAGGAAGGTGCGTATGCAGGAACAAAACTTAGCGGCCAGTGAGTATTTTAAGGACAAGGAACGATTTGCGGATCTGATGAACGGATATGTGTATCATGGACAGCAGATGATCCATCCGGAGGACATCCTGGAACTGGATCCGGTCATCCCCAGAACAGACGAACATGGGTCCGTGCTCCACGCCAGTGTGAACATCGTGGATCTGATGTGTAAGATACGCCTGAGATGCCATGTGATCCTGGTAGCATTGCAGAATCAGAGTGAGCCCCACTATGCCATGCCGGTACGGGTGATGACCACCGATGCGTCGAATTATTACCGGCAATGGAGAGAGCGCCTGAAAGAACACAGGAAATCAAAAGATCTGGAAAGCGGAGCGGAATTTTTATCCGGGCTGAAAAAGGATGAGTATTTAGACCCGGCTTTTACCATGGTGATATATACCGGCCGCGATGCCTGGGACGGAGCCAGGACTTTAAAGGAAATGCTGAACCTGACCGGTCTGGACAGGATGATACAAAAGATGATCGCCGATTACCCTATAAACCTGCTGGAGGTACGCTCCTGGGAGAACCTGGAGTGGTTCCGCAGCGACATAAAAGAAGTATTCGGCTTTTTAAAATATACCCAGGATAAAGAGCAGTTAAGAAACTTTATCGAAGAAAATCAGAAGGCGTTTTCTGATATGGAAGAGGAGGCCTATGACTTTATTGCGTCAGCTTCCTACACGAAAGAAATGAAAGAAATAAAATCCAATATCAAAACCGGAGGAGGCGGATACGATATGTGTAAAGCGATTGCAGATATGATCCAGGATGGAAGGGCGGAAGGAAGAAGTACAGGCATAGACATGGGAATTATCCTGGCTCAAAAACTTATTCAGGATAACCGTCAGGAAGATCTGCGGCGTGCGGCTGAGGATCCAGACTTTAAAAAGAAACTTTTGGCAGAATATGCATTAGATGTGCAGTCCGGGCCTACAGGCTGGTAAACGGGAAGAAGGTCTGCGGCAGCCGTTCCAATACGGTCCGAGTGACCATGCGGCAGGAGAACTTCCTATGTGATTTTCCTGGATATCCAGGGGAATATCTGTTAAACTATCCTTATAGAGACAGGAAAGGATGGTGAGAACGTACTTTAGTCCTTTTACAAAAGAGAAAAAATAGAAAATACCATCGAAGACATGAAAAAAGCACATGAGACAAAGATACGAAACAAAGAAAAGGAGATGCCTCATGGCGAATACAAAGCACGAAGATGCGATCATGAAGATGGGCTTCGATTATTTTCGGGACAATATATTGAAATTTCTGGGGATCGACCACGAATTTGCGGAGATCGGGCCGACAGAGCTGGTGGAACTTACGATCCATTCCCTGTATATGGATTTCACATTTCTGACAACAGACGGGATCTATATACATATCGAGTTCCAGACAACGGACGGGGGAGAGGAGGACCTGCGGCGGTTTCACGCCTATGAAGCCGTATATTCCAACAAGACCGGGAAAAAGGTGATCACGTATGTGATCTATTCCGGAGGGATCCAAAAGACCATGACTGAACTGGATTGCGGCCTGTACCGGTACTGCGTAAAACCAGTTTATATGCAGGTGAAGGATGCGGAAGAAGTCTTCCGGGATCTGAGGAAGAAAAGGGATGCCGGGAAGACGTACACAGAAGAAGATTTTGCCAGATTATCCCTCACGCCCTTAATGTACCAGAGGGCAGAAAGAAAAGATACTATAAAAGAAGCGCTCCTGCTGGCCAAGTGCAGCAAGAGCAGGACTGCAGAAAAAACGGAAGCGATCCTCTATACGCTGGCGGATAAATTTTTAGAGGGATCAGAACTGGATGAGATCAAGGAGGTAGTGGCGATGACAAAAATCGGTCAGATGCTTATGGACGAGGGCATGGAAAAAGGAATGGAGAAAGGCACGGAAAGAGGCATGAGGCTGGCAGAAAAGCTGCTGGCAGCCGGCCGGAAAGAAGATTACAGACGCGCTGCAAAGGATAAAGAATTCAGAGAACAGCTTATGAAAGAATTTAAGATCTGATCTGGCGGTCTGACATACGAATGAGAAAGAAAGGGAAATACCTTACTTATATGGTGCTGCCGCATCTGTGATTCGTGGATCCCTGTGCGGCGGTATTTTTGTTAAACTTTATTTATATCTGGCAGACAAATTTTTAGAGGGATCAGAACTGG
>DXBU01000085.1 GCA_019116385.1 Candidatus Blautia faecigallinarum | reverse complement strand
CTACATGTTCTTTTCCCCCGGGAGCTTTGGGATCAATGAATTCTTTGGCGAATTTGTAAGTATTCAGGATTACTTTTAGAATGGTATCCTCGTCAGCCCAGAGAAGAAAATCTTCTCCCAGCCTTGGATTTTTCTTTCCTGTACGTCCCATAATGGTAAGACGGTAATATTTTTTCTGGCTTCTTGTCCAGGCCCTGGTGGGGCATTTGGTGACACAGACCCCGCAGCCTACACATTTTTCTGTGTTCCGGACAATCTTATAATTTTCCATGTGGAGAGCGTCTACAGAAAGCTGATCACAGCCTTTGATACAGGCGCTGCAGCTTACACATCGGCTGGGATCGTACTGAGGTTCGGTCATGCCGATAATGCCGAAATCATGCATCCTGGCTTTGATACAGTCGTTGGCGCAGCCGGTGAGGGCAATCTTAAAATGCAGGTCATTGGGGAAAATAGCCTTTTCAATCCGTTTTGCAAAGGCCGCCGTATTGTAGTTTCCGAAAGGACAGACCCGGTTGCCCACACAGGCGCTGACATTTCTGGTTCCGGAAGAGGCGTAGCCGGTGCCGGGAACCTCCTGATTGATCTCCAGATTTTCAATAATAGGCTGAAGTTTTTCATTGACCTTTGCCATGTCCCGAATAGAGATCCCTTCAATCTCGAATCCCTGCCGGGTAGTGATATGTACCTGACCGTTTCCGTATTCTCTTGCAATTTCTGCCACCTGAGTCAGTACATCTGCGTTACAGGCCCCTCCGGGGACGCGGACTCTGGAGGCTACAATATCTCTGTGTTTGGTCACACGAAAAGCGTTCTTTTTTAACTTCTTTGTATTTACATCAACATGCATCATTCCAACCTCCTTAATCCAGCAGTTTTTTGCCTTCCGTATAATTAAATACCGGGCCGTCCAGACAGATATAGGTGTCTCCCATCCGGCAGTGGCCGCATTTGCCCAGACCGCAGCACATTTTCCGCTCCTGGGAGATCCAGATCTGACGGTCTTCAATATCCAGTTTCTTAAATTCCGCTACAGCGAATTTCATCATTACGGGAGGCCCTACTACGATGACAGCTGCATTTTCTTTATTTTCAAAAGTAATATCTGGAATATACTTTGTCACCAGTCCTACGTTCCATCCAGGCTCTTCGGCTGCGTCTACGGTAATGGTGAGATTCATTTTCTGATCTTCCCATCTTTTGATGTCTTCTTTAAAAAGCACATCTTTGGGTGACTTAAATCCTGCAATGACCGTAAGGGACTTTACTTCCTCCGGATGATTTCCGAAATAGTCGATGATACCCTTTACAGGAGATACCCCTGTTCCTCCGGCTACCACTACAAGCTCTTTTCCCCGATAATTTTCAGGAAGGAACCCGTTGCCGTAAGGGCCTCTCATAAAAAGGCTTTTCCCTTCCTGGTTTTCAAAGATTTCATTGGTCACTTTTCCCACTTTCCGGATGGTCAGATCTACATAGTCATCTCCAATGCCGCTGACAGAGATGGGAGCCTCTCCGTATTTTGGAACAGAGACTTCAAAGAACTGGCCCGGCTTTACCTCCCCTACATAGTGCATACGGAAGGTATATTCAATATCTGTATGGCGGATAACTTTCTGGATCTGGGACAGAAAAGGCATATAGGCGTTATTCATGGCTGCTCCCTCCAATCGCTGATAATTTATTTAAACATTCTATGTAGGAAATATACTCCGGACAGACATTCTCACATCTGCCGCAGCCTACACACATAGGATAGCCGAAGCGGTTTTTATAGTTCTGGATCTTATGGAGCACTTTAAAACGTATACGCTCTCCCTGATCTTTACGGAAGCTGATGCCTCCGGCAATGTCGCTGTATCCGTCAACCTGACAGGAAGCCCAGACTCTCCGCCGCTCACCGGCCTTTTCATTATCCCGGTAAAAGATATCCTGCATGGTGAAACAGGTGCAGGTAGGACAGACAAAGTTGCACCGTCCGCAGCCGATACATCTGCCGCTGTATTCTTTCCAGATTTCATGGGACGCAATATCTTCCGGAAGAGTTTCCGGGATCGGGACAGCTTCTTCATTTTCTTTTACATACTGGATTTCCTGGCTGTCCCGGGGAACAGAGATCTCTTCTGCATAGGAAGAAAGAACTTCATCTTTCAGTTCCAGGTAAAGACCTTCTTTGGCAGGATGGGCATAGCCGTCATAGTTTTCAGCCTGATTGGTTCCCATGGAGACGCAGAAGCAGGATTTAAAAGACTGACTGCAGCCCATTAAGATAAATTTGGCGTTTTCCCGGATATTTTTGTAATAAAAATCTTCCGGTCCGTTGTGAAGATAGATCTCATCCAGGCGCTTTAAAGCATTCAGATCACAGGCTCTTAGGAAGATCAGCCGTTTTCTCTTCTCTTCGGGGATTTTTACACTGTTTTCTGTAAAATACATAATGGTATCAGAAATGGGCAGCAATGCTTCCTTAAAGCTGTAATCGGATTTTTCATCCCAGACAATTTCATCAAAGGACTCAATGATACCGTAGCGGACGATATCTGTGTCAGAATAACATCCGGTGCCGGCATAAAGCCTGGGAGCAAATACATCATAGTCTTTTTTCAGATTTTCCAGAAGCCGGGAAAGGGCTTCCTTATTCCAGAGATTTCCCATAAACACACTCCTTTACATTTTATAAAATTCGGCCAGGCCGTCAGGGTTGGGAAGGATAAAGTGGCGGTCACGGTAGCACAGCAGCCCTCTGGCCGCCAGGCTTTTGCAGGCTCTGGAAACATTCTCCCTGGGTACGCCTACAAAGTCCGCCATTAAAGTCATGGTAAAGGGCAGACTGATATAGACTCCCTCCTCCCGCCGTTCTCCAAAATCTCTGCCTAATTTCCAAAGCTTTGCCGCAATCTTCCGTTCTGTGACCATGCTGCCGGAAGTATTTTTCAGCTGATGGGCTAGACGCCAGAGATACCGCTCATATTCATCCAGTACCGCCTGGGTGAGAGGGAAGCTTTCCTTCATAAAGCCCAGAAAGCTCTTT
>DXBU01000008.1 GCA_019116385.1 Candidatus Blautia faecigallinarum | reverse complement strand
GGAAAAGCGTGTTCAGCCATAGCTGCATACCTTCCCGGGAGGCTTCCAGCGCCTCCTTAGGATAGCAAAGAAGAAAAGAAAGAAGAAAAAGGATCCCTGCCGCAAATACTTTTTGTTTCATAGTCGCCTGCTTTTTTTAATTACTATATGCGGCGGTTAAAAAAGAAATGTGAAATATTTTTTTCATCCGGTGTTCTGCATTGCCTTTTTCCTGCATACACTATATAGGATACCCTAAGGGAGCGGACAGAATACCAGAATGCAGAAAATCAAAGGCGGTTTTATTATCCTAGGCGGATTTTTCCTGCTGGCAGCAGCCTCTCTTTTGCTGCTGATCACCACCAGGAGCAAGGCTTCCATTTTAAAAACAGATACCTGTATGAGTGAAGAATTCAGGCGCCAGCAGCTGCCGGCAAAGTTATATGAAGAGATCAAAAGAAATTCTGGAAAGGGGGAAGATTTTGGAGACCTGCTGACCGCGTCTATGCTCAATGGAAAGTTTACTCCAAAAAGCATTCAGCCGGATAAAAGTCCCTACATCCGATATAAAAAAGAAGCGTATCTTTTTTTAAAAGACTGCTATGAAGCAATTTGGGCGGATCTTATCTATTTTCCCATACCAGCTTCCAATATCACCTTTGAAAACGGATGGATGGCTCCAAGAGAGTATGGGGGAGAGCGTTTTCATGAAGGGACGGATCTTTTCGGAAGTGTGGCAGAGGCCGGCTATTATCCGGTGGTGAGCATGACCGACGGGACCGTAGAGCAGATCGGCTGGCTCCCGCTTGGAGGATACCGCATTGGGATACGAAGCCCTCACGGAGGATATTTTTATTATGCCCATTTATCGGAATATGAAAAGGCATTTCAGACGGGTGAGAAGGTGACAGCAGGAGAGATACTTGGCTATATGGGAAATACCGGATACGGACCGCAAGGTACGCAGGGAAAATTCCCGGTCCATCTGCATCTTGGCATTTATATCGATTCGCCTGCAAAAGAGGAGATCAGCGTCAATCCTTATTGGGTCCTGAAGGCAGTAGAGAAAAAAATAAGAAACTATTCATATTGAGAAGAATTTTTTCGAGATTTATGTTATAATGAAAAACGTATGGTAATGCAAGGAGCGATCGGAATGGAAATACAATTATGGAGAAGCATCTTATGCCCCTATGAACTGGCTGTAAAAGAGCTGGTTTTAAAATTTGAACATATCATCACCGAACACAGAGAAAATGATCTGTATTCGCCCATAGAGCAGGTAAGCGGACGGGTAAAAAGCGTGTCCAGCATCCTGGAAAAGCTTCAGCGGAAACATATCCCCATGGAACGGATGGAAGAGGAAGTGGAGGATATTGCCGGGATCCGCATTATCTGCCAGTTTGAAGAAGATATCGAAACGGTTGCCTCCATTATCCAGAAAAGAACGGATATGGAGATCAAAAGCGAAAAAAATTATTTAAAGCATATGAAACAGAGCGGCTACCGCAGCTACCATCTGATCATTTATTATACGGTAGAAACGATCCACGGACCAAAGCGCCTGCAGGCAGAAATCCAGATCCGGACCATGGCTATGGATTTCTGGGCTACCATCGAGCACTCCCTTCAGTATAAGTATAAGGGAGATATGCCCCTGCATGTCACAGAGCGGCTGAGCAAGGCTGCAGATGCGATCATTTCCCTGGATCTGGAAATGTCTTCTGTGCGCAGCGAGATCATGGATGCACAGAATTCTTCCCAGCTGCAGTCCAATCTGATCAAAGACATTTTGACCAATATCGAAAATCTGTACAGGGTTTCCAATCAGCGGGAGGTTATGAAGATCCAGGACGAGTTCCTGCGTGTTTTTAAGACCAAGGATCTTCGGCAGCTGGAGCGTTTCCACCGGCAGCTGGATATTATCTCTGAGGGATACCGGGCGCAGGCGGTCAATCACAATATCTAAATAACGAGGTTTTACATGCAGGAATTTTTACCGGTTACAAAAGAAGAAATGAAGGAAAGAGGATGGGAGGAGGCAGACTTTGTCTATGTGACAGGGGATGCCTATGTGGATCATCCTTCCTTTGGGGCGGCGATCATCAGCCGTCTTTTAGAGAGCCGCGGCTACCGGGTGGGCATCATTTCCCAGCCGGACTGGCGGAAAAAAGAAAGCATCCAGGTGTTTGGGAAACCGCGCCTGGGTTTTCTTGTGACTGCAGGAAATATGGACTCTATGGTGAATCATTATACGGTTTCCAAAAAACACCGAAAAAAAGACGCTTATTCACCAGGGGGGAAAATGGGACTGAGGCCGGACCATGCAGCCGTGGTATACAGCAACCTCATTCGGCAGACCTATAAAGATTCTCCCATCATACTGGGCGGGATCGAGGCGAGTCTCCGGCGCCTGGGGCACTATGATTATTGGAGCGACAGCCTGCGCCGCAGTATTTTGATGGACGCGGGAGCAGATCTCCTTTCTTATGGAATGGGAGAGCGTTCCATCCTAGAGATCGCTGACGGACTTTCTGGGGGAATCCCGGTTTCAGAACTTACTTTTATTCCCGGTACGGTCTACCACTGCCGGGATATAGAACGTGTCTATGATCCGATCTGGCTTCCCTCCTTTGAAGAAATAAAAAAGGACAAGAGGATCTATGCCGAAAGCTTTGCTCTTCAGTATAAAAATACAGATCCTTTTACTGCAAAACCCCTTGTGGAATCCTATGGAAATAAGGGATATATCGTACAGAACCCGCCGTCTATGCCTTTATCCCAGGAAGAAATGGATGCCGTATACGAGCTGCCTTATACCGGCCGCAGCCATCCTATGTATGACAAAGAAGGTGGCGTGCCTGCCCTTGAGGAAGTGAAATTCAGCATTACCAGCAGCCGGGGATGTTTTGGCGGCTGCAGCTTCTGTGCACTCACCTTTCACCAAGGCCGGATCCTCCAGGCGAGAAGCCAGGGATCCATTATAAAAGAAGCAGAACGTATGACGAAGGATCCGGATTTTAAAGGCTATATCCACGATGTAGGCGGACCCACCGCCAATTTTCGGCAGCCCGCCTGCCAAAAGCAGCTGACAAAGGGAGTCTGCATGGACAGGCAGTGCCTGTTTCCTTCTCCCTGCAAAAACCTTATCTCAGACCACAGGGATTATGTAGAACTTCTTAGGAAGCTGCGGCAGCTTCCGGGGGTAAAAAAGGTTTTTATCCGCTCCGGCGTCCGGTTTGATTATGTACTGGCGGATCCTGACCCTGCCTTTTTGCGGGAGCTTGCAGAATACCATATCAGCGGACAGCTTCGCGTGGCTCCGGAGCATGTTTCAGATCCGGTGCTTAAGATCATGGGGAAACCGCCCCATAGAGTATACGAAAAATTCCTTCAGCTGTTTGAGGAGACAAATAAACACACTGGAAAACAGCAGTATGTAGTTCCCTATTTTATGTCTTCCCATCCGGGCTGCACCATGAAGGAGGCAGTGAAACTTGCGGAGTATGTGCGGGATCTTGGCTTTATGCCGGAACAGGTACAGGATTTTTATCCTACTCCTTCAACACTGTCCACCTGTATTTATTATACCGGGATCCATCCGCTTACTAAGGAAAAAGTATATGTTCCGAAAGATCCCCGGGAGAAGGCCATCCAGCGTGCCCTGATGCAGTACAAAAATCCGGCGAACCGGGCACTGGCAGCGGAAGGGCTGCGCCTTGCAGGACGCCTGGATCTGATCGGCTTCGGCCCCAAGTGCCTGCTCCGTCCGGATCGGGGAAAAGGGCAGCCTTCTCATTCTTTGGACAAACAGAGAACGGCAAGAAAAAAGACCATCCGAAATATACACAAAAAGAAAAACGCCAAATAAAAAGGAGACATCTATGGGCAGAAACACAGCCAAAAACAAACGCATTAAAAAAGGAGATTTCGGCTATTTTAAAGCAGAAAAGAAAAGAAGGATCCTGATCACAGCTGCATTGTTTGTGGTGCCGCTGTTTATTTTCTTTTCCGCATGGATCTATCATGGGACCCGTCTTACCATTTGGACGGTTGTGGCTACGGTAGGCTGCCTTCCGGCCTGCAAATCTGTGGTCAGCCTGATCATGATCCTTATGCGCAGGCCATTGGATGAACAGCTGTACCGGCAGATAAAAAGCCATCAGGGAGAATTGGTCATGGCTTATGAGCTATATATGACCTTTTATGAAAAAAGCGGCTATATAGATGCGGTGGCCATCTGCGGCAATGATGTGGCTGCCTATACCAGCGATCCAAAAACAGACGCTTCTTTTCTGGCGGCGGAGGCGCAAAAGATCGTAAGAAAAAATGGCTACAAAGTCAATATCCGGATCCTAAAGGATTTAAAGCCCTTCCTGGACAGGCTGGATTCTATGAACAAACACAAGTCTTCCCTGGAGGAAGGGATCAAGTTTACGCCGGATGAACGGTATCCGGATCTTTCCAGAAACGAGCTGATCAAACATACCATTCTGGCACTTTGCCTGTAGGAGCGCCCTATGAAAGAATTGATCATCAACGAAAATGAGGCCGGCCAGCGTTTTGATAAATATCTTTCCAAACTTTTAAGAAAAGCGCCTAAAAGCTTTCTATACAAAATGCTCCGGAAGAAGAACATTACTTTAAATGGGAAAAAAGCATCTGGCAGCGAACTTTTAATGTATCAGGATCAGGTAAAACTATTTTTAAGCGATGAGACTTACGAAAAGTTCAGTGAGGACAGTCCGGCGCCGTCAGCACGGTGCCCGCTGGATATTATATATGAGGATGACAATATCCTTTTGATCAATAAGCCTGTAGGTATGCTTTCTCAGCCTTCCAGGGAACCGGTCCCGTCGCTGGTAGAGTACCTCACCGGTTACCTTTTGGACTCGGGCAGTCTTTCTGATGGAGCGTCTACCTTCCGTCCCGGTGTGTGCAACCGCCTGGACCGCAATACCAGCGGGATCGTCGCTGCAGGGAAAAGCCTGGCCGGTCTTCAGGAGCTTTCCGCTTTGTTTCATGACCGGAAGATCCATAAGGACTATCTGTGCCTGACCGCAGGAGAAATAAAAAAGAGAAATTTTATAAAAGGATATTTACATAAGGATAGGAAATGTAATAAAGTAGTAGTGTATGAAAAACCGGTTCCGGACAGCCTGCCTATTGAGACTGTGTATACACCGCTGGGGAGCAGCGGCAGAGCCACGCTTCTTTTGGTGCGCCTTATCACAGGACGTACCCATCAGATCCGTGCCCATTTGGCAAGCATCGGGCATCCTATCATCGGAGATGGAAAATATGGAGACAGAGAGGTAAACCAGCGCTATAAAAAGATATACGGACTGGACCATCAGCTTCTTCACGCTGCAAGGCTGACCTTTCCCTCTCTGTCCGGAAAGCTTTCTGATCTTTCCGAAACGGTGCATATTGCCCCGCTGCCGGAGCTTTTTCATAAAATCATCATGGAAGAACAGTTAGAGGAGAGTTATCATGAAAAATTTGAAAGAAGAAATATGGGATTTTGTAAAAATGATCATCTTTGTTGTGGTGATCGTTCTGATCGTTAATAATGTAGTTTTGATCAATGCCAAAATCCCTTCGGAATCCATGGAAAAAACCATCATGACCGGGGATCGTATCTTTGGCTTTAGATTGGCATACGGACTGAACCTGGACCTGTTTGGAAATGAGATTTCTTATAAATGGAAAGACCCGGAGCGCTTTGACATTATCATTTTTAAATATCCGGACGACGAAAGCCAGCTGTTCATCAAGCGTCTGATCGGCCTTCCGGGAGAAACGGTGGAGATACGGGATGGAAAGGTATATATAAACGGATCGGAGACCCCTCTTGACGACAGCTTTGTACCAGAAACACCTACCGGAGATTACGGACCATACAAGGTTCCGGAAAACTGTTATTTTATGCTTGGGGACAACAGGGAGCATTCCCGGGATTCCCGCTTCTGGGACAATACCTTTGTAGAGTTTGACCAGATCGTAGGAAAAGCCCTTGTACGGTATTTCCCATCGATCAAGCTGCTTGACTAAGAAGGAGTCAGATCCATGGCAACCTGGAACAGCAGGGGCCTTCGGGGTTCCACCCTGGAGGAACTGATAAACCGGACAAACGAACAGTACCGGGAAAAGGGGCTGGCCTTGATCCAAAAGATCCCCACCCCTATCACCCCGGTACGTATGGATAAAGAAAACCGCCATATTACTCTGGCCTATTTTGAACAGAGAAGTACGGTGGACTATATTGGAGCGGTGCAGGGGATCCCTGTCTGCTTTGATGCGAAAGAATGCTGCTTTGATACCTTTCCTTTGATGAACATCCACTCCCACCAGGTGGAGTTTATGAAGGAATTTGAAAAACAGGGAGGCGTGGCATTCTTTCTTATATTTTTCAGTGCAGAGGATCTCTTTTACTATCTTCCTTTGAGGGATCTTCTGGTTTTTTGGGAGAGAAGAGAAGCGGGAGGACGGAAAAGCTTCCGCAGGGAGGAACTGGATCCCTCTTTTTATCTGA
>DXBU01000084.1 GCA_019116385.1 Candidatus Blautia faecigallinarum | reverse complement strand
TCTCTATAGGAAAGCACTTCCTTGGGGAGCGTAGGCGGTTTGAAAAAGACGCCGGCCGCATCATCCATGCGTTCTTTCAGTTCATAAGACATATACTTATAAGTTTTATACTCTAAAAGCTTTTCTACAAGTTCTGCTCTCGGGTCCTCTTCCTCCCCGTCCTCGTTTACCTCCTTGGGAAGAAGCATCCTGCATTTAATGTCGATCAACGTTGCCGCCATCACCATAAATTCGCTCATGACTCCCAGATCTTCCTTGTCCATTGCGCGGATATATTCCATATACTGGTCTGTGATCTCTACAATAGGAATGTCATAAATATCGATTTTATTTTTTTCGATAAGGTGCAAAAGCAGATCCAGCGGTCCCTCAAACACACGTAACTTTACCGATAACGCCATATCTTCTTTATTTTCCTTCCTGCACGTTAAGCATTTCTTATTTCTGCGAATATAAGTTCCCTGGGATTATGGATCCGCACCGGTATGGTATGTTCACCCAGTCCTGCGCTTACCAGCATATGCCGTCCATCCTTATGGAAATCGCCGCAGCAAAAAGGCGGCAGGAACAAATACTGGGGAGAGGTGAGGCCCCGGTGTTTGGAAAAGCGCACCACCCCTCCGTGATAATGACCTGATAAAGTCAGATCCGCACCCCAGGAGAAATAGGCATTTCCGTACTTGGGATTGTGCGCCAGCAGGATATGATAGGCTTCTTCTCCCGGTGTGCCCAAAAGCTCATTTAAAACCTGCACTTTCAGTCTGGGCGAACGGGGCTTGTGATAATACACAAGGGGCAATTCCAGTCCATGTATGCAAAACAGAGTCTGTCCAACCTCCAAATAGACCTTTTCATTATGAAGGAAACGTACACCGGCTTTTTTTAAGGCTGTTTCATATTCCTGATAGAAAGCCCGATTCTCCCCCAAAAGCATCTGGGATTCGTGATTGCCCAAAGCATAGTACACCGGATATCTTGCCGAAAGGCTCTGCAAAAGCTTTGCGGCAATATCCAGACTTTGGGGTTCGCTTCTTACCAGCATATCCCCCACAACCAGGACTGCATCCGGTTCCCGGCTTTTTATCGCCTGGATCAGTTCCCGGTTCTCTTTTCCATAGCGAAAGCCATGAAGATCCGCCAGCACAGCAAAGCATGCCCTGTCCTTTTCCCTCAATTTGTCAGATTTCAGTTCGTAGTTTCTAATAACAAATTTTTTCATTCTGATTTTTCCTGTTACTTACAGCCCGGCTTCGCACAGCGCCGCGTACACGCCGTTTTTCGCCAGCAGTTCCTTGTGTGTGCCTTCTTCCGCGATGCCGTCCTCGGTGAGCACCAGGATCCTTTTTGCGTTGCGGATGGTGGACAGTCTGTGGGCGATGACAAAAGTGGTGCGGTCCTTTGCCAGCTCCTCCAGGGATTCCTGGACCACTCTCTCGCTTTCGTTGTCCAAGGCGGAGGTGGCCTCGTCAAAAATAAGGATCGGAGGATTTTTTAAAAAGGCTCTGGCGATGGAAAGCCGCTGCTTCTGTCCTCCGGACAGCTTCACGCCCCGCTGTCCGATGTCGGTATCGTAATCCTCCGGCATGGCCATGATAAAGTCGTGGGCGTTTGCCGCTTTCGCCGCGCGGATCACCTCTTCGTCGCTGGCGTCCGGATTTCCGTAACGGATATTTTCCATGATCGTGCCGGCAAACAGGTAAACGTCCTGCTGCACGATCCCGATCTGTTTTCTCAGGTCCTTCAGGCGGATCTTCCGGATATCCCTGCCGTCCAGATAGATGGCGCCGCTTGTCACGTCATAAAAACGGGGGATCAGGCTGCACAGGGTGGTCTTGCCCGCCCCGGAGCTGCCCACCAGCGCCACATAGTCCCCATGCTTTACCTCCAGGTTCACATGAGAAAGGACCTCCTCCTGGTTATCCCCGTAATGGAAGGATACGTCCTCAAACCGGATATCTCCCCGGGCATGGTTAAGGGACAGGGCGTCCGGCGCATCCTCGATATCAGGAGCGATGGACATCATCTCCAGGAAACGGTCGTAGCCGCTGTAGCCGTTCTGGAACTGTTCCGTAAAGTTCACCAGCTTGGTCACCGGCTCGGTAAAATTGTTGATATAAAGAAGAAAGGTGACCAGATCCGCCGCGAGGAGGGTTCCGTTGGTCAGATAAAAGGCTCCGGAGATCAGGGCCGCCACGGTGATCAGGGTAGTAAAGGCGTCCATGCCGGAATGGTATCCCGCCATGTACCGGTAGGTCAGACGCTTTGCCGCCACAAACCGCTCGTTGCCCCTGGCGAATTTTTCCATCTCCTTTTTTTCGTTTCCAAAGGATTTCACCACACGGATCCCCGCCAGGCTGTCCTCGATCTGGCTGTTGATGTCTGCGATACGTGCGCGGTTTTCCTTAAAGGCGGATTTCATCCGCTTATTATAGAGCAAAGCGTAGACAAGCATCAGGATCACGATGAAAAAACAGATGCAGGCCATCTTCCAGTTTACATTTAAAAGAATGAAAAAAGCGCCCAAAAGCTTGATCACAGAGATAATGATATCCTCCGGCCCGTGGTGGAGGAGCTCGCTGATATCAAAGAGATCGCTGGTGATCCGGGACAGCAGATGTCCCACTTTCTGGTTGTCGTAGAACCCAAAAGAAAGCTTCTGATAATGTCCGAAGATCTCGTTGCGCATATCATGCTCGATGTACGCGCCCATCATATGTCCGAAGTAAGTGATAAAATACCGGCTGCCAAACTGGACCACCACCAGAAGGAGCATCCCGGCGCCGATCTTAAGGATGATGCCCCAGGCCTCGTCCACAGGCATATCCACCACAGAATTCATGATGTACCGTACAAGGAGCGGGATCACCAGAGTCACTGCCGCTCCAAGGATAGCGAAAAACAGGTCGGCGAAGAACAGCCCCTTGTACGGTTTATAATATCCGGCTAAAAGCTTCAGCTTGTTTGGTTTCTTCTTCTGTTCCATAACGATCGATCTCCCTCCGTCTCTTCACATGTTCCCTATTATACGCCAGCCCCGGGGCGTTTGTCAAAGCAATCCGAGCAGGGTTTTCAGACAGTCCCCGTAGGTCGCCTTTCTTACAGATTCTGCATAAAGGATATCCACCGAGCCGATCTTTTCGCCGTCCATATAGTAGACAAGCTCCCCTGCCTTTTCTCCCTTCCTCACCGGCGCCTCTGCTTCCTTGGGAAGGTTTAATTCCTTTTTTACATCGGAAAGGCTTTTTCCGTCCATCCGCAGATACTGGAATCCTCCCTTATAGGAAAGCGCCGCGTCCTCTTCCACGCCTTTTTTCAGCTTCAGGGCGGAAAGCTCCGGGGGATCCTCATCCACATATAGACTGCATTTGGAAAAGCCGTAATTCAGCATAGCCGCCGCGTCATTAAGACGTACCTTATAATCCGGCGCGGTCATGACCACGGAGATCAGGGTGATCCCGTCCCTCTGGGCCACGGCGGAGAGACAGAATTTCGCCAGACTGGTGCTCCCGGTCTTTAAGCCCACGCACCCTTCGTAGGAACGGAGCAGCTTATTGGTATTGGTGAGGGTAAAGGTGCTGGAGCCTCTGGAGGTCATATGGGTGATGTCTTCCATCCATATGGAGGAATAGGAAAGGATCTCCGGGTATTTTGTGATCAGCTCCCGGCTCATCAGGGCCACGTCATAGGCGGTGGTATAATGCTCTTCCGATTCTGTCAGTCCGCAGCAGTCCTGGAAATGGGTATTCTCCATTCCCAGTCCTTTTGCCCTTTCATTCATCTGTTTTACAAATTCTGCTTCGCTTCCGGCGATGTGCTCCGCCATGGCTACACTGGCGTCGTTTCCCGAAGCGATGACGATACATTTGATCATGGTCTCCACATCCTGGGTTTCCCCTTCCTCCAGAAACACCTGGGATCCTCCCATGGATTTGGCATAAGCGCTTGTGGTCACCGTGTCCTTAAGATCCAGCATCCCGTTTTCTATGGCGTCGAAAATAAGGATCAGCGTCATGATCTTTGTGATACTTGCGGGGCGGCGGCGGGTATCCTTATCCTTTTCAAAGATCAGCGTACCGGTCTCTGCCTCCATGAGCACTCCCGCCGGCGATGCGATCAGGGGACTTTCCTCTGCCTGTACATCCCCGTTCTCCTCTCCGTAAGCTGGAAAGGAATTTGATATGCTTAAAGCGATAACAAGAAGAAAGGCGGCGATCCTTTTTATCTGTTTTCTTAGCATAATGTACTCCTGTTTTTCTTTTTACTCTATTGTAAAGAAAAACCGCGTACTTTATGACAAAAAGAAAAAGCCATTGCCTTACACAATGACTTTTCCTTCCTCTTCGTTTTTATGACTCCTGCCCTTTCCTTTATAAAGAAAGCTTGCGATCAGCACGGTAAAAGGTACTGCCAGAACGATCCCGAAACTTCCGGACAGGCCCTGCATGATGGAAATGCCGATATTATTAGAATTAATGATCTGGCGGTAAGGAAGATCATAAGCATAGTCCAGGATCAGCATGCTGACGCTGCTTCCCGCAAATGCCAGGATCAGGGTATTGCTGTCTGTACCCATCATATCCCTTCCCACCTGGATGCCCGCCTTCCAAAGTTCTTTTCTCGTAAGGGAGGGATTCTGGTTTAGGATTTCCGCCATAGAACTGCTCACCGACATGGCCACATCCATTACCGCCCCAAGGCTGGAGATCAAAAGGCCGGAAAACAAAAGGCCTCCCACCTGGATCCCATTAGTGTTCCATAAGGTCATCAGATGCTCAATATCCGACACATTGTATCCGGTGATGCCGGATGCAATACTGAATAGCTGGGCGGAAATCCCTGCCACAAGAACGCCGGCCATGGTTCCCCCAATGGAAACCACCGTTTTCATAGAAGGGCCTCCGATGAAATACATGGTGACCACCGTGGTGATCATGCATACAAATACCGCCGCCCAGAAAGGGGAAACCTGCCGGTATACCAGAGGAATATATACAAAGATCACACAGAAAAAAGTAAACACCAGCCCAAGACTTCCCTTGACGCCCTGTTTTCCTCCTACTAGACACAAAGCAAGGATATACAGCGCAGCAAAAATATAGATCACCCATTCTCTGTCCTGAGAGTAAACACTTGCCACAACGCTGTCCCCGGCCACGCTCTGCATGATGACCACATCCATCCCCACCGTGCAGCCTGCGCCGAAAAGATATCCGGAGCTGCTGGTGACCTCCAGGGTCTCTCCTTTTTTCTCACCGGTCTTCATCTCCACAAGGACCCTCTGCTCTCCCACGCGGCTTCCGTCTGACGTAAGGTTATCCTGAAGGATTTCCACCACCGTAGCTTTTTCAAAGGTCTGGCCTTCTCTTGAGACCAGTTCTGTTTTGTCTGTCTGATTGATTTTCACTGTGAAAATGGCAAACACAATGGCTGCCAGTATGATCATAAGCCAGCGGGCAGCTTTACCTTTTGTAAAGTGCCCGCTGTTTTTCTGCAATATATTTTTCAAAATTGATCCACCTTATTCTGCTGCTTCTTCTGCTGGCGCAGTTTCTCCTGCAGTTTCCTCTGTTGTCACTTCTGCCTGGTCATCCGCCGCGTCTGCGGTGTCAGCCGCTGCATCGGTGGTTTCTGCTGCGTCAGTGGTTTCCTCTGTAGCAGCAGCCGCTGTCTCATCTGCTGCGCCGGCTGTCTTTGTGATGGTGAAGGTATCATCGATCGCTTCTACCTGTCCGTCGTCTGTAAGCTGATAAGTAGTGATCTCAAAGCTGTCCTTGGTCATGGTGATCACAGAATATGACGGAAGCCAGTTCTGACTGCGTGCTGCAACATAATCCTGCTGGGAAGCGATCAGTTCATAATATTTTGAACCGCTTGCAGAGTTTGCGGTCATATAAAGGATACCCTGAGGATCCGTAACGGTATTCCCCTCTACATCCTCGATGGTGTAACACTGATTGTCTTCGGTAAATGCCTGTTTTGCGGCTGCGCCTTCCTCGTCTCCCTCTTCCGGATTTAACGGAATGGCTTCGCCGGATTCTACATTATATGCATGATCCCAGTCATAGTCGGTTCCGTCCTCGTTAAGCTGGAACTCATAGCTGCTGTGGGTCTGTCCGTCGCCGTAAAGCATTTTGGACCGGCTGTAGGTATGGTCATGTCCCTGAAGCACTACATCGATATCCGCTTCATCAAATACCGGCGTAAGCTGTGTCCTTAAGATCATACCGTCTGTGTCAGAGTGATCCAGACCGGTTCCGTAGATATCCTGATGGATGGTCACAACACGCCATGTAGCGTTCGGATAAGCGGCAATCGCCTCGTCGATGGCCTGTTTATGCTCTGCTACGTTATAGTTGTTGGTATTCAATACGATGAATAAGCCGTCGCCGTAAGAATAATAGTAGTCGCCGCCTGCTGCCGTGGTGCCATATTCCGTGGTATTCGGGTTATTGAAATGATACATATAATCCGGATTTAAAGAATCATGGTTGCCGATGGTGGTAGCAACCGGAAGCGTTTTCAGCGCGTCTGCGCTTAAGTATGCCGCATACTCTTCTTCTTTTGGCTGGCCGGTCTTGTTCACCTGGTCGCCGGCGGAGATCACAAAGTTCAGATCCGGATTTTCTGCCAGTGCGGCATCCAGAGTTCTGTCCCATGCAAAACCGTCGTTTAAAGCGGCTGTGTTTGCAGTGCCTGCTTCATCGGAAAGCTCTCCGTCACCCTGCGGCTGTCCTTTGGACGCACCGATCTGCGGGTCGCCTACATAAAGGATCTTTACACTTTCCAGATCCTGGGTGGTATATTCTATCGGCTCCGTCTGCTCTCCGTTCTTTTCAACTGTATAATAATAGGTAGTAGACGGCTGAACCCCTGTAACCGTTACATGGTTGTATGTATATGCCTTGTCCCCGGTAAGGGAAGTATCCACATCTCCGGACGTTCCCTCAAAGGCTTCCAGAGCTGCCTGATCGGTTCCAAAGTGTACCACCGGAGTGGCTTCCCCATCTGTCTTCTCGCTGTACCATGCAAAGTTCAGTTCTGTCTCGTCTTTACCTGGAGTAATCGATACCTGTGTAAAATCGGAAGCCAGAGTCTCCCAATTATCCTGATATGCCTGCCAGCTTTCGGCATCACCTGTCTTACTGCTGTCATTGTAGTGTTCTGTCGCTGCGTAAATGGATGGACATGCGCTCATTACCATCATAAAAGTCAGTACACTTGCGATTATTTTTTTCTTCATATGATCTTACCTCTTCTCATATCAAAAATATTCACATTTTCGTGTGATCTGCCTTGCATAAATCAGCCGTGGGCCCGAAAGCTTCTTCCCTGTAAGACGATTGCAGTATAGCACCGAAAATTTCTGATTTCAAGGTAATTTGCGAACATTTGAACCACATTTAACACAACCTTTAAATAGCGATAATTTTATTCGAACAGCTTAACCTTTTTCAATCTCCAATAACATGCAAAAGAGATCAGCAGCGCTGCCGCCGTAAAAATACCCGTGATCAGCATGGCGTGCCGGAGAAAAACAATACTCAGAATAAAAGGCGTCATTCCCAGAATCATCCCTCCGAAAACAGAGACCATCACAGACATGGAGTTTTTTACCGCCTGCTGCTCCGTCTCCCAGTCATACCTTGGGAATTTCACATTGGCGTACATGCCGAAAAAAGCGGCAAACACACTGTAGGAGGCAGCCACAAAAAGCATCCAAAGTCCTTCCGCCAGAGACATCTCAAAACGGATCCAAAAGCAGGTCCCGCTTATGAGGATGCAGGGAAGGGATATGCTCAGATGCAGAGCGATCTTGGAGAAAAAAATGGTCATAGGCTCCACCGGGATGGAACACAGGATCCAGCGGCTCTTCCCTTCCAGGGACAAAGACGGCGCCGTGGTGGAGGTCATGCCTCCCAGAAAAGCCAAAACCAGCGGGACGGCCTTGCGCACCATATCCAGAGTTCCAGGGATCCCGAACATGGCAGAAAAGGTATCCTCGCCTACAAACAGGACCGCGATCCCCGCCATGAGCATCATGATCTGCCCGCATACGGCATTTACAGCATAGATGGTGCAGCTTAAAAGCCTTTTCCACTCCTTTTTATAAAGGGCCATAAATACACTGGAACTTTTTCCCAGCTTCGCTTTCTTCTTTTTTCCGATCTTAAAAGAGGCCAGCATGCTGTTGATAGGAATATAATATTTCCCCACTATGGCCAGGAACAAAAACAGGCAGCCTAAGGACAGCAGCCCGAAAGCGCCCAGCAGCAGCGGGCTTTTCCCCTCCAGAGGCGCCGCCGCCCAGGAAGCCAGAGGATACACGCCGCTTGTAAGGGAGGCAAGATCCGCTCCCATCTGCCCCAGTTCTTCCGGGGACTGTTCCCCCATCCCAAAGGTTACAGCCAGTACTCCCACAAGGATCCCAACATTGAACACAATAGAAAAGAACTGCCGGAACGGAAGCCTGCTGGTAAGGGTGAGCACCACGGTTCCCACAAGCAGCGCGGCCACCGCAGGGAGGACCGGGGTCAGAAGGAGCATGAGGATCATACAGAGGATCTCATAAGGGCCGGAGGAAAAATGCAGTCCGTAGACAACAAGGGCCGGGATGCACACGATGACACACACCAGCATCTCCATCAGATAAAGAAAGGTAAATTTCACTCCCGCCGCCTGAAAGCCCGTCACCGGAAGGGCCATCACCTGATCAAAATCCTTGCCGCCGAACAGAGCCCCGTTGCTTTTCAAAAAGGTAAAGATCAGCACAAAGGCCGACGCCATGCTCACAGCCACCCGGGGGATTGCCTGCCCCTGTCCCAGAAAAATGAAGCCTTTGGCGATCATCCCGCTGTAAAACATCAGGCAGCCTCCCAGGATCACCACCGCCAGAAGCATACCGATGGTCCTGGAGAATCTCCGGGGATCCTGCCGACGGGAAAACAGCGCGGGATTGCACACCCGCATCATCTGTGTTTTTAAAAGGATCCGGTAATTACCTCTCATGGTCTACCACCTCCAGAAATGCTTCTTCCAGACTGCCGCTGCCCTTCACTTCTTCCATGGTGCCGCTGGCAATGATCCTTCCCTCCTTAATAATGGCTACCTTGTGGCAGAGCTTTTCCGCCACGTCCAGCACATGGGTGGAAAAAAAGATCGCGCTTCCTTTGGCGCACAGTTCTTTCATCATTTCCTTCAGATGATAGGAAGCTTCCGGATCCAGCCCCACGAAGGGCTCGTCCAGCACCAGAAGCTTCGGTTCGTGAAGAAAAGCGCCGATAAGGACGATCTTCTGTTTCATGCCGTGGGAATAATTTCCGATCAGGTCTCCCAGATCTCCGGTCATTCCCAGAAGTTCGCTGTACCGCATGATCCTCTGCTTCCGAGTCCCGGCGTCTACCCGGAACACGTCTCCCATATAATTTAAATACTGCATTCCCGTGAGAAATTCATAAATATCCGGGTTATCCGGGATATAGGCGGTTTGGGATTTGCAGAGCACAGGCTCAGTTTTGACAGAATGCCCGTTGATCAGAATATCTCCCTCGATAAAGTCCAGAACGCCCACTGCCGCCCGGATCGTGGTGGTCTTGCCCGCTCCGTTGTGTCCGATAAATCCATAGATCTCCCCCGGCTGCACCACAAGATTTACATCCTCCGCCGCTCTTTTTCCATTTCCATATGTCTTCCCAAAATGTCTGATCTCTAAAACTGCTGCCATACTCTTCTCCTTTTCTCTTTCATTCTCCGTATGCTTCCTTTTCCAGGGCGGTTTTTATTCTTTTTATTATGTTCAGATAACGGGGATCCTCTTTCAGAAAATAGAAAGCCGGATTTTCCGCCACAGCCGGCAGGATTTCCCGGCGGATGATCTCCGAGGATCTGGGAAGCTGATTTCCCAGTCCCATCTCAAGCAGCGCCTTTTCCATCCGGTCAAAGAAAAAATCCCCATGGATCGTAAAATGCTCCTTCTCCTGCTCTATAAGCTCTGTAAACTCTTCCAGCCAATGGACGGCTTTTTCCTTGTTCTTCCTCTCTGCGTAAAACAGCGCAAAGTAAAGATAGATACCCATCGTTTTATGGGGAATCAGTTGTTTCAGAGAAAAGATCCGCAAAAAATCCTGAAGCCTTTGAATTCCTTCTTCTTTTTTATTCTCCTCTTCGCTAAGATCTATGTAAGTCCCCAGATAATCCATGGTCTCCACCAGATTCTGATACAGAATCCCCTGGAGCATCCTCATTGCCCTTTCTTTTTCTCCAAGCATCTGGTGTGCCTGGATCATCAGTTGCTCCGAAGGGAGCTTTGCGCGGATCCTGGTTCCCAAAAGCTCCAGTGCCCTTTCCGGCTTTTTATTGAGCAAATGAATAAATGCTTCCATAGAAAGGGCGTCCTTTTTCAGAAGGGTATCCTTGCTTTCTTTTTGGATCCGTTTACAGAAATGCTCCGCTTCTGCAAGAAGCTGCTCTCCCTGTTCTTTCGAAGGCGCATTTACAGAATAGTTCAGATAAAGCTGTGCCAGGGCAAACAGAAAGGGATGGCAGGCGTCGTATTTTCTTTGATACTCCCTTGTCTCTTTCACCGCCTCTTCAAAAGGACGGAGGGCAAACTTTTCGGAAAATTCCCGATAAAGCCGCCAGATTTCCTGATCCTCCAACTGAGGCCTGTAGCCGATCAGCTCATCAATAGAAATCTGAAAATAATTGGCCAAAAGAGGCAGCAAGGTTATATCCGGATAGCTGACCCCTTTCTCCCATTTTGAGACAGAAGCCTTGGAAACGCCCACATAGGAAGCTACCGCCTCCTGCGTCACACCCTTTTCTTTCCTGCATTTCAAAAGAATGCTGCTGATATTCAGTTCGTTCATGTTTTTTGTCCTCACTTTTAAGGGAAGTATAGCTATTTTATCAGAAAAAGGCAAGTGATTTTCCGTTGACTTTTGTAGATTTTGTAAACTATCAGGAAACATTTCCACGGAAGGTTGGACAGCGGTAAATGCGCGACAGGGGATGTCGCACT
>DXBU01000083.1 GCA_019116385.1 Candidatus Blautia faecigallinarum | reverse complement strand
GTGGGGTTGATGGCGGTTACCAGGATCAGCTTGCCGTCCTTTTTATCTGTCTCCTTTAAAAGGTTATAATCGATCTTTGCTTTGTACTTGCCGTACTGCTCCAGGTACTTGTCGTCGATACCTGCCTTTGCTGCGATCTCTGTGATCGGGCTCATTACGCATTCCTGCGCGATCTCAATGTCTGTTTTGAATCCCATAATAGATTACCTCCTTTTTCTTGGCTGTATGTACACAACCTTTCCCTTCTTTTTTATTTAAAACAGGGGGATACCTGTTTTAATCACTTTGATTGCACGACTTTTCCCCATGCCTTTAGGGAACCGATCAGCACATCTCCCATCACTGCCATATCTTCCGCCTGGAAAGAGACAGGAAAATTGTCAGAGAACAGGATCTGGGAGGATGGCGGAAATTCTTCGTCCCCTTCCCACAGGATCATCTGGATGCGATAGCCTGGATAGATCTCTACTTCGTAGGCCGCGTCTCCATGCTCCAGGGGAATTCCATGGATATGAGATAAAATAGCTCGGAAATCTTCGATCCGGTTTCCATAGGAGAAGGCCAGGCGCTTGATGCAGCGTCCGTCGAACTGGCGGAGATAGACCTCTCCCCAGGGCATCTCCCGGTAGGTTTTGTATTTCCCGGTACCCGAAGAAACGGCTCCGGAAAGAAGGAAACGCATAGTAAGGATCTTTCCGTAGATCATCTCTTCCAGGGGATAATATCCCATCTCATCGGGATGGTGGCTTACCTGGAAATCCGGGTAGGTGATCTCATAGACCGTTCCCAGAAATTTCAGGGTAAAGGCTTTTTTTTCCTCATCATAGGGGATGGAAAGCCTCTCTGCGATCTCTCGGGGATCCGCTTTCTGAAACTGCTCCAGGTAATGTTCCCAGGGCATTCTTTCCTTGCTGTCCTTGCTGTAATTTAAATCGTTTAACTGAAAAGCCATTGCCGCACCTCAAAATCTGTTATTTTCTGTTCTGTATTTCCCTGGCCACATCCGGGAAGAGTCCTGTATCCGTATGAGGAATGAAGCAGGCGCCTACAAATTCATCCATATAGGTGGAAACTGCGGACAGTTCCATGTAGGTCATATTGGACGCCAGCTGATAGGTCTTTCTTTCCGCCTGTGTGGAAAGGAGCATCAGATAGGCTCCTGTCAGGGAAGAATTTCCGATGTAGTGGAACTTCTCCAGAGGGATATCCGGGAACATACCAATGTTGATGGCGTTCCTCATATTGATGCCGCTGCCGATGCCTCCGGCAACATATACATGCTCGATCATGGTCACGTCAAAATCCAGAGAAGAAAGCATAGTGCGGATCGCTGAGAAGATCGCGCCCTTAGCCCGGATAAAGTTATCGATATCCACCTCTGTAATCTCTACGTCCTTGACAGAGCCGGCCTCTTCTTCAAAGGCCAGTACATAACTGCCCATTCCGAACTGGTCGTGTTTGATCCGTCTGCCCTCCCGGATAAATTTACCCTTGGGATTGATGATGCCGGTGATAAACAGCTCGCTGATCACATCGATGATACCGGAGCCGCAAAGTCCGATGGGCTTGGTGCCCGGTTCTCCGATGACGGTGAACGTAGGCTCCATCGTGGTCTTATCAATGGTACAGGCTTCGATGGCGCCATCTGTGGCACGCATGCCGCAGCTGATATCGCCCCCCTCAAAAGCCGGTCCTGCAGAGCAGGCACAGCTCATCATAAAGTCTGAGTTTCCGAATACCAGCTCGCCATTGGTACCCAGGTCGATGAACAGGGAAAATTCCGGCTTGTTCCAGATCTGGCTCACCAAAGTACCTGCGGTGATATCTCCTCCAACATAGCTTCCTATATTTGGCGCCACGATAATATGGGCATCCTGATTTATATCAATCCCCACATCGGAAGCGAACAGGGAATTGGTTTTAAAGAAGGCAGGAATATAGGGTTCCATACGCAGAGGATCCGCGTTGATTCCTGCAAACAGATGATTCATAGTCGTATTTCCGGCAATGCTCAGCCGATAGATCTGGCTGGATTTGATGCCGGCGCTTTTGCACATTTCATGGATCATGGGATTGATGGTCTCATCGATCACCGCGTCCTGGAGTTTTTTCTTTCCGCCGGGCTTCTGCTGCTCGATGATCCGGTTGATCACGTCCGCACCATAGCGGATCTGTCCGTTTCCGGTAGAACCCTTGGCCAGGATCTCTCCGTTTTCCATATTGATCAGGACGGCGGATACAGTGGTTGTTCCAATATCCACAGCCAGTCCCCCCACTACCACGTTCTCGTCCCATCCGTATACGTCATATACGAACATATCGTTGGAAGTGGTACGCAGGATACATTTTACTTTGTAGTTGCTTTCCCTGAGCACATCCGGAAGCTTTCTAAGGGTAGTATAAGGGATCCTTACCCTGGGAAGGTTGATGAACTTCCGAAGAGCTCTTGCAAGGCGCTCGTTGTCCGGCATGGTATCGTCCAGGGTGGGAGGATCCATGGTAACCTCCACCACGTCCAGACTGTTCCGCAGCTGGATGCCGGTAAGCTCGATGTCTCTCTTTGCGTTTTCAAAAATGGCGATCTCTTCTTTAGAGCTTAAGTCTGCCACTTTCATCCTGCTCTTATAGGCAGAAGCAATATCCGGAACCAGCACCGTCACATCTGCACATACTGTGCTGGTGCAGGCAAGTCTCCATCCCTCTGCATATTCTTCATCACCGATATGAAGGGTGCGTTTGGAATCCAGCTCACCGCTTTTTAACTGTACCAGACACTTTCCGCAGGAAGCGTTTCCGGAACAGGGAGCATCAATGGCCACATTGGCTTCCCGTGCGATCTCCAGGAGATTATCCCCCGCATGGGCATAAGTCTCCACTACGCTGCCGTCTTCAAATGCGAATGTCACTTTAAACATAGCATTCACCTTTCTCATAGCCTTATTGTCGTATTTCTAAAAAGCGGCTGTAAGGCCGAAGCCCCCAGCCGCCGATCGTGTGCATTCTTTTATCAGATTTCCAGATAGGAGTCTGCGTACAGAGTATTGTTCTTGAAGATATCACAGGATTTAATGGTCTCCATCAGACGAAGGTCGTTCGGGTTAACGATGGCAGAGGTCAGTCCCTGCATCATAGCCATAGCAACCAGTGCGGAATCCATGATCGGACGGATATGCTTGGGCATACCGTTGCTGTTGTTAGAAAGACCGCCTGTGGAGTTTAAGCCCATGTCGGAGAACATTTTGATTGCCTCCAGAACTTCCATCTGCTTGTCCTGCATACCCTTTACTACTACGAATAACGGGTCAAACCACAGATCAGAAGGATCCATGCCGTGCTCCATGCCTCTCTCCAGCATGTTCTGGCAGTGCATCATACGCTCATCGTTGTCTGCAGCAACCATACCGGAAGAGCAAAGCGCGATAACGATGGCATCGTTGGCAGCGGCAAGGTCGATGTTGGTGATCCTGTCTCCTGCGTCAGCAGAGTTAACGATCGGTTTTCCTTTTGCTCTGTTGTATACAGAGATTCCGGCTTCGATCGCTTTTTTGTTGGTGGTATCCAGCGCCAGAGGAACGTTGTCGAACTCAGACTGAAGGAGCTGGACTGCCCACTTCATCAGATCTTCTCCATCGCTTTCTGCCGGTCCGATGTTTACATCAAGGTAAGTAGCGCCTGCTTCCAGCTGCTGTCTTGCTCTTTTGATGATCGGCTCCGGATCTCTCTCAGTAAACGCTTTGTTTACTGCCGGTGCTGTTGTTGAAAGTCTTTCCCCAATTGTTATAAATTTTGCCATACTTCGTGTTCTCCTTTACGTGTATTGATGGCTGCAGGGAAGCACGTCCTCCCTGCAGCAATAGAATTCAGGTCTTATGCCTGCATATCTTTTAAGAACTTCACAAGCTGTACAGCTTCTCTTGGTCCTACGATTACTTCCCAGCCAGGAAGCTTAGCTTCGATATCGCCCTTTAATACGGCTACCTTTCCAGGAATAACAAGTTTTCTGGAGGTTACCTTCGGCTCTACCTGCTCCTGGATGAACTTAGCGATGATGCTTCCGGAGAACTTGCCGGCAGCCCAGGATGTCAGAACGGAAAGTCCGCCTGCGTCACAGATGGTAAGATTTACCGGAACACCGGAACGCTCCATTTCGCCGGATACAACGAAATAGGTAAGAGCGAAGTCTACGGTGATCATTACAGGAGCGTCTGCTCCGGCACCATTTAACGGATAGATGCCCGGTTCTACCTTCATTGGCTTCTGCGGGTCTGTAAACAGGTTCTGACGCAGTCCGAAGAGGGAAAGTGCCTCTGCGTAGGTCATCTGCTCCATAACTACGATAGAACCGTATTTCATGGTGAACAGGGAAGCAAGTGCAGCCTGCATATGTACATCGCCCTTTGCCAGAGCCACAGTATTTACGATAGACGGATAGCCAAAGGTCCTGTCCTGATCTTTGATCGCTGCACGGCGGACCTGTACCGCGTTTCCGAAGGTTTCTTTGATGTCTGCTCCGGTCACATCCAGGATCAGGTTCTTATTGCCCAGTTTTTCAAGAGCTGCAACGGTGTCATATAATTCGTTCAGATCCTTGCCGGATACGCCAAGAACTACGCCTGCCTCTGTGGCAACGGTGTTCATTGCCTCATAGTTGGAAGCGTCTGCGCCGTTTAATACCGGTTTGGAATCTTTGCAGATCTCAAGAGCCGCTTTTGCGATCTCCGGATCCTTGCAGCCTAAGATCAAGGTTCTTCCAAGGCCTGCAGCCTTCTTTACCAGATCTGTATATTTTGCTGCGTCAGCGCCTTCGCCGCAGTTTACGTATACAAGCTCGGTATACATTCTTTCGCCGATACGCTCATAGTCTACCTTCGGGATCTCAGCAAGCTTTGCTTCTACAGCAGCATCGTCCATATCTGTGCACAGTGCCACTGCATATCTTGTCTTGCTTACGAAGGTCTTTTCATGTCTGAAAAGAACGGTCTCGCCGCCCAGTGAGTATTCTGCATCGCCGGTACCGATCTTGATGGTCTTCATAGGCGGTGCAGTTGCCTCAGACAGAGAAGCCAGCGCTTCTTCTGACATATGTGGACAAGCGGAAATATCCATAGCGCCCTGTGCAACCTTCATAGAGAAAGCCATACATGTCGGGCATCCACATTCCTTACAGTTTTTCTTTGGTGTCAATTTAAAGATCTGAATACCATTCAGTGCCATTTCTTCTTCCTCCTATTCCATTACACAAGTGCTTTGATCATTTCGGAAATTGTCTTTACAGCCTGAGGATGTCTCAGGATGACAGCATCGGATCCTGATGCAAGGTCTGCTGCTGCAGTCATAATTTCCATGTCGATTCCACGCTCATCACGGGAACCCCATTCCGGCATGTCGGCTTCGGAAGCCATTGCTTCTTTTACGCCCCATACTTCTGAGGAAACCGGTGTAATGATAGGCATCTGAAGCATGTTGTCATTCTGGGATAAAGCTGCGCCTTTGATACGGTCCATGGTAGATACTACGTACTCATATCCGTATCCTACTGCTGCGCTGCCTACGTTCATAACGATCTTCTTCGCATCAACGCCTAACTGTGTGGTAACTACGTTTAACTGTTTTGCAAGGTTGATATCCACTGCGGACTCAGCGCCTACGATCTGATCGTAAGCCAGGCCTGCTGCAGCACCGATCGCCTTGTAGTTTTCTTCTTTCTCGGAAAGAAGAAGAACGTTTCTTCCCTGAAGGGCTTCTGCAACCTTAGGAAGCAGCTCCGCGTCTTTTTCCACGTTCTTGCAGCCTTCTACTACCAGCGGGCAGTCGATCGCTTCTGCAACTTCTTTTACTACTGCGATCAGTTCTTCGATAGATTTGTTTGCACCGTTCGGGTCTCCGCCTTCCAGAATCAGTGTAACAAAATCTGCACCTTCCATAGCTGCTGCTTTCTTTGCGATGTCAGCCATAGTCTCTGCGCCTTCATAATAAGCTTTGATGCCATCCGGTGCGCCTTCAAGGCCCATATCGGAAATCTCAACGCCTACCTTTGGTGTGTTTTCTTCCGGCGCGTCAAAGGTATAGAATGGGAATGTGCTGTTTCCGCCGATGGAAACAGTCTTGTCGCCGCTCCCGATCGTTACTGAGTTGATCTTTGCGTTAAACTTTTGTGGTTTCTGATTAAACGGCATTTCTTATTAGCCTCCTCTTAATAATAAAATGGTTAATAAATTTCTTCTATTATACTACATCATTGGCTCCATTGACAAGGCAGGATGATTATGTTCTGTCAAAAATGCAACCAGTGTCTCCGGATCTGTAGCGATCGTTTCATCACCGATCATGTCGGTAAAATTATCTATTCCATAGAGCTCTTTGGCAGTCTGGTTCAGACGCTCCGCAACGGTCTCCTTAAGCTCCTTGGGCATCCATACGATACGCTCGATACCGCCTTCTGCCTTCATAAACTTCTTGGAAGCGATAAAGTGCTTGCCATGTCCCATAAAGCCTGGCGTCTGCACGCCGCCGCCGGTCATGGAAGCCATCTCCGGGAAGGTCATTCCAAGAGGCGTCATTCCTGCGTACTCACGGTTGGCGATGACTACACCGTTGGAGAACGGCTCGATGCCGCAGATACACTCAAAGCATCCGCAGGAGGTCATCGGCTTCTCCATGATGGAGTACAGGGATACCTCTTCCAGAGCGCCCTGGGAGAATTTCTTTACTGCCTCATTTACGTCTTCGTACTCGCCGATGCGGTCGTCAATGAGTCTTTCTTTTGTGATCACCTGGCAGGGACCGTTGGGATCCAGCTCATTGGTAGCCTTAGCGTCAAGCCAGGATACCGCGCCGCAAAGACCAAGTCTCTCCGGTGTTACCACACATACGTGGGACGGGGAGAATGCCTGGCAGAGGATACAGCTGTAGTATACGTCTACGGATTCGTCGGTAAGGGTCTCCAGACGGGCGTCACGCTTGTCAAAGGTAGGAATAGCCAGTTCCTGACGCACCTTGGTACACTCTGCCGGATCCGTATAGATCTTAACCTGGCACTTGTCTACAATAGCTTCGAATTCGTTCCTTACCTGGGTATAGAGCACTTCCGCGATGTGTTTTGCGCGGAACCCTGCATTATAGGCATCCTTGCTGATACGGATACGGAACATGTCTCTCTGGCCGGTATGGTATACGCCTTCGATACAGTTGATATAGTTGTGGAATTTACGCTCGATGACCGGTTCGAAATCCGGCTGCATCTTCTTGCCGGCCACTTCCACTACATAAGCCAGGCTGTGCTTGCTGCCTTCTTCAAAGGTGTCGATCTCCGGTCCGATGAGTTCGATCTTGTGATCTTCTACTTCATCCAGGCTCTTGGTCTGTACCAGCTCCGCACAGTCCACCCGGGAACCGTCGAATTCCACCTGCATATCCTTGCGGCGGATGATCTCGCCTTCAAATGCAGAAGCAAAAGCTACGGGGATATCTACCTTGGTGATCTTGATCTTGATATTTCTGGCTTCCAGAGAAACCTTGTTAAAGTCTGCCACATCGGGGCATGCGATAAGGGCCCCGGGAACCTCCTGGATGTTTTCGGTCTCATTGGAGATCACAGGGAAACCGAGTTTGATCGCGCCTGCGCCTGCCGCCAGGATCACATCGTCCACCGGCTTAAAGGCATTGACAAATGCCGGCACTCTCTCGGTGGTGTACTGGATCAGTCCTGCAGCATCTCCCGGTGTCAGGTTGCCGAAGATCAGACCTGCACGGACTGCAACGGATACTACATGTATAACAGATGTCACGTCTTTACCCAAAGGAACGATTCTTACATTGTATCCCATATTCAGTCCCAGTTCCTGTGCCTGGTCGATGATGCCGCCCACCAATGTTACCAGGATGCCCTGTGCCTGATAGCTCTTGATCAGGTCAACGCCTTCCTTGGCAGTAGGTGCGGATCCCAGGATAACAGCCACGCCCGGGATATCTCCGGTTACAAGGGGTACGCCAAGCTCACGGATGATCTGGTCCGGAAGGTGTCCGGTGCAGGGCTCGCTGTATGGTTCTGCCCCGTCGATATACTTCAGCGCTTCGATAAACTCCGCGCACAAAGCGGTGGCAACGCCGGACATCAGCGCGTCCTCAAGCTGCTCTTCTCTTGTCATCAGTGTCTTTACCACACCTAATGCTTCTTTCAGATCCCCGAGAGTCTTTACCTTAACTCCGGTCACTGCGTAATAGCATGGCAGGCAGTATGCTGTATGAGGAAAGCCCACAGCCTTGTCTGCACCATGCTGCTGGATGGCCTGGTCCACGGCCTGTACCGTCAGTCCGTAAACGGCATCATTTCCGCTGAAAATTCTGTTGATTAACATAGCGCACATCTCTCCATTTCCTTGTTTGAAACTTTAACTTGTATCAATGTTTCGTAAGGCCAGACTCCCCGGGGAGGGGCATTCCTGTCCCTCCCCCAAGCAAGGAGTGTATTACATCATTGGTTCCATGGACAGAGCCGGATGGTTCTTCTCGGTAAGGAAGGCAACCAGTGTCTCCGGATCTTCTGCTACGGTCTCGTCGCCGATCATATCGGTGAAGTTGTCGATGCCGTACAGTTCCTTAGCGGTCTTGTTCAGTCTGTCCGCAACGAAATCTTTTAATTCCTTAGGCATCCATACGATACGCTCAATACCGCCTTCTGCCTTCATAAACTTCTTGGAAGCGATGAAATGCTTGCCATGTCCCATAAAGCCTGGTGTCTGCACACCGCCGCCGGTCATGGAAGCCATCTCCGGGAAGGTCATTCCAAGAGGCGTCATGCCTGCGTACTCACGGTTGGCGATGACTACGCCGTTGGAGAAGGGCTCGATGCCGCAGATACACTCGAAGCATCCGCAGGATGTCATCGGTTTTTCCATGATGGAGTACAGGGATACCTCTTCCAGAGCGCCCTGGGAGAATTTCTTTACCGCTTCATTTACGTCTTCGTACTCACCGATGCGGTCGTCGATAAGTCTTTCTTTGGTGATCACCTGGCAGGGGCCGCTTGGATCCAGCTCATTGGTAGCCTTGGCGTCAAGCCAGGATACCGCGCCGCAAAGACCAAGTCTCTCCGGTGTTACCACGCATACGTGGGACGGGGAGAATGCCTGGCAGAGGATACAGCTGTAGTATACGTCTACGGATTCATCGGTGAGGGTCTCCAGACGCTCGTCACGCTTATTGAAGGTGGGGATGGCAACCTCATGACGGATCCTTGTACATTCTGCAGGATCGGTATAGATCACAACCTCGCACTTGTCCACAACGGCGTCAAATTCGTTCTTCACCTGAGTGTAGAGCACTTCGCCGATGTGTTTGATGCGGAATCCTGCGTTGAACGCATCGATGCTGATACGGATACGCTGCATATCTCTCTGTCCGGTGTGGTATACGCCCTCGATGCAGTTGATGTAGTTATGGAACTTACGCTCGATAACCGGTTCAAAGTCAGGCTGCATGTTCTTGCCGGCAACTTTGACCACATAAGCGATGCTGTTCTTGCTTCCAAGCTCCATCTCGTCCGCTTCCGGTCCCACAACGGTGATCTTGTGGTCCTCCACCTGGGAAGGCTCGCAGGTCTGTACAAGCTCTGCACAGTCCACACGGGAACCGTCGAATTCCACCTGCATGTCCTTGCGGCGGATGATCTCGCCCTCGAATGCAGATGCGAATGCAACCGGGATGTCTACGTTTGTGATCTTGATCTTGATGTCGCGGGCCTCAAGGGAAGTTGCGTTGAACTCCTCGATGTTCGGCTGCTTGATCAGGCTCTTCGGTACGGACGGTGTGTAGTCCATATCGTTGGTCACTACCGGGAATCCGTAGTAGATCGCGCCGGCGCCGCAGGCAACGGTCTTCTCGTCCAGAGGAGCAAATGCATTTACAAATGCACGGAATCTGTTGAAGGTGTACTCCTGGAGGGCTTTCTTATCGCCAGGAGTGATATTTCCGAAGATCATGGCTGTTCTGCAGGCTGCGGAAACGGCATGTGCAACGGAAGAGATATTCTCGCCGATTGGGAATACACGTACATTAAATCCGGTCTTATATCCGGCTTCTTTTAACTGTTCGATGATGCCGCCCACCAGACATACGAAGTTACCCTGGGACTGGTAGCTCTTAACCAGAGCGCAGGCTTCTTCTACGGTAGGTGCTGCGTTGATGATCACGGCGATGCCGGGGATGTCGCCGGTTACAAGGGGAACACCCAGCTCACGGATCTGTGCATCGGACATATGTCCAAGATACGGAGCCTCATATGGCTGCTGTCCGTCGATGTACTTCATAGCCTCGATGAGCTCTGCGGATAAAGCAGTAGCCACACCGGAATTAAAAGCGGAATCCAGGCGTCTCTCTCTCTTCATGATAGATTTGATATATGAGAGAGCCTCTTTGGCTTCCTTTAAGGTTGTGATCTTGGTGCCTGTCTCTGCATAGTAGCAGGCCAGGGTATATGCTGTATCGGGAAATCCTACCGCTTTTTCCTCGCCGTATTTGGCAATGGCTGCATCTACGGCTTCAACGGCTTCTGCATACATGGTATCGTTTCCGTTAAATACAATATCAAATAAAAGCACTGTCATACCTCCTATATCAGATCATTGCTGATCTATTTTTTCCTTTATTTTTCTAATTTCGTTGGTAACGGTCTCGCTGAAATCATAAGGCGACTTTCCCTGTCGGTCGGCGTCCATAACTTCGGTATTATAATGGATCATCCCAAGGAGGTCTTCCGCCGGGATCCGGCTTATAATAAAGTCTTCATCCTCTTTGTTCCGAACCTTGTTTGCAACAACCTTTACCTGGGCCACTCCCAGATCTTTGGCAAGGCGTTTTACGTTCTTGTAGGTCTGCACGCTTCTGGCGCCCGGTTCGATGACTACCACAAAGGCGTCCATGCTTTCCGTTGTCCCTCTTCCCAGGTGTTCAAGGCCTGCTTCCATGTCCAGGATCACCACGTCGTCTCTGTGAAGGACCAGATTGTTGATGATCCGCTTAAGCATCACATGCTCCGGGCAGACACAGCCGGCTCCGCCGGTTTCCACGGTTCCCAGGACCAAAAGCTTTACGCCGTTGCATACCTTTCCGTAGGTATCCGGGATATCGTCCACCTTGGGGTTCAGTTTATAAAACTGATTCTGTGCATTTGCTCCCGTGCGCTCTTCTACCAGTTTGCGCATCCTGGAGATGGGTACGATCGAATCCAGGGTTTCCTCGTCGAAGCCCAGGGCCAGTCCCAGGTTTGCGTCCGGATCCACGTCCGCCGCCAGGACCTTCCTGCCTTCGTCGGCATACAATCTGGCAAGAGTTGCCGCAAATGTCGTCTTTCCTACTCCGCCTTTACCGGTTACTGCAATTTTCATAAGTTAACGCGCCTTTCTTCTCTCTGCATCAGATGCCTAATGCAGTTCTCTTTTCTTCGATTCTTTCGATCATCATATCGCCTAATTTTTCAATGTCTTTTTCTACGGTGTAGCATGCCTCTACCCAGTCTCTTAGGCCGCCCTTCAGAAGGCCGTCCACCTCGGAGGAACCGTATGCGTATGGCTCAACGCCAAGGTAGGTGTCGATACCGGTTGCTACAACATAGTTGCCGATGGAAACCGCTTTCTCGGACATCCACTCAGGAGCACATCCTACCAGCGGGATCTGAGAAATATTCCATCCGGAATCCTTTGCGATCCTTGCCGCAAGAACCATCATACGGCTGATATCCACACAGGATCCCATATGTAATACAGGAGGAATGTCCACAAGCTCGCAGACTCTCTTAAGTCCGGCGCCGCAAAGATCCTTTGCTTTCTTATCCATAAGGCCGGCCTTGGCTGCAGCCTGTGCGGAACATCCGGATACCACCAGGATGACGTCGTTTGCGATCAGCTTCTTCATCAGCTCGATGTGTGCATAGTCAGGACGGATCTTCGGGTTGTTGCATCCTACCATGGCAACTGCACCCCGGAGAACACCGGACTTGATACAGTCAACCAGCGGCATCATGGTACCGGTCACATCCAGGTGGCTGTTGGTAACGCCGTCCAGTTTTTTCTCGATCTGCTCTACAGAGAAGCCTACGACTGCTTTCTGTTTCATCTTGGGGATATATACAAGGTCTTTGTTTCTGTTCTTGAAGTTTTCGATCGCCATCTTAACGATCTGTTTTGCTTTCTCCCCTGCTGTGCCTGCGTCGAAGCGGATAAATTCGGAATCCGGCATCTGAGCTACAGGAGAGGTGGTGATGAATTTGGTATGGAAGCACTTGGACAGCGGTCCCAAAGCAGGGAAGATACACTGTACGTCTACGATGATGGCTTCACATGCTCCGGTAAGGACCACGTTTTCCTGCTGGAGGAAGTTACCTGCCATGGGGATACCACGGCGCATTGCAACTTCGTTGGAGGTACAGCATACACCGGATACGGTGATGCCCTGTGCGCCCATGGATTTCGCGTAGTCGATCATTTCCTTGCTGTCCGCGTATTCGCAGATCATCTCGGAAAGAGACGGATCATGTCCATGTACCACGATGTTGACGTTCTCTTCCACCATAACACCAAGGTTTGCTTCTGTTTCCACTTCCTTGGGGGTTCCGAACAGTACATCGGAGAACTCCGTACCCATCATGGAGCCGCCCCATCCATCGGAAAGGCCGTTTCTGAGCGCCTGGCGGATCAGAGCCTCAGACTTGGAGGAACATCCCATATGGGTCATGTGCATTGCGCAGGAAACCTCACGGTCGATGGCACGGGGACGGATCTCTTCTCTGTCCCAGATCTCCTGGGTATGCTCCGGCGCACGTTTGGTGAAGGTCAGGGTGCCGAATGGCTTTCCGTATTCCATAAGTCCTACTTCTGCAACCTCATGAGCCACATCATAGATGTCTCTGCCTTCTGTCTCCACGTTGAACTCTTTTGCAAGACGCATCAGTTTCTCAGGATCTTTTACCTTGTAGTTGCCGTCTGCTGCAGTCAGGTGAAGTGTATGGGCGATCTCACGTCCATGGTCAGAATGGGTAGCTGCTCCGCCGGCGGTGAAACGGAGGAAGTTTCTTCCTACGATACCGTGTACGTCACAGCCGCAGATACCTCTGGGTGCCTTTGGTGTGATACGGCAGGGACCCATGGAACAGATCCGGCAGCAGACACCAGACTCACCAAATTTACAGTGTGGAGTTTGATTCTTCACCCGCATCTGCCAGGAATCCGCGCCGACCTTGGCACCTGTCTCTAACAGTCGATTGGTGGCGGCTTCAAATTCGTCCACTGTAGTTAATTTGAATTCACTCATTATAGACCTCCTTTAATTCATGTGCCCTTCGGGACACATTTTTGTCCTTCTTGAATATTGATGATTTTATAATAATCCCGCAGGCAGGAACCCATCCCCGCCCATGGGTTATTTTTGACTATAAAAAGAATATCCCCATTCGCATAAACACCCCTTGCCGCTTTTTCGGCGGCAAGGGCTGTCGCTTATAAGTTAAGTTTGTCAAAAATGGCATAGGCAGCCATCTTGACCGGATTGTCTTTGGGAAGGCCTGCCGTAGGCCGTCCTTCACAGTCGTATTCGTAAACGGTATCGTCCTGGGGGACCACACCCAAAAGATGCAGGCCCTGGATCTCTATTTCTTCTTTGATTCCCTGATTCAGTTCACCTTTCGGCGCCCGGTTCACGATCAGTCCCACTGCCGAGGGATGCATGTCGCACTCCTGGATCAGCTTTGCGATCCTGCCCACAGCCTGTATGCCTCTTCTGGAGCAGTCGCTCACCAGAATGGCGGTCTGCATAGTTGGAAGCACACCTCTGCTGATATGCTCCATACCTGCCTCGTTGTCCACAACGAAATAGGGATAGTTGTTCTGGTATTTGGCAAGCTGTGCCTGCAGAAGCCCGTTGACAAAGCAGTAGCAGCCTTTTCCCTGGGTCCTGCCCATTACCAGCAGATCGAAATCCCTGTCCTCTACAAGTGCATCCTCAAAACGCAGTTCCGTATAGTCCGCTTTGGACATGCCGGCTGGGATAGGGTTGTCCTTGGCCATCTCCGCCCGGGCGATCTCTTCCCGGACATCCCCCAGGGTGGTCTCCACCTTTACACCCAAAACCTCGTTTAAGTTGGAATTGGCGTCGGCGTCTACTGCCAGCACCGGTCCCTTTCCCTTCTCGCAGAGATACTGGATCAGCATTCCGCAAAGTGTCGTTTTTCCAACGCCGCCTTTTCCGGCGACAGCAATTACATGTGCCATAAGATCGGGCACCTCCTGGTCAAAAATTTTGTCGGTTTATTTTCTGTCGGTTCGGTCCGTATTATACAAGTGTACGCATGCCGGACTGGTTGATGATGTCGGTTACGTCTTTCCATTTGTTCAGTGCGTAAAGGTGGATGCCTTCTACGCCCAGAGCGCGGTATTTGTCGATCTGCTTGATGGTGTACTCGATACCGGCTTTCTTGAAGTCTGCTTTCTTCTGCTCAAGAGCATCGTCGAATGGCTCCTTGTCGAAAGGATTCGGGAAGATCCAGTATTTGGAGATCAGTCTGGAAAGTTCACGGTCCATCACGCAGCCGTTGCGGGACAGAGCCATATTGATGGTAGCTGCCTGATCCAGGATCGGCATGATGCCTACGTCTACTGGCATGGTAACACCAGCGGAGCGGATCATATCCAGCCAGCGCTTGAACTGTTCCATATCCCAGCAAAGCTGAGTCATAATGTAGTCAGCGCCATTGTCCTGTTTCATCTTAAGGACTGCAACATCTGCTTCCAGGCTGCGGCAGGAGATGTGGCCTTCCGGTGAGCCGGCAACTGCGATCTCGAATTTGTCGCCGAATTCTTTGCGGATAAAGGCTACCAGGTCAGTTGCGTAGTTGAAATCTCCGCCTGTGGAGTTTTCTCCTCTTGGGAAGTCTCCGCGAAGAGCCAGGATATGGTCAACGCCTTCGCTTAAATAGGTCTCCAGCTGATCCTTGATGCCTTCTTTGGTGTTTTTGATAACGGTAAAATGGGTAACAGGAACTGTTCCTGCGTTCTTTACCATCTGACATACTTCTCTGTTGGTTCCGACATTTCCGCCGCCGGCGCCATATGTAACAGAAATATATTCCGGTTTGAATTCACACAGATGCTCGATGGTACCCGGCAGGTTTGCCATGCCCTTGTCTGTCTTTGGCGGGAAAAGCTCAAAGGAAAGGAGCTGTCTCTGTTTCATAAGTTCTGTTAATTTTACTGTTGCCATTGCTACATACCTCCACATATGTTTTGTAGTTTAATATATTTTCTCCGGGGCTTTTGCCCGAAAGATCCGTAAATTCCGCCTGGTACAGATCTCAGTCTGTACACACAAGCTTAACAATGCTGTTTGCCAGGTCTACCATAAGGATCTGTCCTTCTACGATAGTCTCCTCCCCCATGATGTCCCGGAGAAGGATCCTGGTGCCGTCTACATCGATCCGGCTGACATTTTTCAGGATGATGGAATCATCCTGTTCTTTATATACCGTTGCAAGACACATATCTGACGCCTCCTATTTCAGTTCTTCCTTTACAAGTGTCAGGGCAAGGCCCAGACGCATATTGCCTTTCTGGAAATCGGCAACAGCCTCCCGGATGGTCTTAGCCGCAGCATCCATGCCCATCTTTCCAAGGTTTTCTGCCATCTGGTCAAGTTCGGCTGCATGGTGCTCGTTGTGTGAGAGCATGTAGCTCAGTAAAGCCACCGTCTCATTCTTGCAGTCGCCGCCGCTGCAGGAACCGCAGTGTTCGTGGCTATGGCCGGCACACTCCTGTCCCTGTGTATGTTCGTGATCGTGAGAGGCTCCTTCCCCATGGGAATGTTCGTGTCCATGGTGGATCAGATTGCCGTTTTCATCCTTTATGATGTGCATATAAATATGCTCCTTTCTTTCAAATACCCATAAAAGGGCATAGTTATGACAAGAATTTATCAATTAAAATCATTATACAACCTTTCTTCTCCATTATCAAGAAATATATCCTGAAATTTTACCAATTTTTTTTGACAGTTTCACCACTATATTATCTATTTTTTCCATCTTTGACATTTTTTAAACATTATTGATTTTTCATTAACAATGAGCTTGTTGCAAATTTGTAACAAATTTGAAGTTCTTCTTTCATATTTATGTGCTATACTTATGCCATCATTTCGGGCTGAGTGATATCAGCCCGGACAAACAGCGGACAGCAAAAGCTGTAATGGTAATTGAGGAGGAATTATTTTGAAAAATACCGTTTTTTTAAATACGGATAGAGAAATGCCGCTCCTTGGACTGGGCGTATATAAACTAACCGGGGAAAACGAAGCCGAATCTGCCATCCAGGCAGCTGTAAATGCCGGGTACCGCCTGATCGACACTGCCTCTGTATATAAAAACGAAGAAAATGTAGGAAGAGGCATTGCAAAATGCGGCATTCCCCGCAAGGATCTGTTCATCACCACCAAAGTATGGAATACTGCCCAGCGTCTGGGAGACATCCAGGGTTCCTTTGAACGGAGCTTAGAGAGGCTGAAGCTGGATTATGTAGATCTTTTTCTGATCCATTGGCCGGTTCCCGGATGTTATTTAAGTACCTGGAAAGCTATGGAGGACATTTTATCTTCCGGCCGCGCTCTTTCTATCGGCGTCAGCAATTTTGAGATCCGGCATTTGGAAGAATTGAAAAAAGTTTCCGGCATCGTGCCTGCTGTGAACCAGATCGAATGTCATCCCCTGTGCTATCCCAAAGAGCTGATCGAATATTGCCAGGACAGCGGCATTATGGTCCAGGCCTATGCCCCCCTGGCCAGAGGCGCATACCTTGACAATGATGTGATGTGTGTGCTGGGCACGAAATACAGGCGGACCCCCGCACAGATCGGTCTGCGCTGGGCCGTTCAGAAAGGTATCGCTGTCATCCCCAAATCCTCTCATCCTGACAGGATCGCCGCAAATGGCGCCATCTTCGATTTTTCCATTGAGGAGGAGGATATGGCCATCATCGATACCCTCGACCAGAATTATCACAGTTCCCACGTTCCTGACGATCTGGCAGATACTTTATTTTAAAAAAAGTACAGGTTTTTCTCAAGAAAGAAAAGCCTGTACTTTTTCTATTTGTCCTTATTCCCATGGAAGCATGGGTGTTTCTACTTTTTTGTCCCGGAGCATCAGGTCCTTCACTGCTTCTGCCGCTGCTTTTCCTTCAAAAAGGACCTTGTTCACTTCATTGATGATCGGCATCTCCACCTGGTATTTTTCGGAAAGGCTTTTGGCCGCCTTGGCGGAATAAACTCCTTCCACCACCATCTTCACTTCTTCCATGGCCTGCTCCATGGTATATCCTTTTCCAATGAGATAGCCTGCCTTACGGTTGCGGCTGTGTACACTGGCACAGGTAACGATCAGGTCGCCTATACCGGAAAGGCCGTAAAAGGTTTCTGCCCGGGCGCCCATTTTGGTCCCTAGTCTGGCGATCTCGGCAATGCCCCTTGTGATCAGCGCTGCTTTTGTATTATCTCCGTACCCCAATCCATCGGCAGTACCTGCCGCAAGGGCGATCACGTTTTTCAGGGCTCCTCCCAGTTCTACCCCCAGGATATCCGGTGTGGTATATACACGGAATACCGGGCTCATAAAGATGCCCTGGAGATATTCCGCAAGTTCTCTTGTTTTTCCGCTTACCACACAGGTGGTAGGGATCCCTCTGCCCACTTCTTCCGCGTGGCTGGGGCCGGAAAGGACACACACCCTGGCATTAGGGATCTCTTCTTCAATGATCTCGCTTAAGGTCATAAGGGTATGTTCTTCCACGCCTTTGGCCACGTTTACGATCACCTGTCCGTCCTTCACATAAGGCGCCATCATAGCCGCCGTGCTCCTGGTAAAGGGGGAGGGAACGGCAAGCACTGCCACATCGGCGCCGTCAAGGGATCCTTTCAGGTCGGAAGTAATGAAGATCTCCTCTGAGAGACGGACCCCGGGAAGTTTGACGGGATGCTCTCTCTTTTCTTGCAAGAGGGTTACTTCCTCTTCCAAAGCGGACCAGAGTGTTACGCTGTTTCCATTATTGTGAAGCAGTACGGCAAGGGCACTTCCCCAGCTTCCTGCTCCCAGTATACTGATCTTTGCCATAGGGCAGCCTCCTTTTATTGTTCTTTCTTGCTTTTTCCCAGATAGATCTTGCTCTCTGTTCCTTTTAAGAGTCTTGCGATATTGGCCCTGTGCTTATAAAGAGCCAGGACCGTCAGTGCCGCCATCACCGCATAAAGCTCTATGGTATGGCTTGTGTCCATGCCGTAAGATCCCATCTGTCCAAAAATGATCACCAGTACCAGTGCTGTCAGATAGGCGCTGATGGAGCAAAGGGAAACGTAGTGAGTAGCAAAAAACAGTCCGAAGAACACCACCGCGCCAATAAGAAAGATGCGGACATCAAAGGCAAGTATAAAGCCCACCGATGCCGCCACGCCCTTTCCGCCCTTGAAGTTCAGGTAAAAAGGAAAATTATGTCCCAAAATACATCCCGCTGCCCCGTACAGGCTCAGAAGGGGAAGGATCTCTCCATAACGCTCCCGAAAAATAAGCCGCACGATCCATACAGCAAGGACACACTTCAGACAGTCTCCCAAAAGGGTAAGTGCCCCCGCTTTTTTTCCAAAGGTGCGCAGGGCATTTGTGGTGCCTGCGTTTCCGCTGCCATATTTCCGTATGTCCTTGTGCTGCGTCCTGCCAATAATATAGGAAGTCTGAAACAGCCCGCACACATAGCCAATGGCCAGGCAAATCAATCTTTCCATACTCTTCTCAACCCTTCTCTCCCCGTTCCCGGATGATAAATTTCAGCGGAGTGCCCCGGAAACCGAAGGCCTCCCGTATTTTATTTTCTATATATCTGGTATAGGAAAAATGCATCAATTCTTTATCGTTTACAAAAATCACAAATGTAGGCGGCCGGACCGCAACCTGGGTCATATAAAAGATCTTAAGTCGTTTTCCCCGGTCAGAAGGAGGCTGCTGCATCGCCACTGCTTCCGACAGGATTTCGTTAAGGACCCCTGTCTGGATCCGCAGGGTCTGGTTTTCGATGACTCCATCGATGGTCTCAAAAAGTTTCGGGATCCGCTGTCCGGTTTTTGCGGAAATGAAGATCAGCTCCGCATAGGGCATATAAGCCAGGGTATCCCGGATCTTGTTGGTAAACTGGTAAATGGTCTTGTCATTTTTTTCGATGGCATCCCATTTATTTACCGCCACGATGACACCCTTGCCATTTTCGTGGGCGATCCCTGCGATTTTTGCATCCTGCTCGGTAACGCCTTCGGTAGCGTCGATGAGGATCACAACGATATTGGCACGCTCTACCGCGGTGACGGTACGGATCACACTATAGCGCTCGATCTCTTCTTTTACTTTTCCCTTCCGGCGAAGGCCCGCTGTATCAATAAAGATATACTCCCTGCCTTCCCAGGTCACCCGGGTATCCACCGCATCCCGGGTGGTTCCGGCTATGTCGGAGACGATCACCCGGTCCTCTCCCAAGAGCCGGTTGATCAGAGAGGATTTCCCCACATTCGGTTTTCCTACAATGGCGATCCTGGGGATCTCATCCTCTTCTTCTGTGCCAGCATCCTTGGGAAGCTCCTTTACGATCAGATCCAGCATGTCCCCGAGGCCCATGCGGTTTGCCGCTGAGATCGGGATGGGTTCTCCGATCCCCAGATTATAAAATTCGTATACGTCCATCATAAACTTCTGGACACTGTCCACCTTGTTTACAACCAAAAGCACCGGCTTCTGGCTGCGCCGGAGCATGTCCGCCACCTTGGCGTCTGCATCCACAAGTCCCTGGCGTACATCGGTGATAAATACGATCACATCCGCCGTATCAATAGCGATCTGTGCCTGTTCCCGCATCTGGGAAAGGATAATGTCACTGCTGTCGGGTTCGATCCCCCCTGTATCGATCAAAGTAAATGATCTGTCAAGCCAGGTTACGTCTGCGTAGATCCGGTCCCTTGTCACCCCGGGAGTATCCTGCACGATGGAAATCTTGCTTCCCGCCAGGGCATTGAAAAGGGTGGATTTACCTACGTTCGGCCTGCCCACTATCGCCACTACTGGTCTGCTCATATATTTGTCTCCTTTTGTGAATCTTTTTTTCAGGTTCCTTGAGGACTGCGCGGAGCAGGGCTTCTCCCTCCTCGTCCACAACGGCCACTGGAACGCCCAGGGCCTCGGACACCTCTCTTACCGTTACGTCATCCAGGAATACATCCTCGCCCCTTCGCAGCATGTTGCATGGGATGAGAAGTTTTTCCCCAAGATCCCGCCCCTTAAGCTGCCGGATCAGATCTCCTCCTGTCACAAGTCCGGAAACGGTGATCTCTTGTCCAAAAAAGTCATTGGCCACCGGGATCACCTCCACCTGTACCTGAGGGTATTTCTCCCGGATCCAGTCCATATAGGTTTTCAGAAAAGGTGCGGCCAGTTTTCCTGTGGCAGCCGCGGCACGGATCTGCCGGCTGTCTCCTTTTCTCTGGGAAAGGGCCGCTTTCACCTCTGTTTCCAAAAGGCTCAGCATCCCTACTCCATTTTCCAGCTGAGGGTATCCGTCATAGCTGTCCTCTTCCGGCAGGGCCCATCCGGCAAGGATGTACCATTCATCCGAGGCATGTACAAAATGGATGCCATACTGTTTCTTCATTTCTTCCTGCCATCTGTGGATCACCATGAGCACCTGCCGGGCATCTTCCTGGGTAAATGCCTGTAAAGGATACAACCCTTCCCGGTATTTTGTCAAGCCCACCGGCACCACCGAAACGCTTTCCAAAAGGGGCGCGTAGGCGGAAAGCTTTTTCAGGCTGTACTCCAGTTCCTCTCCGTCGTTGATCCCTTTGCAGAGAACGATCTGCCCGTTCATAGTGATCCCGGCCTCGTAAAAACGGTCCACTTTTTTTAGAGACTCCCCGGCAAAGCGGTTATGGAGCATTTTGCAGCGAAGATCCGGATTCATGGCTTGGAAGGAAATATTTATGGGAGAAAGATGATACTGTATGATCCTGTCGATATCGTGGCTGCTCATGTTGGTCAGCGTCACATAATTTCCCTGAAGAAAAGACAGCCGGGAATCGTCGTCTTTAAAATACAGGGTTTCCCGCATGCCTGGAGGCATCTGGTCGATAAAGCAGAAAATACAGCGGTTGGAACAGGAACGGTAGGAATCCATCAGCCCGTTTTCAAACTCCAGGCCTAAGTCTTCCCCGTAATCCTTTTCCACCTCCAGTTCCCATTCCTCTCCGTCTTGTTTAAGGATCAGAAGGGTCACCAGTTCATCCTCCGTATAATAGCGGTAGTCAAATATATCTTCGATCTCTTTTCCGTTTACGGACAATAAAATGTCCCCTGGCTCAAGTTCAAGTTCTGCTGCGATGCTTCCCTCAAGCACATGGGATATGATATGTTTTTTATTCTTCATCCTGCTCCTCGTTTCTTGGTTTTCCTTTTTTATCCTCTTTATCATACCAATTTCAAAGGTAAAAAGCAATAAATTCCTTGACGTGATTTAGGTCAAATGTTATAACTACTTATAGAATACTGTCTGTCGAAAGATTTATACGGTAGATGATCATAATACTTAGGAGGAAAATTATGCCGAATATTGAATTGCTGGAGAAGTCTCTGCCAGTTGCTCCGATCCGCATTGCCGCCCTGGCGGGATGCCGGGAGTTAGCCGAAGAGGTTGACAGAAAGCTTGTCCGATTTCGTAAGGAGCTTGTTTCCAAGAAAAAGTTAAGCATTATACCCCAGGGCTACAGTGAAAAATCTTTTCTCATCGAATGTTCCTGCCCGCGCTTTGGCACCGGTGAAGGAAAAGGCTATATCCGGGAATCTGTCCGCGGTGCAGATCTATATATCATGGTGGACATTACCAACTATAGTCTTACCTATACCGTCTGCGGACATGAAAACCATATGTCTCCGGACAACCACTACCAGGATCTGAAAAGGATCATTTCCGCCGCTACAGGAAAAGCCCACCGGATCAACGTGATCATGCCCTTCCTCTATGAAGGACGGCAGCACAGACGTACCAAACGGGAATCCCTTGACTGCGCGCTGGCATTAAAGGAACTGATCGATATGGGAGTCTCCAACATCATCACCTTTGACGCCCACGATCCCCGTGTGCAGAATTCCATCCCCTTAAACGGGTTTGACAACTTTTTCCCCACCTACCAGTTCTTAAAGGCACTGGTACGGAATGTCCCGGATTTCAAGCCGGACAACGACCATCTGATGATCATCAGCCCCGATGAAGGCGCCATGTCCAGAGCGGTTTATTTTTCCAATATCCTTGGCGTGGATATGGGTATGTTCTATAAGAGAAGGGATTACTCCACCATCGTCAACGGCAAGAACCCCATCGTAGCCCATGAATTCCTGGGCGATTCTGTAGAAGGAAAAGATGTGGTCATCATCGATGATATGATCTCCTCCGGCGAAAGTATGCTGGATGTTGCCCGCCAGATCAAAGAACGCAAGGCAAATCGTGTATTTATCTGCACCACCTATGGTCTTTTCACCGATGGTCTGGATAAATTTGATGAATATTATGAAAAAGGCTGGCTGGACCGGGTGATCACCACAAACTTAAACTACCGTCCCAAGGAGCTTCTTTCTAAGCCTTATTATATCGAAGCCAACATGAGCAAATACCTGGCAAGCATTATGGATATCATCAATCATGATGTGTCCGTAGAAAAGGTACGCTCCAGCAATGACAAGATCATGAACCTGATCAAACAGGTAAATTCCAGATAAAGCCGCGCGGCCCCGGTGTACAACACCGGAGCCGCTGTTTTTTTAGAAAAGCCGATCATTCTTTTTTTATGCCCAAAAAGGCGCCCAGGTTCCCTCTCTTTCCCCCGGATGCTCTGTGGGAAAATAAAAGTGCGGGATTGCAGCAGGTACAGATACCCGGCATCTGGATATGGTCCTTTGGGATCCCGCTTTCCAAAAATACGATCCGGTTGGCCTCCCAAAGATCCAGCTGGTATTTTTCCTGGGATTTCCGGTAAAACAGCCGGTCCCAGTATTTTTTATCAAAGGCGCGGCAGAACTCTTCGATCACATCCCCGCTTACCTCATAACACTCCTGGCAGATAGAGGGGCCGATGGCTGCATAGATATCCTCCGGCCTGGAGCCGTATTCCTCCTGCATTTTTTCGATGGTCGCCCTGCCGATCTTTCCAGCGGTGCCCCGCCATCCGGAATGAGACAGGCCGATGGCCCGCTTTACAGGGTCTACAAAATAAAGGGGAACACAGTCGGCGAAAAATGCGGAAAGGACCACTCCAGGTACATTGGTGACCATTCCGTCAATGTCGGTATAAGGGCGGGGTTTCGTAAGCCCATTGCCTCTATCTTCCCACTGTGCTGTACGGATGTTGGTGGTATGGGTCTGGTCTGTGGTCACGATATCCTCAGGGGAAAAGCCCATAGAAGCGGCGATCCTGCGGTAGTTTTCCCGTACGTCCTCTTCTTTGTCCCCTCTGGTAAAGCTTAAGTTCATCGAGGCATATATCCCTTTGCTCACACCGCCCAGCCGGGTGCTGAAGCCATGTACAAGCCAGGGGATCTCCTCCCACTTTTCAAAAGCAAGGAATGGTACCCCGTTTTTTTCCCGCAGTTCCATGTGCGGTCTGGTGCTGTCCTGCCATTTTATTTCCATGTTTTCCTCTTTTCCCCTTTCCAAAACAACTCATTATCCGCAGAAATCAAATGCATTTTTGATCCACACAGGCTTCTCTTTCACAAACCCCACCACGTCAAAACGGCAGGGAAGATCCACCCTGTGAAAATGCACAGTCAGATACCAAAGGGCGGCTCTGCTGATGATCTTCTGCTTCTTTTTGTCCACTGCCTCTAAGGGAGTCCCTGCTTTTTCCGAGAACCGGTACTTTACTTCCACAAAAACCACGGCAGCGCCGTCCTTGGCGATCAGATCCACTTCCCCCATTTTGCAGCGGAAATTTCTTTCCTGGATCACAAGGCCCTGCTTTTCCAGAAATAAGGCCGCCTGTTCTTCGTAATATCCGCCCACTTTTCGTTTATTCATTGGGGCTGCTGTCCCTTTCCTTGTTCTATGTAGGTATCTTTTGTATCTTAAAAGAAATTTTTAATAAAGGATGCTCTGTGGATGGGACAGGGTCCCAAAGTTTTCAGCGCCTGTATATGGGCCTGTGATCCATAGCCTTTGTTGGAAGCAAAGTCGTATCCGGGAAATTCCTGGTCGTATTCCTCCATCCTCCGGTCCCTGGTCACCTTGGCCACAATGCTGGCCGCGGCAATGGAGATGCTTTTTCCGTCTCCTTTTATAATGGGAACCTGGGGGATCGTTACTTCCGGTATCGTCACCGCATCGTTAAGGAGGATCTGGGGCTGGACGGAAAGTCTGCTGATGGCCTGGCGCATAGCCTCGTAGGTAGCATTAAGGATGTTGATCTGGTCGATACGCTCGGGGCTTGCCTCCCCGATCCCTACCGCAACAGCCTGCTCCAGGATCACCTGATAAAGTTCCTCCCGTTTTTGCGCCGTTAGCTTTTTGGAATCATTCAGATAAAGGATCTGGCAGTCTTTGGGCAGTATCACCGCACATGCCATCACCGGTCCCGCCAGCGGTCCCCGTCCTACTTCATCGATGCCGCACACATAGCCCAGATGCTGGTAGCGGCATTCGTATTCCTTCATGTGTTCAATGCGCTGCTTTTCTTTTTCCAGTTCTTGTTCTTTTTTCTTCATCTGTTCCAGAAGCTTTTTTACTCCGCTTCTGTTATCCCCGGCATAGGCTTCATAAAGGGCAGGATAGCCGGAGAGATCCGCCTGTTTTATTTCTTCTTTGATCTCACTGATGGTCTTCATCTAAGTGTCCTTCCTTGGGCGCCCATTCCAGGGTGATCCGCCCCAGCTTTCCGGTACGGAAATCGTCGAAAATCAGCCTTGCGGTCTTTTCGTAGTCCAGCTCTTCGCCCTTTTTCAGGCATCCTCTCTCCCGGGCGATCGCCGCAAGGACCTCTATATCCTCTCCCTTTTCTTCCACGCCGTACCGGTCCGTTAGGGTATGTTCATAATGCTCTCTTATATAAGCGATCAGCCCCAGGCAGAGTTCTTCCATATTGAGAAGCTCGTCCTTTATGGAACCTATATATGCCAGGCGGATCCCCACCATTTGGTCTTCAAATTTGGGCCAGAGAATGCCCGGCGTATCCAGAAGCTCTACGTTTTTATTCAGCCTTATCCACTGTTTTCCTTTTGTCACCCCCGGTTTATTGCCTGTTTTTGCACAGGCTCTGCCGGCAAAGGTGTTAATAAAGGTAGACTTTCCCACATTGGGGATGCCTGCCACCATTGCCCGGATGGGACGGTTTTTGATCCCCCTCTTCCGGTCCCGTTCTATTTTTTCCCGGCAGGCTTCCTGGATCGTATTTTGGATCTGCTTCATACCGGTTCCTTTTCGGGAATCTACCTGCACTACATAAAAACCCCGGTTCTGAAAATAGTGTTTCCAGGCTTCGTTCTGCCGCTCATCTGCCAGGTCTGCTTTATTTAAAAGGATCAGCCTGGACTTATTTTTGCCCAGGTCGTCAATATCCGGATTTCTGCTGGAAAGAGGCACGCGGGCGTCTACAAGCTCGATAATGATATCGATCAGCTTGATGTCCTCCTGCATCTGCCGTTTCGCTTTTGTCATATGTCCGGGATACCACTGTACATTCATCGTTATCCTAACCTTTCATAAATCCGATTTTGTTTACCGGGGAGATCGTAAACCAAAGCCTGCCCACTATGTACCGCTTCTTGACCAGGCCGATATCCCCGTATCTGCTGTCTTCGCTGTTGTTCCGGTTATCCCCCAGAACAAAGTACTCTCCCGCTTCCAGAGAAACCGGATTTTCTGCAAGCCCGGGATTGCTGATAGAAGGAAAATCCTTTCCTTCCCAGTATATTTCTCCATCAATAAGGATCCGTCCGTCTAGGATCTGTATGGTTTCCCCCGGGAGGCCGATCACCCGGCGGATGTGGAGAGCCGCGTCATCGCTGGCATTTGTCTTGAACACGATGATGTCCCCTCTCTGAGGGGAAGAAACCTTATAGCTGACACGGTCCATAAAGAAACGATCCCCCACAGAGATGGTCGGTTCCATAGAGCTTTCCTGCATGGTAACAGACTGGAACATAGCAATGGCTGTCACCGCTGCAAACACCAGGGTGACCGTGATCTGAAAAATCCAGACAAGGACTTTTCGGACTTTCTCGTTTTCCAGCTTTTCCTTTGCTTTTGCCTGTAAGAGCATTTCGCCTTTTTTCTTCTTTTTAAACTTCATATGCGCTCCTGTTCCATGATGGAAAAAGAGGGACAAAGCCTGTGCTATTGTCCCTTCTTTTTTAAAACTGTGAAATTTTCATTCATTATTTAACGCGCTCTTTAACCTTAGCAGATTTTCCTACACGGTCTCTTAAGTAGAACAGCTTCGCACGGCGAACTTTACCATGACGTACGACTTCTACCTTAACAACATGGGGGGAATGCAGCGGCCAGGTCTTTTCTACGCCAACGCCGTTGGATGTTTTTCTTACGGTGAAGGTCTCTCTGGTGCTTCCGCCCTGTTTCTTTAAAACAGTTCCTTCGAATACCTGGATTCTTTCACGGTTTCCCTCTTTGATCATTGCGTGTACTCTTACTGTGTCGCCTACGTTAAACTGCGGCACTTCTGCTTTTAACTGAGCAGCTTCAATGTTTTTGATAATTTCGTTCATGTTTTTCTCTCCTATTCTTTTGGATGTTCTTAATACATGATCTGTAACAGAGGACCATCTTTTTTCACAACATAAACGATTATACAATAGAACCTTCTGTTATGCAAGTATTTTTTGCTGTATTTGGGGGCTTTTTGTTCTTTGCGCTCTTCAGCCCAGGGCCACATCCAGGATCATCATAAGGACAAATCCTGCAGCAAAGGCGAGGGTGGCAATATTGCTGTGCTTTCCCTCATTGGCTTCCGGGATCAGTTCTTCCACCACCACATAGATCATGGCTCCCGCAGCAAAAGCCAGCAGATAGGGCAGGACCGGGGTGATATACGCGGCCAGCAGCAGCGTGACAAGCCCGGCTGCCGGTTCCACGATCCCGGAAAAGGCTCCGTACAGAAACGCCCGGAGTTTTCCTACCCCATTTCCCCTAAGGGGCATGGAGATAATCGCTCCTTCCGGAAAATTCTGTATGGCGATCCCGATGGATAAAGCAAAGGCTCCTGCCAGGGTCACTGTCTGGCTTTGGGCTGCAGCGCCGGCAAACACAGCTCCTGCGGAAAGTCCTTCGGGAATATTATGAAGGGTCACAGCAAGGACAAGCATGGTTGTTTTTTTTAAAGCGCATTTGGGGCCTTCATTTTCTTCGCAGCCCAAATGCAGATGCGGTACGGCCCTGTCCATGGCAAGGAGAAACAGGATCCCCAAAGAAAACCCCACCGCCGCCGGCAGGAAGGCAAGTTTCCCCATGCTTTCACTCATATCCATGGCCGGGATCAGCAAAGACCATACAGAGGCGGCTGTCATCACGCCGGCAGCAAATCCCAAAAATGCCTTCTGGATCCCGGGTTTGAGTTCTTCCTTCATCAAAAACACACAGGCCGAACCCAGTGTCGTGCCCATAAACGGGATCATAAGCCCGAAAAATAGTTCCATGAAATTTACCTCTTTTTCTTTATATTCCGGCATCTGTCCGATACAGCACTGCCGCTGTTATCAGGATATGCCGGGGTCTCCAAATGGTCACTCCTCAGACATGATCTTATTTAATTCTTCGATCATCTCTTCATCCTTCAGGCGGAATTTTACCTCTACTCTACGGGAGGCGTCCATATCTACATTCCCTTCCTCATCCAGGATGGGATTTGCCATGGAATGTCCGTTTACTGTAAGATAATTTTCCAGGCTGACCCGCTCATCCTTTGTGAGAAATTCGTCCTGGATCTCCAGAAGGTACTGGGCCACTGCCAGGGAACGTCTCTGGGATAATTCCAGATTATAGCTGTAATCTCCCGCTGTGTCCGTATATCCATCAATAATGATCTCTGCCAGATATTCCTGGTTTTCTTCTGCCAGAAGCACCTTGCAGTAAATAGGAAGGATTTCCCGAAGGGCTGCCCTTCCCTCATCGGTCAGCTCTGCCTCGTCATAGTCAAACATGACATTGGCATCCAGGGTGAGGGCGCCTGTTTGGGCATCTATATCAACATTCACATTATTGGCGGCAAATTCCTGACGCAGAGAAGATACCACATCTGCCTTTACGCCAATGATCTGATCGATCTGTACCTGCTGCTGGTGGAGCAGGGCGGTCTGCTCGTCCAAGGCGGTTTTCTGGGCGCTAAGGGTAGTCTCCTGCTCTTTGAGCCTTTCTGCCAGCTGGGCTAGCTGTTCCTCCTGCTGGGCTAGCTGTTCGTCCTGGGTTTTCAGCTGTTCATCCTGATTCTTAAGCTGGCCTTCCTTTTCTTCCAGCACCGACTGCTGGGCAAGGATCTCCTGGGTATACTCCTCCTGTAAAGCGAGGCGTTCGTCTCTCTCCTGAATGCTCTCATCATAGCTTTTCTGCGCCTGAAAAAGAGTCACGCACATGATCAGCACAAACAAAAGCAGAACGCCCGCCATCATATCCGAATAAGAGCGCCAGACATTAAAGCCATTATCCTCTGATTTTCTTTTGCGCATGAGCTTCTCCTTTTATCCTTTATCGAAACAGGCCAAACTTTCCTTTTTGGGAAGTTTTGGATAGATCCCGGATGTTTTTTGCAATATCTTCCAGCAGCGCTTCCTGACGCTGGGCCTGGTCTTCCATTGCCTGCATAAGCTTTCTGTCCTCTTCTTTCTGTCCGGAGGCCGAAAGCTTGCCGCCTATGAGGGATACCTCTCTGGTATTGACTGCGGAAATGTCCGCCAGAAGGCGGCGCATCTGTTCCATTGTGCTGTATGCCAGCTTTTGGTATTCCGTAAACTCCCGCATCTTCAGGTCAAAACTCTGGGCGATCTGCTTATTGGATTCGATCAGGTCACGGCCTGCCAGCCCGGAGTCGGATACCCGCTCCATGGCACGGGCCGCTGTTTCCACATATTTCTGCATGGTCTGGTTGCAGGCCACCCAGAACTTGGCGGCAGAGCGTTCCGCATCCTTTAGATATCCGGAAATACGCTCGTAATCCTGCTGCTGTATCTTCTGGATCTCCTGGTTTTCTTCCAGGATCCGTCCTGCGGAGGTCATATAGCGGCTCTGCATATTTCCGATCTCCGCAACCATGTTTTTCATCAGCCGTTCCTGTTTCACAAAAGAGTCGGTAAGCTGCTGGCTCATGGTCTGGTAAAGACCGGCTGTGTATTCCGCATTTTCCCTCTGGGCTTTTTTCATCTGGGAAAGGGCCTCATTAAAATCGGAAAATTCCAGTTTAAAGGAATCGTGCATCTCCTTTAAAAAGGTGTCCAGGATCTCCTTGATGGCATCCTTCTGCCCTCTGACCACAGAGGTGGTAAGAAGATCCAAAGATTCATTCATTTTTTTGAAAGTAGGTGTGATCACCTTTTCAAAGCTGTCCGCCATCTGTACGGAAAACTGTTCCGCCATCTTTGTCATGGCAGCTGTCTGGTGTTTCTGGCTGGACACCAGAAGATTTCTGGATTCGTTTTCTGCTGTGGGGATCACATATGCGTGGAATTTTTCCAGGAAATCGCTTAAGCGCTCTGTCATGGAAGAATACTCGCTTTTGATCCCATAGGTATAAACAATCGAAAAAGAAATACCGTAAATAGAGGTAAGAAAGGCTACCTTGATCCCGTCTACCAAAGCAGATACCGAACTGGTCATCGCTTCATAATCCGTAGGCTGGAAATTCCGCAGGCCCCATACCAGTCCCACGAAGGTACCAAGGATACCCAGGCTGGTGAAAATATCCGGGACCATATCCAAAAGGCGTTTATGTATATGATTGTCCAGTTCTTCCTCATTGATGTATTCTTCCAGGTCTCCGATCCCTTCCTGGCTCTGGGAGATATTTCCGGTAAAGTTGTCCATCTTTTTGTCCAGATATTTGTGGGAAAAGATGCCGTTTAAGTAAGTCAGATTTTTGGTATCTGCCTTGCCGCTTTTTTTGAATACTTCTGTAAGGGTTTCTGTGGCTTCTTCAATGGCGGCGGCGATGTTGTTCATACGGAACATCCCGCCAAAAAGTCCTGCCAGATACAGCAGCACCATGATCCCAAGGAAGATAAAGTTGTATACCAGAACACTTACTGCATTCTGTCCCACATAGATGGTCAGGATCACTGCCGCTGCCAGTACGGCCAGAAACAAAATGGTGTTTGTCAGCTTTTTTCTCATAATTTCCCCTTTCCTGACGCATTTCGCGCATTATCCAGGCAGATCAGAAAGTTTACTTTCCATTTTTATCCTTTATCCGCCTGTATTCCAAATCCTGCTCATTTTTTATCATAATATCATAACCTATTTCCTAATACAAGAGAAGATATCATAGGTATTATACCCCTCTTGCTTTTCTCTTTTGTAGT
>DXBU01000082.1 GCA_019116385.1 Candidatus Blautia faecigallinarum | reverse complement strand
ACTCCTTTTCATTTTTTAAATGGACAGCCACTGTATACACATAGGAAAGCTGAGGCTTTTTCCTGGCATCCAGAGACTGCTTTTCTATTTGATATGAAAGAAGCGCATCTTCTTTCACACGGAGGGTTTTCAAAAGTTTCCTCCTAAGATCCGCTTCTGTATGATCGATATTCAATTTCAACTGCTGGAGTCTGATCATAAACATCCGTCCTTTCCTTCGTTTTTCTCTTATAGCGCCGCCGCTTCTCCGGCTATATGTCCCGTTGCCCAGGCCCACTGCAGATTATATCCCCCACACATGCCGTCGACGTCAAGGAGTTCGCCTGTTATATACAGCCCGGGGCATTTCAGGGATTCCATAGTCAGAGGATCGATCTCTTCAAGAGAAACTCCTCCTGCACAGACCTGCGCCTGATCAAAAGAACGGGTTCCTGTAATCTTTACTTCAAATTTTTTGCAGAGGCAGGCGAGTCCTGCAAAATCTTCTTCGCTGAAATTCTCCACTTTCTGCGACCAGCGGATGTGTGCCCGGGTAAGGAGCACATTTACCAGTTTGCGGTGAAAAATTCCTCTTAAAAATTCTTCCGCAGTATTGTCGCTCCAGTCTTTTTGCTTCTCTCTGAAGAGGGCGCAGATTTCTGTCTCCTGCATCTCCGGAAGGAAGTCAAGGATGACAGAAACAGGCTTTCCTTCCCGCAGGCCCTCTGCAGCGAACCGGCTCACCTGAAAGACAGGGATACCTGAAAGCCCGTAATCTGTAAATTGAATCTCTCCCTGGTCGGCACACACGGCAGTTTCGTCTGACATAAGAACAATCTTTGCGTCGCTTCTTACGCCGGCCAGCTTCCGAAAAGCAGGATCATCAGATGTAAGCTGTACCAGCGCCGGAAAAACCGGAGTTATGGTATGCCCCAGGTTTTTGGCAAGTTGATATCCGCTGCCGTCAGATCCAAGACCTGGAGAAGCCTTGCCGCCGGCTGCGAGGATCAGCCTGTCAGCTTCCAGTCTTTGTTCCTTCCCGTTTTTCTTTATATATATATCAAATTTTCCTTTAGAAAAAGAAACCTTTTCTACCTTTGTCTGAAGATACGTTTCTACCTGGAGCCGGGCGATTCCAAGAGCCAGTGCTTCCCGGACGGACGATGCCTGATCATTCTTAGGGTAAAGGTAGGTTCCTCTTGCTTTTGTTATAATTCCCAGCTTTCTGAAAAATCTGACGGTATCCTCTGTGCCGAAAGTATGGAGTACCTTCTCTACTGTGTCCGGGTTCCCTCCGCGGTAATATTCGGGACTCATGGCAAGGTTTGTAAGATTACAGCGGCCATTTCCGGTAGACAGGATTTTCTTTCCCACCAGTTCTTTTTGTTCCACTAAGGTTACGTCAGCGCCTTTTCCGGCTGCCGCAATGGAGGCTGCAAGCCCGGAAGCTCCTCCTCCGATGACAACGGTTCTTCTCATATTTGAACCAATCCTTTCCGAACCATATGTTCCAGAGACATTAAAATGCCGAGTTTGGCGTGAGGCCAGGTCAGGCCTCCCTGAAAATATACTGCGTAGGGCGGTTTGATGGGACCGTCAGCACTCAGTTCTATGGAAGAACCCTGTACAAAAGCTCCGGCTGCCATGATCACATCGCTGTCATAGCCGGGCATAGCCCATGGTTCCGGCGTTACATAGGAATCTACCGGCGCCGCTGCCTGGATGCCCTGGCAGAAAGCGATCACGCCCTCCGGCGTGCCAAGCTCTACCGCCTGAATAATATCGTGCCTGCTCTCGGAGCCGTCAGGCACTACCGGAAATCCCAGAGATTCATAAAGGTTGGCCGCAAGGATCGCTCCTTTAAGGGCGCTTGCCACCACGGTCGGCGCAAGGAAAAGCCCCTGGTAAAAGGACTGCATCACCCCCAGAGAAGCCCCCACTTCCCGGCCAAGTCCGGGAGAGGTCAGACGGTATCCGCAGTTTTCGATCAGATCCTTTCTGCCGGCAACATAACCGCCGATGGGCGCAAGTCCTCCGCCCGGATTTTTGATAAGGGATCCCACGACCATATCTGCTCCCACATCACTGGGTTCTATTGTCTCTACAAATTCACCGTAACAGTTGTCAACCATACAGATAACATCCGGTTTGATCTTTTTTACAAAAGCGATCAATTCCCCAATCTGGGCGACGGAAAAACTCGGTCTTGTCTGATATCCCTTTGACCGCTGAATGGTAATTAATTTTGTTTTTTCATGAATGGCTTTTTCAATGTTCTCATAGTCAAAACTTCCGTCCGGCTTAAGATCCACCTGGCGGTAAGTAATACCATATTCTGCCAGGGATCCCGCTGACGGGCGGATGCCGATCACTTCCTCCAATGTATCATATGGTTTCCCTGCCGGAGAGAGCAGCTCGTCTCCCGGCCTTAAGTTGGCTCCAAGAGCAAGGGCAAGAGCGTGCGTTCCGCAGGCAATCTGGGGCCGCACAAGAGCAGCCTCTGTATGAAATACATCAGCGTATACTTTTTCTAAAGTATCCCGCCCCTGATCGTCATATCCATATCCGCTGGCATAATGAAAACACCCCTCACTGACACGGTTTTTCTGCATAGCACCGATCACTTTGAGCTGATTGTACTCCGCAGTTCGGTCAATGGCTTCAAACCGCTCCTTTAACTTTAGTTCCGCCTGCTTTCCAAACTCCAAAACCTTTTTCGAAATCCCCAGGCTTTCATACATTTCTTCTATATCATTGATCTTTTGCATTATCTGTTTTCTCCTCATTATCATGGCATTTTTATCGATGTTCTCCCCTTGTCATAGCAGCCATGATCTTTGTTTTCATCTCGGCGCACTGCGCATCAAACTCCGGATTTAAAGCCGGGATTTCACGCATGATATCTGCAGCTTCCCTGTATCTGTACATATCATACAGGATTCCCGCACGGTTCAGATTGAACATTGCCCTCTCCCCCTTTGTGCGGATCAACGGTTCCAGAGCCAACAGCTCCTGATAGGTTTTCTCACTGTTGCGGCTGTGGGCGTACAGCTCCATCAAAGGATTCATCCTCTTTAAAAATTTCGATCCTCCAAAACCTCCAAATAATTTTTTTAACATTTCCATCGCTCCCCTTTTGTATCTTAAATCTTATTTCCCTCTATATGTAATAAGAAAGAACTGCCTCCCTTATTTTCGTTTCAT
>DXBU01000081.1 GCA_019116385.1 Candidatus Blautia faecigallinarum | reverse complement strand
CCCTCCTATACCTCTCTCCAGCGGATATAAAATAAGAACATATTGTCCAGTATATGGATCGTATCATCCTTCCATTCCAACACCTGATAAAGGCTTCCCTGGTTTTCCAGCATTTTTTGCCAGCTCTTCAGGGAATCCTTGATTTTCTGTGGCTTAATGGCTTTTTCTGTAAGATTTAGGTTTATCCGTTCCATCAGTTCCCCAAGGGTAAGTTCGATCAGGGGCGGGTCATCCGCAAGGACCTTCAGGACAAGGCTGTAGATATCTCTTTTGCTTCCATCTCTAAGCGGATACTGCAGCCTCTGCTGGCCTCTGGTAGAAGGGCCTGCTTTCAGGATACGTACAACGTCTTCATAAGGAAGGTTCATACAGGTAAAGCGGCAGCTCTCGCTGATCATTTCCTCTGTCATTACAGAATGATCGCCTGGCAGCAGGCCTATATTCAGACAGATTGCCTGCATAAGCTGGGGGGAGTGGATACTTTCCTCAGCCATTCGGTCTATCAGATCTTCTGGTACAGAAATTTTAAGTTCAGCAAACCCTTTTTCAGCAATCTTTTTTAACTCTTCCTTTTTCCATGGTTCTATTTCGATAAGAAGGATCCTGCCGGTGAGGTCAGGATTCAGACGGATGGCATCATCTGACCGGTAAGGAAGAGAAATGATAACTGCTTTGAAACCCTGCCGGATCACTTCCTTTAACTGGCAGGCAATATCATATTGAATATCTGGCGGCGCATAATGAAAATCATCCAGGACTAATACTTTATTGTTGCGTACAAAGAAATCAATAACCAAGTCTTTAGCAGTAAGATAATTCTTTTTTATTGTGGTTGTCTTCTGCTGCTTATGAGACAAGAACGCGTTTTCTTCACTTACTTCCGCATTCATAGAAATACCTGCTTTGCGCCCTACACCCGACCAGAAATCACGCTCTTTAGAGAAATCGTTCCCTGACATAGAGATCATATTTTCCTGTCCGATCACATTTTCACATAAAACAGTCTTTCCGATTTTTGAGGGGCCAACGATATAGGTCAGATACCCATCAATGGAAAGGCTCTGCTGAAGACGTTCCTCATAAGAATATTTGGTGCCGCTGGACTGCCTTGATACATAAGTCATCTGCGGATAAGTTCCGGGTTTAAACACCTCTGAAAATCTTTTATCCATAATTACACCCCTTTCACGGCCTTTTATACTAATATACCATATTAAACATAGTTTTACACACCTTTTTTAGGATTTTGTACTTACCTCTTAAGAAACTTAAGTGCATCCATCCTTCTTTCCAGCATCTCCAGCCAGTCCTTCCGTCCATGGAACCATTCCTCCTGTATCTCCGCAGTCTGGTTCCATCCGATCTCTCTCACCCCGTCAAGTGCCGCCTGAAGCTGGTTTGCAGGGTGCCTCCTGTCTACGGTCAGGCAGTTTGCCCCGTTTAGGTTGTCATAACTGGAAAAAGCCCGGTTAAAGTCCATCAGATCATGGAGCCGGACAGGCCTATTTGTCCGGTTATCTACAAGCAGCCCCCAGTTTCCCCAATGCCGGTCTGTATTGCCCACGAGGTAATCTAAAATGTTCATCATATGATAAGCGTATCCGTCCAGGGAACAGATATAATCCAGCGCATTTATCTCCTGATTTTGTGCGTAGATCTCAAATGCTTCCCTGGATACGATACTGTAGTCAAGGGAAGTCATAAGACGGCTTCGGCTGACGGTGGTTCCCTCGTAAGCGGCTCTTTCATAGTGCACCTGTCTGCAGGAGAAGCAGCTGGCCACCCGGCTTGCAAGGAGCTCTCTTTCAACTGCCTCCTCATCGCCGTCTTTCAAAAGATAAAATCCATCCTCCATACGTATCCAGGCTTTTGGAAACATCCCTCCTGTAGAAAGATTATCAGCGATCATATGGCTGTTTTCCACGGAAATCTGTCTGCCCTTAAGGGAGATATCCACAAAAGCATTACTCAAATGATTTTCATACAGGTTGATATCTTTAAAACGGATCTGTTCTCCCTCTTCTTTCACCCAGTATACATCCGTAAGGCTCAGACAGTGATAAGATAAAGCAATCTGTGCCCGGTCCCTGTCTGTACGCGCCTGGGATACCCCGATACTGTTAAGGATCTCTTTGGCATAAACACGGTCCAATGTAAGCATCCTGGAGGCGCACCAGAAATAAAAGCTGCTGATATTATGAAAAAGTGTATCAAAATCCGTCTCCCGGTCATCCAGAAAAAGATCATACGGCAGAAAATCTTTGTCCCAGACCGTACACTTGCCATTTGTAGAAATACGGGCGACTTTTCGCTCCAAATGCATAAGATTATAAATTATTTCCATTATCATACCTTCTCAAAACGGACCTTTTAGTTCCCTTTTAGTGTAACATATATAAAAGATAGTTGCCAATATCTGCTCAATAAAAACCGGTTTCTCCCGGGATTTAAAAAAATTACAAAGTGACAGCCATAGTGATCTGCTGTATAATTTTCTATAAACAGGAAACCGATTGAGAATATCATGTAAGGAAAACATTATGAAATTTCAGATCATGTGGAAGGACGCCGTTGTCCAGAAGGCGAGCTGCAAAGGAACACGGATAAAATATTATAAAGACGGATATTGGAAAGTATACGGAGACAAATAAGTTTGAAGAAGACGGGAATATAATAAGGGTGCTCTGTACAGAATATTTTTTTGCAGGGCATCCTGTTTTTATGCATGTGGTATCTAACTATTATAACTATTTTCGTATAAAGGTTAAAAGATATTTCTTTTTTCTCCCTTATAATCGATATAAAAAAAGATTTTGTAGTTTAATATCCAATTAAAAATCATCTCCCTTTAATGAAAACATCTAAATACGATCCCAGATTTTCTTCAAGATCTCAAAAGTTTTTCCTGTCTAAAAACCCAATTGGAAATTACACAAGTACCACTAAATTTTCAGGAAGTGAA